>NZ_JABWQW010000001.1:0-443500 GCF_014268645.1 Pseudomonas sp. SWRI154
ACCCTTGCCTTTGGCTAACACTTCCCCTTGCCGGGTGTGTAGAGGACTTGCACCTCCAAGTCACCAGCGTGGCCACCACAGCCAAGCTGGTCGCGCTTACGCGCAACGCGCCATGCCTGGCGCACGCAAAAAACAGTTGGCTGAGCCAAGGCAGCCACCTGACAAGTGAGTGCTGTATCGACGCAAGGTTCACCGGCGATACGTTCTCGCGGCCACGTGTTAGAGCGGTCCGCCCCCTGCATTTGAAGGCCTGCTCAAGCAGTCTCCGGCCTGGCCGATAACCTTTATGACGGCGGCCCTCCGGCCTCGCCAGGCTCTGCTGGTTGCATAGGGTAATGATCAATGGTTCTGCAGCTTAACCGTTTACTGACGATGGTTGCCTTGGTGCTCCTGATTGCAGGTGGATCGGCATCGGCCATCGCAGCAGAGCCGCCGTTGCGCATTGTGACGGAGGAGTTGCCGCCCTATAACATGACCCAGAATGGTCGAGTGACGGGCATGAGCACCGAGGTGGTCGAGGCCGTGCTCAAGGAAATCGGTGTCGAGGCTTCGATCCAGCCCATGCCCTGGGCGCGCGCCTACGAACTGGCGCTCAATGAAAGCAACGTGTTGATCTATTCGATCGTCCGCACACCCGCGCGCGAATCCCTGTTCCAGTGGATCGGCGCCATCGCCCCGACCCAATGGTATATCTACTCGCTGGCCGAACGGCCGGTGAAGCTCAACTCCCTGGCCGATGCCCACGGTTACCAGATCGCGACCGTCAACCAGGACGTGGGGGAGCAATTTCTCATCTCGAAGGGTTTTCGCATCGGCGAGGAGTTGCAGTCCAGCAGCAAATACGAACATAACTACCGCAAGCTCAAGGTCGATCATGTGGAGTTGTGGATTTCCAACGAACTCAATGCCTTGTACCTGACTCGCCAGAATGGCGAAGATCCGGAAAAAGTATTGATCAAGTCGCTGCCACTGCCCGAGCTCAGCAGCGCTGACGGCTTGAACATGGCGTTCAGCCGCAACACACCTGCGCAGACTGTCGAGAAATTCCGCGCCGGCCTGGAGACCATTCGTCGCAACGGCGTCTACGACGCCATCGCGCGCAAGTGGTTATGAGATGGACAGCAACTTCGGACCGGGCTCCTCTCAACGATCACCGACCAAGGCACTCAGCTCCTTGGGACGGCGCCTGGTGTTGGCGACCTTGTTGTTCTGCCTGTTTTTTACCCTGGCGATGGTGACGTGGCGCACCTGGCTGGCCTGGGAAAGCAATTTGGCGGAGATGAATTCCGAGCTTGGCCTGATCGACCAGGTGTTCCAAGACACCTTGGCCCACGCCATTTGGGAAATGGACAGCGAATCCCTCGACAAGCAGCTCAACAGTGTCGCGAATGCCGCGCCGGTCGGACGCGTGGTGCTGAATGTCCTGCGGCCCGGCCGTTCGCCGCAAATCATCGAGCGCAATCGCTACACCACCGGCAACGCGGGCGCGGCCCCGGTGCTGCAGCGCCAACTGATCGCTCAGCCCTATCTCGGAGCGCATGAAAAAGTCGGTGAGCTGACCATCGAAGGCGACAACCAACTGCTCTGGAAGCGCCTGTGGGGCGAAGCGCGCAGCATCGTCATCACTCAGATCATCCAATCGATGCTGCTCGCCGGGCTGGTCATGACCATGTTCAACCGGCTGGTGACGATCCACGTGGTGCATATCGCCCGGCATTTGGGCGAACTCGCTCCGCAGACCCTCAAGCATCACCTCAAGTTGCAACGCTCGGTGGACCGCCAGGACGAACTGAGCCTGCTCGAATCCCAGGTCAATGAGCTGCAAGACAATCTCCACGCCCACCTTGAGCGCCAACGGACGGACGAACTGGCAATCGCCGCCAGTCGCGATCAGTTGGTTGAGCTGGTCGAGGCGCGCACGGCGGAACTCCGGGCGGCCAACCAGGCCCTCGAAGCCTTGTCGCGTCACGATGCCCTGACGGGACTGGCCAATCGTCGCCATTTCGACGAGCTGAAGGAAATCGAATTTCGCCGCGCGGTCCGCCACCACACGCCGTTGGCCGTGCTCATGTGCGACGTGGATTTTTTCAAGATCTACAACGACACCTACGGCCACATGAACGGCGACCAGTGCTTGCAGCAGATTGCCGAAACCCTGCGTGACGTGTTCGGGCGCTCCGGCGAACTGGTCGCGCGCGTCGGTGGCGAGGAGTTCGTCGTCGTACTGCCCAACATCAATGCACAACAGGCTTGCGACGCGGCTCAACGGCTACGCGTCGCCCTGGCGGAGCGGGAACTGCCCCACAGCGGCTCATCGGTCTCGCCTTTCGTCACGTTGAGCATCGGCGTCGCCGAACTGGACCCCGAGGCCATGGATCATTTCGATCAACTGATGCAGCGCGCAGACCAGGCGTTGTATCGAGCCAAGCACCAGGGGCGCAATCGCGTCTCTCTATAAATCATCGTCAACGTCGAGGTCTGTATGCGCCACTCTCTGATGCTCTGCTCCTGCGTACTCCTGGCCTTGATTAGCCTCAAAGGCCAGGCCGAAACCATCGAGGTCGTGACCGAGGACTCGCTGTACGCTTATCTGCGCGATGACAAACTGGTCGGCCCCGGTATCCATATCGCCGCCGACACGCTGAAACAGGCCAACCTCAGCGACTTTCGCATGGCGCTGTATCCCTGGGCGCGGGCCTACGAGATGGCGTTGCGCGAGCCCAACGTGTTGATCTTTCCACTGGACCGCACCCCTGCCCGCGAGCAGCTGTTCAAGTGGGTCGGTGAAATCCATCGTTCCACCAGCCGCCTCTACAAGCTGCGCGACGCCGCCCCCATCACTGTCCACAACCTTGAAGAGGCCAAGCAGTACAGCATCGGCGTGATACGCAATGACGCCAAGCAGATCTATCTGCAAGACCGTGGTTTCAGCCGGCTGGTCGTGTCGGCGAACAACCACGACAACTTTCAGAAACTGTTGAACCGCCAGGTTCAATTGGTGCCAATGCCGGAGAACACGGCACGCCTGATGAGCCAGGACGCGCAGATGGATTTCAATCAGTTGGAGGAAGTCTATGCCCTCGAGGAACAGCCCCACCGGGTCTACCTGGCTTTCAGCCTGAGCACGCCGGACGAGACTGTCGCCAGGGCCCAGCGCGCGTTCGAAGCGCTCAAGGCATCGGGCGAAGTCGAGCGGATCATGAAGGAGAAGCGTTGAGCGGCGGCATCGGGCACGGCAACCTGGGATGAGTCAGGCTCAACGACCGTAAACCTTCTTCAATTGCTCTTGGGTCAGCGCGTCTTCGAACGGCACCGGCACCGACTTTACCGCGCCGTAGAGGTTGCGATAACGCCAGTAACTGCCGTTGTTGACCAACTGATAACCGCGCTCGACCACGCGCTGTCCATCCAGCACGTAACGCAGGGTTTCCTGGGCCGCTTCCGGCGGCGCCGGTAACATCAGGTCGGTTGCCAGCACCCGCATCGACTCGTCAATGCATTCGTTGAGCACTGTCGTCACTTGCGCCAGATCCAGCTCGCCATCATCAATGCAACGCTTGCCGCAGCGCCTGATCGGCTGGCTGGAGACTTCGATGCGCATGCGATACAGCGCCGAACCGGCGATATCCTGGACCTGCACCTGATTGATCAGCACGAAGCTGCCACGATCAGGTGTGAGCATCAGTTTAGGTTCGATGACCAGCCGGGCGTTGATGTCGCCCGTCCCCTGCTTGAGGCCGGCCGCCAGCGATGCCTGCTGGAAGCGCTGTTGCAGGCGCTCCTGCAACGGCACGCCAGCCAGCAGATCCGCCAGCGGGCGCGACTCCTTGGCGGCGGTATTTTCCGCATCGCGCTGCAAGCTGCCGCTGCCCATCTGGGTATTGATCAGGCTGGCAACCAGCAAACCGGCGAGCCCGGCGCTGTTGCCGGAACTGGCAACCAGGGTATGGCTCGACGACGCGGCCTTCTGCGCGGCCTCGGCGTCGACCACCGTGCTGGCACCGACAAATGCCTGCGGCAGTTGGAGATCCACCTTGACGCCATGGGCCTGGACGTAGGACACCGCATCCGGTGATTTGAAACCGGCCAGCGGTGCCGACTTCTGCGCGCATCCCCCCACCATCAGCAGGGCGAGCAAGCCGACCGCCATCAATTCACGGTTCATTGTTCGAACGGCGTGATCATTTGCTGGCGGCTCGAGTCCATGGCCTGATAAAAGGCGTTGGTCAGATTAGGATAGTCAGGCTCGTCCCATTCGCCCTGGGCGGCCTGTACGACAGCAAACGGCTTGAACCACAACAACTTGTTATCGGCCAGATCGACCACCATGCCCTGCCCAAACACCTGCGCCATGGGCACGCTGGTTGGCACGACGCTGTAATAACTACGGGTGGCGCCGGTCCCGATCACGTTGACCAACAGCAGGCGATCGACACCGTAGGTGGCCTTGATCGATGTCAGGTCGCGGGCGGTGTAGCCTTCGCGAAAACTCACTTCTTTGTATTTGCTCAGATCCACCGGCTCGTTGATGCGCTTGGCCTTGTAACCCTTGGCTTGCAACCTGGTGACAATGGCGTCTGGCAACGTGTTGAGGTCACGCACCTGCCATTTCTCGACATTATCGCTGAGCTTGCTGTTGACGCCCTTGTTGATGGCCAGGTCCAGCAGTCCCTGGTTGCCGGTTAACGCGAGGACGGGCTCGGGTATCACATTAATGGCCACGCCAATGGTCGGTTCCTTGGCATCCCAGAACTGTTTGTCCAGCGGTACCGGGGGTTGGACGTGGGCGCAGCCGGTGAGCGTCAGGCAGGCAAGTACAGTCAATGCTGCCAGGGTACGAAGCGTATGAGAAAACATGTATCAAGTCCTTATGATTAAAAACGATGCTGCTTGTGTCGGCAGCTACGCTGATAACATTAGTGGCACATTGATACTTTTCTATGAATTCCCTTTAACTCTCATACACTTCCTCGCTTCCCCTCGCCCTACATCATCGGCGAACTGCTCACCACCCGCAGCGCCAAGCCTTCGAATGCATCCAGCGTAATGGTGAATTCACCTTCTGGCGTGAGGTCGCCTTCGACCCGCTCGTTGATGATGTCCACCACCGGCCCCGGTGCGATACCGGGCAGGTGCAGGGTTTCGGTGATGGCCGTCGAGCCGAAGTTCAGCGCGGTGATTTGCGTACCTTTGCCGGCCGGCAACTCATGGACCATGATCAACAGCCCCGGATGCTCGACGTCCGGTATGAGTATCTGGCGGCTGGCGGCGATGTCGTAGGCGCGGCGCGCGGCCAGGATCCGGCGCAGTTGCGAAGCGAACGAGTCCGGGTCCTTCAACTGGCTCGGCAGGCTGCCGTACAAGGTTTTCGGGCGAGGCATCTCACCGGCCGACAACGGTGCTTGCGGGTTGAGGTCCACCAGGTCGTAGGCACCGCGATGAATCCAGCGCGTGTCGCCGTCGCGCATCAGGTGCTCGACCTGTTCCGCCGGCAACGGCAGTGCGCCCACCAGATCCCAACCCGACAAGGCGAACACCCCCGGCTGCATGGCGTTGAACATCACCAGCAGGAGATGGACCTGGCGGATCTGCTGGATATCGGCCGCCGTGATCGCATCGAGGTCACGAATGCCCAAGGCGGCGGTGATGATGCTCGCTGTCGTACAAGAGACGCCATTGGTGACGAATTTGAGGTTGTACGGCGCATGCTCGCCGGACAGGCGCTCGTACATCTGTTCGCGGATGTGCTCGCGCAAGATGCTGCCGGGAAAGGTCTGGCCTTGATACAGGTAGGTATCGTGAGCGTGCAGTGTCCAGAAATGCACCAGTTCCAGGGTCAGTTCGTCATGATTCTGCAACGCGTGGATCAGCGATCCCGGGTCGATGCCGAAGGCGTGCATCTGGCGCAGCATCAAGCGCAGGAATTCCGTGTCGCCCATCAGCAACGCATGCTGATAGGCCGGACGGGTGATGAAGTCGTAGGACAGGTCTGCCCCACCGTGGGACATGGCAGCAATGTCGTCCAAGGTCAGGTTCAGTTCCTGGAAACTGAAACCGCCTGCCTTGCGAATCGCACCGCCAAGCAATTGGTTGCCAGTAATCGACAGTGGATGGCTTTCAGACCAGGCAGTACCATCGAGCTTGCGCTCCACACCGAGGAACCCATTGGCATCCAGACGGAGGATCTTCGCCCCCATGACATCTACGGCGTGCAACGCGTCGCCGATGATCATCTGCTGCGCGGCAAACGTCGGGTCAAGCCAGTTCAACGACGGCTGGCCTTCCTTGAAGTAATGCAGATAGACCCAACGCCGCGGTTTGCCATCGACGCCCATGACGACCGGTGTCGCGCTCCAATCGGTTTCCTTGACGCCGGGTTCGAAGAAGATCACCCGTTGCAACTGGCCGACGATGTAGTGCTTGTCCCGAAGGGCGTCCACTTGCTGCGCGGTGAGGTTCTGCGCATCGCGCCCCTCCCCGACTTCGGGCAGCAGCGGCCAGTCCTCCTCACGGATCTCGACCATGTGGTAGAGCCCTGGATAGTCTTCATAGGCCATCTCCGCCAGGCGGAAATCCGCGCCCTTGCCGGTATGGGACGGGATGACGTCATCGATGACCACCGCGTTATGCGCGGCGGCCATGCGGGTCAACGCTTGGAGCTGCGCATCGGTCCCCAGGTCGGGGTCGATGTCGAAGCTGATGCGGTCAAAGTTGCCATCGATGGTTGGCGTGAACTCGGTGCCCTGAAGCCCGCCAGACCTTTTCAACGGCCCGTTGTGAATGCCCTGGATACCGATTTTCGACAACGCATGCCACAAGGTTTCGTCTCCCAGTGCCTCGAGCACCGTGCCATTTTCACGGGTGACGATGGATGCCGGGTACGCGGTAAACCACACCGACGAAAGCGCAGACGCATCGCGAGGACGGGTATGCGCGAAGGGCTGCTGCCACAAGCGACCTTGCCCCGAGTAAAGCTTGGCTCGCTGTCTCGCAGCGTGAAGCATCGATTGTTCGACCAGCCAGTCGACATGATTTTTCTCAGCCATCGTCATAAAAAAATCGCCTGTCCTGATGAAAAAGTCGCACCGCCCCTGGGCTCAGGGGCGGCGCTTATTAGTCATATGAGGCTTTGGACCGACATTCGTTGCAATCGTGTACCCATCTACGCAACGCCTTGCTCGCTCAATCACCGTTGAACGGCGCGTCCGGATTTCTCGCACCCGGCGGACCGGGCCTTTTCAGGGTGGAGCAATTCGAGCCATGGCCTGCCCCGTCGAGCCAGGCCTCGACAAAGGCAAAGGCATCGTCCAACGAGCCATGAAGCACGCCGTCATGCCCCAGCCCCTCATAGGTGCGCCAGATGACGTCGTTATCGGCGGCGCACAGGGCTGCCGCGACTGCGTATTGCCGTTCTGGCGTGATGGTTCGATCCGCCTGGCCCGTGGCAATGAACAATGGGAAAGCAACCGACGCTTGGGGTATATCAGTCATCGGTGTGCGCAGCGCAGTCAACGCTTCGGGAGCGATGGTCAGAAGCTCGGCAAATGAACCGATCTGCAATTCCTTGGATTTGGCGGCGATGTCCCGGGTACAACCCTGCCGGGCGACCCTTAGCAGTTCCAGGCCATCGTCTGTCAGGATTTCCTCTATCCGTGGCCCGTCGTCGCCCAGGGCGCCGGACGCCAACGCGAGGAACAGCGTATTGGACTGGCGTGGCGCCAGCGCAATCGGCCCTTGGGGGAACGTACTGTTCGCAGCGGTAAGCACCGCACCGAAGATGGGGAGTTCCGGTGCATAGCTGCCAGCGAGGATCGCCGCGCCCAGAGCCGCCCCTGCGCCCTGGGATTGTCCGGCGAGGATCACGCGCTTGGCGATGAGCCCTGGCCTGATTGCCCGGGCGGCGCGGATCGAGTCCAGCACCGAGCGCCCCTCGGCTTGCCAGAATGTATAGGGATGCGGCCCCGGACCTCCCAAGCCTTGGTAGTCGGTGGCGACAACAGCGAACCCGTGGGCCAGCCAGCGGTTGATGTAGGCCGAATCACGCTCGCGCCATCCCGCCCAGGACGGTGCGCAAACATCGGCGATCCCCAGCGTACCGTGGGCCCAGGCCAGTAGCGGCCAACCGTCGATGGGAGGCTTGCCCGCCGGCAGGTACAACGCCCCGCTGACCGGAACGAGGCCGGAGTGCCAGCGTGAGTCGGTGGAGCTGTAGAGCAGGCGCAAGGCCTGAGCGGCGGCGGGCATCTGCGGCTGCACCGGCAGGGTCTCGCTGCGCAGCACGGCACCGGGCAATCCGGGCATCGGCCCTGCCCAGCGATAGAACGGCGACAGCATCATATCCCCTGCCGCAGGGCCGACCGGCAGCGTACCGGCCGCCATGGCACTGGCCGTCACGCCAACGAACGCACCGATGCAGAGGCGTGTGAGGAACGCGATTTGGAAAATATTCATGAGACGTTCGCCTGACCGGAAAGAGCCTTGCGCAAGACGCTGCCCTGCGCAGCGATGACGTTGCGCACGACGGGGGCCACCTCGTTGAATCGGACAAACCCGTGGGTCATGTTCGCGAGCACTTGCAGGCTCGTCGCCACGCCTGCGCTTTTCAGTCGATTCGCCAGTTCGCGGTTTTCATCCAGCAACGGGTCCAGCTCACCAACGACCAATCGCACCGGTGGGAGGCCCGCCAAGTCGGCGATGATCGGCTGCACGCGCCAGTCATCCTCATCACTGGCCAGGTAGCTCGCCCAATAGGCACTCATCGTCTCGACCGAGAGGTTCTGGCCAGCGTATCCGCCTAGCCGCTGCCAGGAATCGGAGGTCATGTCCCGCGAGTAGCTGCCGTAGAACAGCAACAACTGCCGCAGCGCATCAATTCCCGCATCACGCAGCGCGATGGCAGCGCCCAGGGCGAGGTTGGCGCCTGCCGAATCTCCGCCCAAGGCATAACCGCGTACCGGGCAATCGGTGATCGTCCCCAGCTTGATGACCCGGCTGACGATCGCCAGCACTTCGTTGAATGCGACCGGAAAGCGATACTCCGGCGACAACGCGTAGTCGATGGACAGCACCGCCAGGCCACTGTCGCGAACCAACTGGCGCAGCGGCGCGTCCCAGCCGGCGAGCGACCCGTGGCGGAATCCACCGCCATGGCAGTAGAACATCAAGCAAGGCGTCTCATCGCCTTCCGGCCAATAGAGCTTGCAGGGCACCGTCCGGCCATCGACGGCAAACCCCAAGGTGCGTTCGTAGGACAGCGGCACGCTGCGGCGTGCCGCCCAGGCATTGATCCGTTCCAGTTGCGCACGGACGCTCTGCACATCCCCCTGAACGACCGGCAGCAAGCCTTGTTCATGCAGCGCCGTGGCCACCGCGAGCAAATCAGCATGAACCGGCGGCCGCGGGTCCACCGGCAGGCTTCCAGCGCGACTCATGGCCGAACGTCCCCGCCGGTTCGAAGTGCGTCGAGCAGAACGAACGCCCACTGGGCGCCGTGCATGTCGCGGTCCTGCAAGGCGCCCTGCACCACCGGTCGCGGCAGGCTGATCTTGATCACGTTCAACGCTTCGATGGGGAAAACACCGATCGACTCCGTGGGCCTGCGGAACAACTGGGCGATGGCCGGCGCCTGTAGCTTTGGCTCCGCTGCCAGTTGCGCGAAGGCGTGCGCATCCTTGCAGAACACATCGATGGTCAGGGAAAACGGCCCGGCATTCTTCGAGCGGATTTCATAGCCCAATGCTTGCAGAGTATTCATCTCACGCGCCCTCGACTGTTCTGATATCAAAGCGAAAAGGTGCCAGTGGATTCGCCACGACCATCACATGGCTGAGCACGAACTCATACACCACGCCCCGGTCCATCGACGCCGGCGAGAAAGGAAACGCGTGGGTAGGCAGGTCTTTGTCGCCGGGCAACGGAAAGTGCAGCAAGTAGGGATTGAGCAAAGCGACCATGTCCTTGGTGCGCTCGGCCGTCGCCGAGGTGGCGATCGCCATGACACCGATTTCCACCGGCGTGCCCGTTCGTGACTCGAGATCCCCCAGTGCGGCGTTCTTGCCGATGGCGCGAAACTGCAAGTCATAGTCGGCGGGACCGATACCCAGGTGCTTTTCTATGCGCTGGCGCATCACCGAGTCGAGATAGGCGAGCCATTCATCGAAGCGTTCAAGGTATTCAGGGTCGCGGACAATGCACATCACCACGGATTGGAAACCGCACGGTGCCGCACCTTCCAGCTTGACGGTGTAGTCCTCGCCTGGTTGCCAGGTCGAACCTTCGACGCGCACGGTCTGTTCGTCCAGGGCGGTATAGACGGCACCTTCTACGTGCAATACGCCACCGGGTTCAACAAGTACGTACGGGTTGCTGTTTTCATAGAGCATGTGGGCCATGACGGATCGCGGCGTCAGCCGGGCGCCCTCGCCGATAGCCTTGATGGTGAATCCCGTGTCGTCAATTGACGCCATCACCACCGCGTTGGCGGGCGTCGTTGTGCATGACGCGCCGCACTCGAGGATCTTTCCAGCGTGCCAGGCGGCGCCTTGGTGGGCACCCCGCATGATCGGCAGCGAAGCCATCACCGCCGTGTCGGTCGAGCGTCCGGCAAGGACGATGTCCGCGCCGTCTTCAAGCGCGTGCATGAACGGTTCCACGCCCATGAGCGCGACGATGCGCGAACAGCGATCGACCAAGGCATCGTCGATATGATCGAGCTGCAAGGGCCTGATGCGCTCCTGCGCCAATGCCTGTTTCACGATGCTTGCCGGTTGTTCGCTGTAGATACTGGCGATGCGTACCACCTGGCCCAGTTCGACAGCGATTTCCTCGCAGAGGCCGCGCATCAGATCGACGCCTGCGTCGGAACCGCAGGTGCCGCAACTGCCGATGATCAGCGGGACGCCTAGCGCCGCGCGGGCCTGCATGAACACGCGCAGTTCATCGCGCAGTATCGAAGCAGAGGCCTTGGTCGTGCCGGTGCCCAGATAGTGCGGCCCGGAATCGGTCGACCCGGCATCCATGGCGATGACATCCGGCCGTTCCAGCAGCGCCAGATCAAACGCGGCCCTCGGAAAACCGGTACCTATTGCGCCCGTGGGTGTCAGCACTTTGATTGAGTTGTTCATGGGTTCTCCTTCGAGCCTTCGCAGCGACGTCCGTCAGCGATCACGCAATGGCTGGGCGGGCTGCGGCCTTCCAGGACGGCTGCAACGCATTGGGCGGCAATCAAGTTGGTGCGATTGAGCCCCTCGACCGTCGATGCCCCGGCATGGGGCGTGACGACGACGTTCGGGAGCTGGATCAGTTGTTCAGTGACCGAAGAAAGCCTGGGGTCCGACTCGCTTTCGAAAACATCGAGTCCCGCCCCTGCCAGGCGCTTTTCTCGCAGGGCATCGAGGAGATCGGCATCGCGCACCAATCCGCCGCGCGCGGTGTTGATCAGCACTGCGCAGCGCTTCATCAGTGCCAACGCACGGCCATCGATCAGCCCCTGGGTTTGAGGATTGAGCGGTGCATGCAGAGTGATGAAGTCGCTTTCCTTGAGCAGTGTTTCCAAGTCCACAAAGCAACCGTCGGCTTGGGCGCTACCCGGTCGAGGAGAATAAATCAGCAGCTTGACCTCAAAGCCGGACAAGCGCTGCAGGACGCCCCGGCCAATCCGGCCCAAGCCGATGACGCCCACGGTTTTACGGTACAAATCGCCCCCAAGGGGAATCGACCAGTCGTTGGCGGCCAACCCCAGTTGACACTGCTTGAGTTGACGACAGACGGCAAGCATCAGCGCGACGGTGTGGTCGGCGACGCTGGCATCGTTGCCGCCGATAGCGATGGTCGCCACCTTCCCCGCCGCTGCTACCGCTGCTGTATCGACCCGTTCGTAGCCCACGCCGCGACGGGCGATGACCTGCAAGCGCGGGAGCGAAGCCAACAGGCTGGACGTGATATTCGCGTGCCCGACGATCCAACCGTCAGCGTCCGCCAGGAGATCCGTCAGCTGGCGTTCACTCAGGTCACCGTCGGCTTGCCCCGGAGCGAGTTCCGCGACGACGACCTCACAGCCATGGCTCTTGAGGAAGTCGCTAGCCATGGCGTCGAAGAATCGCTGTGTCACCACTACTTTATGACGAGGTTCAAACATCTCGGGCCTCCCGATATAGGTGTCCAATGATCAAAACGCGTAATCCAGATACACGCGGGCCTCGGAGCCGCTGACGACGTTGTCGGCTTGCGCGGAGATAAGTGCGACGAAGTCCTGGTCGATTCGGTAGTCGATATAAATCAAGCCCACCGAAAGTCCCGCGTACTCTTTTTCATCGAAGCGGTAATAGAGACGGTATTCATTTTGCCGCTCGGTCACGTTCGTGCGCCGGCCGCTAAAGGGATCGGTGGCGTCAAACTCACCTTGCTTGTAGATCGTCATGACTTTGAAACCGTCCAATGAAGCACCCAACAATGAATGCCCGCTCAAGTCATATTCAGCGCCTAGTTGCCAGGTTCGTTCTCCATCGTTATTAAAATCGTTACCCGAGCGTGTCCACGCGTCCATTTTCCCGTCGACGTTGTCGCCGTGGTCAAAGTAGGCGTAACCGAGTTGTCCGTTGCTCAACTGCGCGTGCGTCTCGGAAAAAGAAACACCCAGGCGAAGTTTGTCGAGCAACAGACCGACATTGATGTTCAGCCATGTCGCGTCATCGTCATAGGCGGCCTGGCCGGACTGCCAATCACGCTCCCAGATCCGCCCGGCTTTTTCGAATTCATAATATTGAGTGTCGAACACGATGCCGGCTTTATCGCCAAGCGGCGCCTTGAGCGTCAGCCCATAACGCGTGTTCTTATTGAAGTCACGCGACACACCTTGATCAAAACCAAGCTCGATGGCCTTCAAGTCGTACTTGACGCCATAGGTGTAGAGGTCTTTTATTTCCTCGCCTGTCTGGCTCAGCAGGTGTTCGAATTCTTCCCTGTCCCGAGGGGATGTGCGGTTGATGTAGGCGGTTTCAAACCCTAGCGTACCGGGCAGCGGACCGATCCCCATCTCGGTAAAACTCAAATGGGCGCGGCCACCCTGGTACGAACCGGGAACAATTCGAGTATCGAGCGTGACCAATGTCCCCGCATCGAACCGGCCCCGGCCTATTTGAGTGTCGGCATCCCAACCGTTGCCTGCATAACGCAACTTGAAGTAACTCTGGCCTACTTTTGCGAAACCGCCGTTGGTGCCGTCGGTATCGTCAAACAAGTCTCGGCCATTGTCTTTTGAATCGATCATCGCCACGCCATACAACGAGGCGTCAAACCCTACGACCCCGGCCCAATAACCGGAGTTATAGTCCAGTATCGCGCCGACCCCTGTTCCGCCCAGCTCCGAGCCATCCGGAAAACCACCAAAACGGTCCTCGATCAAGTCATTGGATATCCGCGTGTTGATATACATCGAGCGAAGATAGGCATTCAACTTTCCCTCATGCTGAAACCTGTCCGGATGACTGATCGTTGCCGACAGACAAAGATCCGATATAAACAATGTTGACAGGAACGTCATCGCGACGGCGTTAATCGATTTCATCGACCACCTCATCTATTATTTTTATTTTGACGTGAGCAGACGCGAACAAGGCGCCCGTTAAACTTTGGCGTAGCGAATCAATGAATCAGATAATTGCCCGGGTAACAGTCGCAGCAACAATCAGCACAAGGCTGCTGCCTATGGCCCAGAGCAGGCAATAACGCTGCATGTCACCCATGTCGCGCTTTATGATTGCGCTGATCAAATAAACCGCCGCGACCAATGGACTCAATGCATGCACCGGCTGGCCCAGTACCGATGCGCGAGCGATGTGCATCGGGTCGATGCCGTATTCGGCGCCGGCGGCCCCGAGCACGGGCAGGATCCCGAAGAAAAACGCGTCGTTGGATAACAGGAAATTAAGCGGCAAGGCGACAAGTGCGGTGATGATGCTGAAATATTGGCCGCCGCTTTCCGGGATCAAGTGCACGATCTTCTCGGACATGCCATCGACCATGCCGGTGCCTGACAAGATCCCGGTGAATGCACCTGACGCGAATATCAGGGCGATGACCATCAGGACACTTTCTGAGTGAGCGGCGATTCTGGCCTTCTGCTCCGCCAGGCGTGGATAGTTGATCAGCAGCGCCAAGGACAAACCGACCATCATCAACATCGGCAACGGCGCCAGCCCCGTCGCCATGGCGTACATGAGCCCAGCGGTCAACGCGAGGTTGATCCAGAAAAGCTTCGGTTTGTGCGTTTCCGATTGCAGGATGGGTAATGCGGGGGCTTGCTCTGTGGAGCCGTTGGACGCGGGCGTCCAACCCAACCGCCGCCGCTCTTTGCGGCCGATCCAGAAGGCGACGACGAACGCATAGAGCAGCCCCGCAAACATGGCTGGCACCAAGCCCAGGAACAGCTCCGCGACATCAAGATGAAGCGCACTGGCTGCGCGCGCCACCGGCCCTCCCCACGGAATGAGATTGACCACGGTATTGGTCAACAAAAGCATCAGCGCGAGAATCAGCGGGTTCATGCCGAGGCGAAGGTAAAGCGGCAGGAACGCCGTCGTTACGATCAACACCGTCGTTGCGCCATCCCCGTCGAAAGAAATAACCGTGGCCAGCAGCGCGGTACCCAGCACCACGCGAAGCGGATCGTTGCCTACGTAGCGGAGGATCTTTCGCACGGCGGGTTCAAACAGCCCGGCGTCGAACATGATTGCGAAGTACAAGATTGCAAACATCAACATCAGTGCGGTGGGCGCGACCTGTTTCACGCCGTTCATCACCATCCCACCCAATTCCGGCCCCGCCCCACTGGCCAGTCCAAAAGCAACTGGAACGAGGATGAGTGCCGTCACGGCAGAAAGTCGCTTGCTTATGATCAAAGCCATAAACGTGACGACCATTGCGAAACCTAACCAAGCCATGCGTGTCACCTTCTCGTTTTTATTGTTATCGATGTCATCGAAAATCAATGTGAACAGCTCTTGCGCAGCCGAAATCTACATAGGGGTGGAATGGCTGTAAATCTTGATTTTTTTCGTCAACATCCAGCTGTTTTGCAGCGGATCAATTGCGATCCCTGCGTGCAACTTTTGCCCTGATCCCGAAGAAACTGACGCGCCGATAGACATTGATGAATTCTCGGTATATTTAATAAACATGCACAAAACCCAATCAACCTGATCGGATTCGTCATGCCAGATCAAGAAAACCTTTACCTCTCGGCAGAGCAAGCCGCGGCCCTGCTTGGGGTCAGCCTTCCAACGCTGTACGCCTATGTCAGTCGCAAGAACATCCGCTCGATCAAGATTGCCGGTTCGCCCAAACGTCGCTACTGGGCCGAGGACATCCAGCGTCTGGTAAAAGGCCCGGCGGGCGAGAAACAGGCTGCGAAACGCCCGTCGCCGTCGGACAGTGCGATTACGCTGATCACCGATGACGGGCTGTTCTACCGGGGACACGACGTCCTCGAACTGGCCGATCACGCGACGGTTGAAGAGGTCGCCGAATTGATCTGGCAAGTGCCTTCGGCCTTCGGCACGTCATTGCCTCGCGCACCGAAAGATGCTGCCAAGCTGTTGAAGATCTATGAGCACATGTCCGCACAAGAGAAAGCCATCGCGCTTTTCCCCCTGGTGCAGCGAGAAAACCCGAAGGCGTTCGATCTTTCCACTGACAGTTACGCCCGCACGGGCGCCGACGTCGTGAGATGGTTTGCCGCGTTGGTGGTGGGCGCGACCGAACCGAGCACGCAACCCTTGCATGAATTCATCACCCAGGCCTGCGGCGCCCCGCCTGCCCATGCCGACCTGATCCGGCGCCTGCTGATTCTCAGCATCGATCATGAACTGGACCACGCCACCCACAGCGTCCGCGTCGCCGCCACCACCGGCGCTACGCCTTACTACGCGGTGATCGCCGGGCTTGCAGCGGCCCGGGGCCATAAGGTCGCCTACGGAAGAAATGAAGCCGCCAGCAGGATGATCGAGGAAATCTGCACGGCCCCAGACCCTGCCCAACCCATTCTGCAGCGCTACAGCCAGGAGGGGCATATTGTCGGGTTCGGCCCCAATGTCCATTCAATCAATGACCCGCGTGCCAGCAATCTCCTGGCGGCGTTGACTGTGGTATTCGACGGCGACAGCGAGTTTGCCAAGTTGCAGAAAGCCTTTTCAGTGGCCTCGGAACTCGTTGCCTATCCACCGGAATTCATTCTCATGGTGAGTTTCATTGGCCGGAAACTGGGGCTGCGTGGACAGGAAATTTCCCTGGGGGGCGTCGGGCGTTCGATCGGTTGGATAGCCCACGCCAGCGAGCAATACAACCAACACCACGACGCTCGTCCCCGCGCGCGGTATACGGGGACCTTGCCGACGGCGACCAGAATCGGTCGCCGTTGAGCCCCAGCTTGGCCGCTTCCTGCGAGCCCCGTTGGGGAGCGCCAATCCCGCTACGAGACCGCCATCGCCGCGAACAGCGATTCGAACTCGTTTTGTTCTTCAAGCCGGGCAACGAACCCCAGCACCCGGGCCTGGGCCGTTGCATCGATATGCGGCGCTGCCATGCGTACGAATTTTCGCTCGAAATCACCGTCGCTCATCGGGGTTTCGACGGATCCGGGCCCGGTGATCATCTCACTCACCACTTGCTCGCCTGACACCAGGGTCACGCTGACACGATTGGCCAGGTGCCGTGGGAACAGTGCAGTCAGCGCCGGATCCTCAGCGACAACGATTTTGCCCATCAAGGCAATCGCCGCTGGATCGGCAATTTTTTCAGCAGAATACGAGCCTATCGTGATGTCGCCATCGAGCAATGCCCGGGCGACGTTGTAAGGCAGGCTATGGTCCGCCGTTTCCCTGGTTTTCGGCAACCATTTCTCCGGCGTATCGGCCAGTACCCGGCGGTTGAATTCCGAGGTTTCGATGGTAATGGCGGCAATCTCATCCACCCCGTCGATCCGTTTTCGTAGATCAAGCGCAGCCCAGACAGCCGTATGCAGCTCGCCATTGGTGGGAAATGTCTTGGTCAAAGAGCGGCATATGGCGTAATCGCCATTGTCAGGCGTACCAAAACGCTCGGTATCCAGTTCGAACGGTCCCGAGACCTGCTTGAAGAAGCCCATCTCACCTTCAAAGACCGGTGACGGCCCCGTCATGCCATGGCGCGCCAGTTGGGCGGCGAAAATAGCGTTGCGTGCGGCATTGGCTGCAGAGCACCCCTTCCAGTCGGACAACGACCCACTGCGCACCTGGCGCATCGCCAGATGCCCGCTCAGGGCAATATTGATCGCTTGCTCAGTCTGGACCACGTCGAGTTTCATCAGGTTCGAAGCCGCCACCGCCATCGAGACATTGATGTAATTGACGTGGTCCCAGCCACGCTTGTTCAAGCTGGCCGCATCCTGCAACCGCATCTGGATCTCGTAGGCCAGGACAATCGCCGAAATCAGTTCGGCACCCGTTGCCCCCTCGGCCTGGGCCACGGCGAGGCAGGCGGGAATGTTGTCACTGGGGTGGCCCGGTTCCTTGCCCATGTAGCCGTCGTTATAGTCGAGGAAGCGGACCATCAGGCCGTTGGCGAAGGCGGCGATTTCCGGCGTCGTTTTCAGATCCGTGCCGAAGACGCTGGAGGATGTCGCGGTGTTGGCGGCGGCGTAACACACGGCAGCCGTTACCGGGTCAGCCCCGTAGGCGCCCAGCACGCAGGCCAGGCTATCGATAAAGCGCTGGCGTACCAGGTGGATGATGTTTGCGGGCAGCCTTTGCTTCCTGAATTCGTGGGCGTATTGCGCCAGCCGCATAGCAACGGTCGAGTCCGTCATGGTTACCTCAGGTATGGGTGGGTCAGGCCTCGTCCGTGAGGCGAACAAATCCAGGCGCCACTTGGCGTAGGGAGTCTTACTCGACCATCACGTCGAGCAGGCGGACGTATTGCTGGCCGGCATGCATGTCGCGCTCGACCATGCCGCCCTGCGGCGTTGCCCGCGGATAAGAGATCTTGACCATTTCCAGGTCGGGCACGGCAACGCGCTTGACCCGTTCGGGATCGGTGCCGTAGAGCCTTGCGAATTGCGCGGGAGACAGTGCGGCGCAATCGGAATAACGCTCAAAATTCTCGCGCCCATCGAAGAAGATATCGAAAGTAATCCAGAACGGCCCCGCTTGTTTGGATCGGACATGCCGACAGACATCACGCAACTTGATCACTGTGCAAGCTCCTGTATAGCCGTCGACTTTTCTGATAGATCAATCCATTTCAGACGTACCAATTCCAATGGATCTTCAAGTTGCACGACGTGATTCAACTTGAACTCGAATATCTGCCCACGAGGTATATCGGCTGGTGTAAAGGCAAACCCATAGGAAGGCAGTTCCTTGCCCATGACACTGGGGTAATGGAAAAAATAGGGATTACAGGCTTGAGCGATTGTATTGGCCATTTCCTGGGTCGCGGCAGTGGCGACAAACAACATACCCACTTCAGGCGGGGGCAATGTCCCAACAGCAGGCGCTGCACCCGTAACGCCATTCCATCCGTACATCCGCAGGGAAATATGAAATTCGCCCAATTCCTCGGCGGGTATGGACTGGCGCGTTCTTGTATGGAGGGCTTCAAGCAATCGATCGTGAAAACCATCGATATCATTGAGCACATCGGGATCCTGGATGCCCACCAGCATGATCGTTTGATATAAACCAGCCGAGGCGCCTTCCAACTTCATGGTGTAGGGCATTTCTTCCCAGCGCGAGCCCTCCACTCGAACGGCGCGGCCATTGAGAGCGGTATAACGCGCCTGGGCAACATTCAGGATGCCGCCTGGCTCGATCAACCGGAACGGATCGCTGTTCTCGTAGAGCATGTGGGCCGATACGCTATGAGGGGTGCATTGATTGTCTTGGCTCAAGGGTTCGACTTCGAAGCCGTTCGCATCGACACTCAGCAGGATGCCCGATCCCAGTGTCGGGTTGACGGCGCACTGCACGCCGCATTCACCGGTTTTGCCGGCGTGCCAGGAAGGCCCCCACGGCGCGCCCTTCCAGATGGGATAACAGGCGATGACCGCAGTATCGGTAGAACGACCCGCCAGGATTATGTCCGCGCCAGCATCGAGGGCGGCGAGAAAGGGTTCCACCCCAAGCGCCGCGACAATGTGTTCACAATTGTCCACCGTCGCGTCTTCCAGACTTCCATGAGGCGGCAGCGGCTTGATACGACCTTCAGCGTTCAGTTTTTTAACTGTCTGCTTGTCTTGCTCGCAATAGATGAGCGCAATTTTTGGTGACACGCCCAACTCTGCAGCAACTTCAAGGGCAATATCTCGCGTCCAATCCAAGTTGAGATCTCCGCCTGCCTGCCCCGCGGTGCCAACAATTATCGGCACGCCGGACTGCGCCTGGGCTTTCATCAGAATTGTCAGGTCGCGCTTGACCGCGCCTCGGTTGTTCTTGGATTTTCCAAGTGCCAGATAAGCCGCACCGCTATCGGTTGAACCGGCGTCCGTAGCGATGACTTGCGCCCCCGCCGCCAATCCATAAGCAATTTCTTCTTCGCGAACACCCGCCCCCAACGAACCACAGGGAACGATCACCTTTATGCAACCTTCAAATAACTGCCCCATAACACCCTCTTCTTGGCGACTCAGTGCGCCAATAATAGGGGCTGAAACTACGTTGACAAGTGGACAGATTTTGTCCATATAGCCTCGCCCGCGAATACTCTTGCGCTGTAACTTCTCGAGGTTTATTGAATAACTTAGGAAGGTCCGCAACTTCAACTATGAGACATGTAACACAGGCGCCAAGGCCCGTTCCTTCACGTTAGGAACCCTGAGTTGATTTATATAAACACCGGCGTTTACCGACTCGAACATGCCGCCTCGCAGGGGTATAAAAAACGCTTCATGGCAGCCTTCGTGGCGCCAACAAACCGTCACACAAATGGCACCTATATAAATTTTTAAATAAGGTGCCATTTTTCCGACAGATGGCACTGGCGTCCCATTGCTGAAGATTCAGGGGCAAGCTCATCATCCGCCGGGTATCACTGTGCGTTCAGGCGCGCACCCGCGCTGACACAGGACGTAACTAACCGCATCGCTCGATGGAGCAACATTAGGATGATGACTGTCTATTTTCTCGTCATGACGATCTGTAGTGGCATGGAAGGCTGTGTCGAAGAGCGAAAAACCGGACCCACCTATTCCTCCAGGGAAATGTGTATCGACACGGCCAGGGAAATGGTCCCGCGCAAAGGCGTTAAATATAAATGCCGCAGTGAGCGGTTGTGGGTCACAAACGAAGTGGCGCCCGCGGGAAGTTACGAAGCAGTCGTCTCTACCAAGGTGAAGGAACAGCCGTAACCCTAAGTTGACGTGCAGTCTTTTATCCTTCCAGCACCAATGACATGTCCAGATACCTGGCGCACATGAAATCGACGAATGCGCGAACTTTCGGTGCCACCAGGCGCCTGGACGTGTGCAATACCCAGAGCTGCGCTTCAACCTCCGATACCGTCCCCCATTGAACCAACTCGCCACGTGCAAGTTGACTTCCGGCGATGGATTGCGGAATGAGTGCCGCCCCGCCCCCGGCGATAGCCGCGTCGCGAATCATCAGGAAGGAGGAAAACCATAGCTTGGGAACAGGCTCGAGGATCAAGCGCCCGTCATCGAGATTCCAGTGGGTCGGTTGAAAGTTCGAGAACACGATACTGGGAACCGGCCTGACCGCACCGGGTTTCGGCTTGGCGATTCCTGGCGCGGCCACGACCACCAACCGGTCCTTGGCGAAACATCTTCCGACCAGACTGCTGTCCGGGGTGGGATTGATCCGGATGGCCACATCGTATTGTTCCTCGACCAGGTCGACCAACCGATCCTCGGCCACGACATCGAGCGAAACCTGCGGGTAGGCCGCACAGAACTCAGCCCCAATGCGCCCCATCGCCAGTTGCGAAAACAACACCGGGGCAGCCACCCGCAAGCGTCCGCGCGGCGTGGACAGCCCTTCCTGCGCCGCCGCCATGGCCTCGATCACCTCGCCCAACGGGCCTTCGGTCCGGGCAATCAGCATCTCCCCAGCTTCGGTGAGCTTCAGGCCACGGGCGCTGCGCTCGATCAGCCGGACGCCCAACTGCCCCTCCAAGTCGGCAATGCGCCGCGACAAGGTCGCTTTCGACCTGCCGCTCGCCCGACTAGCCTTTCCAAGCCCTTCATTGGTGGCGACCAAGGCGAAATCGATCAGCGCGTTCAGGTTCATGGTGTTCCATTTCCGGGACAATGTGTCTACATATTGGCGTCTTCGTTTTACCGCTGCAACAACCTATCGTCCTGTCATCGGGGAACGCATTCCCGTATATCCACGACAGGAGATTCATATGAGCATCTTGATCACAGGCGCCACGGGCACCATCGGTTCACTTATCACTGCGCGGCTCGCCGAAGCGGGCGCCGAGGTTAAAGCGCTGGTGCGCCAGGCTGGCAAGCGGGACTTCCCTGCTGGCGTCACCGAAGTCATCGCAGACCTGACCGACGTACCGTCGATGCGCGCCGCACTTTCATCGGTGCGTACGTTGTTCTTGCTCAACGCCGTCACGCCCGATGAAGTGACACAGGCGCTGATCACGCTGAACCTGGCGCGCGAAGCCGGTATCGAGCGCATCGTCTACCTGTCGGTGATCCATGCCGACAAGTTCACCAACGTACCGCACTTCACCGGCAAGCATACGGTCGAGCGGATGATCGAAAGTCACGGCGTTCCGGCGACCATTCTGCGTCCGGCTTACTTCATGCAGAACGAGCTCATGGTCCAGCAGACCCTCCGTGACTACGGCGTCTACCCGATGCCGATCGGCTCGAAGGGCGTCTCGATGATCGATGCGCGCGACATCGCCGATATCGCCGTCGCCGAGCTGCTGCGACGGGACCAGGCCCCCACTGCCCTGGACCGCGTCACGCTGGAACTTGTAGGCCCGCAAGCATTGACCGGTGCAGCCGTGGCACATGCCTGGAGCTTGGCACTGAGTCGCGAAGTCGCTTATGGCGGTGACGACGTGGCCGCCTTCGAAGGACAGATGGCATCGTTCGGCCCCAGTTGGCTGGCGTACGACATGCGCCTGATGATGGCCGGCATCCAGACATTCGGCATGCAGGCCGAAGATGGGACGGTCGAACGGTTGCAAGCCATTCTGGGACGCCCTCTACGCACCTACGATGATTTCGTCCGCGAGGCCGTTGGCCGCTGAATTGGCGACGCAATCTAAGTCAGGAGCGGGCTGCCAACGTTGATATAACGCTCCAAGCGCGCGGCCAGGAAAGACCTCAACACCTGGACCGCAGGCGTCAGCGAGGTTCGATGAGCGCAGACCAGTTGGAGCGGCGCCGGCTGGCCGTAGTCCGGCGGGAAAACTTCCACCAGGCGGCCGCCGCGAATATCGTCCATGACATCGAGCTTGGACTTGTAGACGACCCCCAGCCCCGATACCGCCCAACGCCTGACGATATCGGCATCGTCGCTGGTGCGATCACCCATGACCTGGACCGTTTCCAGCCCTTCGGGCGTCTGGAAACTCCAGCGCTCGAAAGTCTGTTCACCCATCACGTAACGAAGGCAATTGTGCCGGCTTAACTCCGCGGGCGTCTTCGGCAGGCCATGGCGTGCAATGTAGCCGGGGGATGCGCACACAGTCCTGCGGTTGGAAGGCGCCAGCGCCAGGGACACGAGACTCGAGTCGGCCAGTTGGCCATAGCGAATGCTCGCGTCCAGGTGCTCGGTGAACAAATCTGCCACCTGGTCGCTGACACGCAACTGCAAGAGCACATTGGGATGCAATTGTTGGAATTCATCCAGCCACGGCAGCAACAGGTTGCGCCCGATATCCGAAGGCATCGACAGCCGTAGCGTCCCGGCAATTTCGTCGCGTCCCTGTGCCAGGGCCAGCTCGCCATTCCCCAGCGCTTCCAGCGCTTGCCGGGCATGGGCCAGGTAACGCACACCGTCGTCCGACAAACGCAGCCGCCGCGTAGAGCGCACGAACAACCTCACCCCCAGGCTCGCCTCCAGCCGCTGCACCGCGACGCTGGCCAACGCCGGAGAGATGTCCAACAACCGCGCCGCTGCCGAAAAGCTCCCGGCGTCCGTCGTGGTCACGAACACCTGGAGGTCATCGACTCGAATGATTTTCTTCACGCTGTTGGGTGCTTTACCGGGTACGGGGTTTTCAGCGTAATGGGAAACATGGCTATTGCACAGCCCGACGCAGGATTCCTGTTTATTGCTTCCCCTCGTAATTGACCATCCAGGCAATCCCGAAACGGTCTTCGAACATGGCAAAGCGCTCCGCCCAGAACGTCTTCGCCAAGGGCATCTGCACACTGCCACCCGCACTCAAGCCATTGAACAGCCGCTCGGCCTCCTCAGCGCTGTCGACATTGAGGGAAACCGACACGCCTTGCGGTTTGCCATACGGCTGGCCCGGCGGGCAGTCGGAGGCCATCAGGCTGAAATGGCCCACGGTCAGGCAAGTGTGCATGATGAGGTTTGCGTCCTTGGGCATGCCGACATCTTCCGGCGCCTCGGCAAAGGACATGGAAAACAACTCGCCGCCAAGCACCT
This sequence comes from Pseudomonas sp. SWRI154, assembly GCF_014268645.1. NCBI lineage: Bacteria > Pseudomonadati > Pseudomonadota > Gammaproteobacteria > Pseudomonadales > Pseudomonadaceae > Pseudomonas > Pseudomonas sp. SWRI154. Next base: position 23,631 of record NZ_JABWQW010000001.1, read on the forward strand.
CCTTGTACAACGCAAAGGCTTCCTTGCATTGGCCGTTGAAGGTCAGGTAAGGGATGATTCTCATGGTGGGATCTCCTGTTTCCGATTTCATGATTGACCGGATATCTGCGCCCGCAAGCGTTCTTCCTGCTCGCGCAACTCGGGGGTAAAGGTCTCGCCGAACTCTTCGAGTTCGAAAATCTGGCGGATTTCGATTTCACTGTCGCTGACCATTGGATTGGGGCAGCGCTTGACCCAGTCGATGGCCTCCTGCAATGACTGGACCTTGAAGATCCAGAAGCCGGCGATCAGTTCCTTGGTTTCAGCAAAGGGCCCATCGATCACCGCCCGGTCCTTGCCGGAAAACTGCACACGCACGCCTTCGGCGCTGGGATGCAGGCCTTCGCCGGCAAGCATCACCCCGGCCTTGACCAGTTCTTCGTTGTAGGCGCCCATGGCCGCCAGCAGTTCTTCGCTGGGCATTTCTCCAGCTTCGGATTCCGGACTGGCCTTGACGATCACCATAAATCGCATGCTCGAATCTCCTGAGAATGGATGGATCAAGCCGCCCGTGTGGCGGCTCTACGGACTAATCGAATGGCAACGGCCGGAATCGACAGGTGGGTGAAATTATTTTCGACAGGTCGTTGACGGCAAAGGAGACGGCCAGTCTCCTCTTCCGTCAGCAGCGTCCAGGTCTCAGCGATTCCATTGGAATCGATAGATGTCTCGATAACCATTGGCCGGGTCATACAGGAGCTTCGTCCCGCCGTCGAGCGCGATATTGTCGGCATTGACCAAGTGAACCGGTGCGACAAAGCCGCTTACCGGCTGGCCTGCCATCAATCGGTTCAATTCATCGATCACCTGCCAGCCATGCAGGTTGAGCGGTTCGGCCACGGTGACCGTCTGGTAGTTTTTTTCCTGTATGCGCAGGAACGCCGACGCGCTGCCGTCACCAGCGGACAGCAGGCTGATACCGTCCCGGGGTATCGCGGCGCTGCTCAAGGCGGCAACCGAGTAATCGAAATAGATATCGTTGATGGCCAGCGCGTGGGTCCAGCGCTTGCCATGGCGCTGGAGCAGTTCCTTGGTGATCGCCGGCATCTTCTCGCGGCTCTCGGAAATCGCGACATCGCGCACCTCCAGCAACGTGCATTCCCGACAGGCCCGAATGACCTTTTCCATCGCCTTGGCTTTCGCCATGGCGATGCTGTACCTGGAATCGGTCAGGATGACCACGCCGGCCTTGCCGTTTGACTGCGCCACCGCCGCCATGGCCGTGATGCGAGCCACTTCGAGCGGGTCGGTCGTGACGTTCATGGCCATCGGCGTACCGTCAATCGGCCCGGGGCGCTCCCCGGCGTGCCAACCCACCACCGGCACGCCCTTGTCGGCGAAGACGCCCAGCGCCGCCTTGTTTTCGAGGGCATCGGCGCCGCACAGGATGAGCCCATCAGGGTTCGCCGCCAGGGCATCGGCAAAGGCCTTGGCGCGCCCGGCCGGCGTTCCAGCGCCATCGAAAACCCGCAGCGTCCAGCCCATCGCCTTGGCGGCCTCGCGAGCGCCCTGGGCGACGCCGACGATACCGCCGTTGCGCATATCTTCCGCGACGATGGCGATGCTCTTGCCGCGCTGGGCACGCGGGCCGGTTTCAGGACCGCTCCAGGGAACGGCGCCGAGGGTGGCCTTGGCCACCATGTCCTGTGCTTGAGTCACCGTCACCGTGGCATCCGTTGCGGTCGGCAGGTCCTGGCCGTAGCCGGGCGTTGCCGTGAATAGACAGAGAACCGTCATTGAAGCCATCCAAAGCAACCGGGACCTGATCAAACAGGTTCGATCGCCGCGTGTGATGCCAGGTCTGGAGCCGATGGCGCGATCTTGATGTGTCATGGCGTCTCTTTTTATTGAGGGGGCAACTTATTAAGGGGCAGCGTGCAGGTTCAATGTCCGGAAGGATAGTCGGTTCTGCTGTCATCGACCTGGAAGGGAAATAGTAAGTTGTAACATTCTTCCAACCCCAGTCCTCGCGAAGAGCAGCCCGAAGCTGCCGCATGACTATGCTCCTGGAACAGACACGTAGCGGAGAATCAGTCCCCGATGACCTCGAATCTTGCAGATATCTATACCGACTACATCGCCTGCCTGAATGCACAGGATTGGAAGAACCTGGGCTTTTTTGTGCACCCGGAGGTGGTCCACAACGCGAGACGATTAGGGTTGCATGGCTATCGAAGCATGCTGGAAGCGGACTATCGGAACATTCCCGACTTGCGCTTTGAAATTGAATTCCTGGTGGTCGACCCGCCCAAGCTGGCGGCTCGCCTCATGTTCAATTGCACGCCAGCCGGGGAGTTCCTGGGGCTTGCGGTCAACGGCGCACGGATCGCCTTCACGGAAAACGTCTTCTACGCATTCGAGGACGGCAGGATCCGCGAGGTCTGGTCGATTATCGACAAGCTAGCGATCGAAGCTCAGCTTCCATCAACGTAGAGGATTTCACCCTTGTCCATGAAGATCACGCGGTTGGCCACGGTGCGAGCGAAGCCCATTTCGTAGGTCACGCAGAGCATGGTCATACCGTCTTCGGCCAGGCCGATCATGGTGTTCTAGTGAACGACCGCTTGCAGGAACTGCCGCGTCCGCGCTTCCTTGGGTGCGGTAAATATCTGCGCGGGCGGCCCCATCTCGACAATCCGCCCACCGTCGAAGAACACCACCCGGTCCGCGACTTCCCGGGCAAAACCCATTTCATGGGTCACGACGATCATGGTCATGCCTTGCGCAGCGAGCCCCTTCATCACGTTCAGCACGTCGCCCACGGTTTCCGGGTCCAGCGCCGAGGTGGGTTCATCGAACAGCAGCAGCTTGGGCTTCATGGCCAGGGCGCGGACAATCGCTACCCGCTGCTGCTGGCCGCCCGAAAGCTCGGACGGATATCCTTCAGCTTTATGCCGTAGCCCGACGCGGTCCAACAGCGCCAGCGCATCGCTTTGAGCCTGGGCCTTCGATGCTCGCTTGAGCTTGACCGGCGCGAGGATCATGTTCGCCATCACCGACATATGCGGGAACAGGGTGTAGTCCTGGAACACCATGCCCACCTCCTCCCGCAGCTTCGCCAGCGCCTTGCGGTCACCGGCCTTGATCGACTCGCCGTTGCCAATGACCACGGTGCCTGCCGAGGGCGCTTCGAGGCTGTTGAGGCAACGAATGAACGTGGATTTTCCTGAGCCGCTGGGGCCAATGATCACCACCACTTCGCCTTCAGCTACGTCCAGGTCAACGCCCTTGACCACCTCGTGCTCACCGAACCGCTTGTGCAGCCCGCGTACCGTCAGCATCGTTTTCATAACCCCGCCTGCGCCCGGGTCGCCGCTTGCAAACGTTCATGGGCCGCCGCCAGGCGATCACGCCGGGCCTGGTTGGCGTGACGCTCCGTGGCGATGCGGGCGTTAGCGCGAAGCAGGCTCGGCTTGAGTGATGCCATCGATGGGCCGCCCGCGGAAATCCGTGCCTGTACGTTGGCGGTCGGGTCGAGGCAATCGCGCACTTTCTGCGCTGGCAAGTTCAGCGCATACCCCAGTTGCTCCAAGGCGCAGGCGTCAACCATGGCGGTGTCGATCTGGTGCGCCAACAGGCCTGCATCCATGGCCCTGCGCACCACCGCGCCCACCACATGATGGGCCTCACGGAACGACAGGTCGGCCTCCTGCACGATCAGGTCGGCCAGGCCGGTGGCGGTGGAGAAGTCCTCGCCGGCCCGACGCACGGCCAGCTCGATGTTCGGCGTTGCGGTGCGCAACACCAGATCCAGCAGTTTCAAGCAGCGCAGGCTTTCTTCGGCGGCCTCCCAAAAGCCACGGGTGCCCTCGCGGTTGCCGTCGCCGGTGTGAGAGAAGTTGCTGCCCTTGATGCTGATGCTCGCCCCCATCAGCAGGCCGACGATATGCCCGCTGCGGCCCTTGAGGTATTCCAACACCGTAGGGTTTTTCTTCTGCGGCATGATGCTCGACGTCGCAGCCACGCTGTCGGGGAAATCGATCAAGCTGAATTCGTGGGTACTCCAGACAAAATAGTCCTGCGCCACGCGGCTCCAGAACACCGCCAGCAGGCTCAGGTGCGACAGGCTTTCGAGAATGAAATCCCGCGAGCCGACGGCGTCCAGGGCATTGTCCAGGTAACCGTCGAAACCCAACAGTTCGGCGGTACGCCCCCGGTCAATGTTGAACGGGGTCCCGGCGAAGGCCGCCGCGCCCAGCGGGCTCTGGTTCATCGATTCAAGGGTCTGGACAAGGCGCTTGCAATCGCGGTTCAACGCCTGCTCCACCGCCGACAGGTAATAGCCGTAGGTAATCGGTTGCGCCGGTTGCAGGTGGGTATAGCCCGGCATCACCACATCGGCGAACACTTCGGCATTGTTGACGGCGGTCTGCCGGACTTCCAGCAAGGCATCGATCAAGTCCATCAGCACTTCACGGCAGCGCAGCCGGTCAAGCGTGGCGAGGATGTCGTTGCGGCTGCGGCCCGTGTGCAGGCGACCGCCGATGTCGGTGCCGATCCGCCCGATCAGGTGCGCCTCGTAGTTGAAGTAGGCATCCTCACGGGACGGGTCGAGCGTCACCTCGCCAGGTCCGGCCGCCTCCATTTCGAGAACGCTCCTGGCCAACACGGCGGCATGCTCGTCCCGGATCAGACCCTGCTCGGCAAGCATCACGATATGGGCCTTGTTGATGTTGCCCAGCAGGTCGAACCCCTCGGCGAAGCCCTGCAGGCGCGGCCGGTAGATGTACTCGTTGACTTCCGGCGCGGTGGCTTCCTTCAGGCGCCGGCTGACTTTGGATGCTTGCATGTTGAAACCTCTTTAGGAGTGGCACGCGTCACTGGGCGACCCAGCCGACGTTCGAGATAACGGCTGAGCCAGCTCAGCAGTGAACAGATGACGAAATACACCAGCAGCACCAGGCCGTAGACCGTGAACGCGGGGCTGACGCCGGTCATGACGGTGTCGCGCTCGATGATGATCTGGCCGACTTTGAGAAACTCGCCGACACCCACTAGCGCGCCCAGGGACGTGGCTTGTACCAGCATGGTCAGCAGACCGGTGTACGCCGGCAGAATGGCGCGCATCGACTGTGGCGCGATCACGTGCAAGTAGATTTGCCAGGGCCGCAGGCCCAGCGCCCAGGCGCTTTTCCATTGATGGCGAGCCACCGACTCCAGGCCACCGCGCACGATCTCTATGCCATTGGCGCTGCCCCACAGAGTCAGGCCGGTGGTCACCGCGGCGAACGGGCTCAGGTCCAGGCCCAGCATCGGCGCGCCAAAAAAGATGAAGAACACATTGACGATCAGCGGGATCGAGCGAAACAGCTCGACGTAAGCGTGGATCGTCCATCGCAACAGCCGGCTCTTGAGGGTCGCCAACACGCCGAGAACAATGGAAATCAGCGTGGTGAACAGCAACACCACCAGCGCCAGGCGCACGGTCATCCACAGGCCCTTGCAAACGAAGGCCCAGTTTTCGATCAAGAAATTCATGCCGGCCTCAGTGTTGGAAAGGTCGTTGCAAGCGGGCCGAGAGCCGTCCCGTCAACAGTGCCAGGATCCCCACCAGCGCCAGGTAGATCACGCAGATGGCGCTGAACATTTCGATCGCACGAAAATCCGTGGCGATGCGATCCACCGCGACAAACGTCAGTTCGGCGAGGCCGATGGCCTGCAGGTAGGAGGAGTTCTTCAGGAGTGAAATGGCGGTGTTCAACATCGCCGGCAGACTGGTCCGAAAGGCGATGGGCAAGGCCACCAGGCAGAAGTAATGCGCCGGCTTGAGGCTCAGGGCAACGCTGGCTTCACGCATGCCCTGCTCCACGGTTGCCAGCCCGCCCCGCACATTCTCGATCTGATAGGCCCCGGCCCAGAGCGACAGGCACAACACCCCCGACCAGAACAGCGACAGGCCCATGCCAATGGCCGGCAGCCCGTAGAAAATGAAGAACAGTTGCACCAGGATCGGCGTATTGCGGATCAGCTCCACATACAACGCCACGATCTGCGCCAGCACCGGCACCTTCATCACCCGCGACGCGCCGCCCAGTACACCGATGAGCAACGAGCAAGCGATGGCGAGCATCGACACCCGCAACGTCATCTGCACGCCGTCAAGCAGCGCCGGCCACTGGGCCAGCAGGTAGTTGAAATCGAAATCCATGGCTGACGTCCGCTCAAAGGGCTTCGGCAGGCTTGGGCTGCTCGAAGACGCTTATGTAGTAGCCCTGGATACCCTGCGGCACGAACTGCTGGATCCAGCCACGGAACAGCTTTTCCTCGTGCATGCGCGCGACGGCGGCGCTGAGGTAATCGCGCCAGGCCTCGTCGTTCTTGCGCACGCCGATGGCGGCATCGGAGATCTGGAACGGCTCGTTGAGCAGCCGCGCGTCCTTGTCGTTGTCGGCCACCACCACGAGCGTCGCGGCATCGTGGGTGTAGGCATCGGCACGGCCCTGGCGGAAGGTCTGCAGCGCATCGGCGGCGCTGTTCATGCGCAAGGTCTTGACCTCGGGCATATGGTCCTCGAACCACTTGGCCTGCACCGAGCCCTTGAGGGTGGCCAGGGTCTTGCCCTTGAGGTCGGAGATCTTCCTGATCGGGCTGTCCTTTTTCACCACCACATCGCTGGCGCCCCACCGATACGGCGTGCTGAAGTCGATCACCCGCAGGCGTTCAGGGGTGACGCCGAGGGTCGCGATCAGGAAATCGACTTTGCGCCCAAGCAATTGCGGAACGCGGTTTTCCGCCGTGACACAGGTGAACGACACTTTGTCTTTCGAACCCAGCGACCATAATGCGATCTGCCGAGCCATCTCCACTTCGACGCCGGCGAACTGGCCGCTGCCGTCCTGGAAGCCGTAGGGTGGTTGATCGCAGCGCACGCCGGCACGCAGCTGGCCGGCCTCTTTGATCTCATCGGGAACCGCAGGCAGCTCGGCCGCGTGGACCTGGGCCAGACCACCCAGCGCCAGGCACGAAAACGTCAGCGCACTGCCAAGAATCTTGAACGAAAACGACATGATGCCTCCTGGTTTACATATCGGTATCGAACGGCGCAGAGGCTGGACGACACCATGAAATACAAGGGCAGAAATGAGATAAAGAGCGGCGTTTTTTTATGCTTATGACTGCCGTATGCTCGAACCGCATCGCCGTTCCCGCCCTGGCGTTCACGTCGATGTAATGAATTTATAAAGCCTGTGGCTCATGCAAACAAATGACAATTCATCAGTCATTCATACCGAATTGATATGGGACGCCATGAACTTCAAACAAGTCGAAGCCTTTCGCGCGGTCATGTTGAGTGGCTCGATGACCGCCGCAGCCGAGTCCCTGCATACCTCTCAGCCGAACATCAGCCGATTGATCGCCCAGCTGGAGCGCAACGCCGGTTTCAAGCTGTTCGAACGGGTCGCCGGACGCTTGCTGCCGACTGATGAGGGGGCCGCGCTGTTCGCCGATGTCGAACGAGCGTTCATCGGCCTGCACAGCCTTGAAAAGTCGGCACAGAACATCCGGCGCGCCGGCACGGGTCGCTTGCGCATCGCCGCGGTTCCTTCACTGTCGCTGACGGTCCTGCCACGGGTGATCCAGCGCTTTCGCCAGGAGAACCCCGACGTCGCTATATCGCTGCACACCAACGACTCGCCGATGGTCGGTCATTGGACGGCCTCGCAGTTCTGCGACTTGGGGCTGGCGTCGTACGTCGGCGAGGACATGCCGGGGGTGACGACCCAGTTGATTTGCGACGTGCCAGGGGTTTGCGTGTTTCCCAAGGGCCACCGACTCGGCGCGCTGACGTGCATCGGGCCGGAGGATCTCAAAGGTGAGGAGTTCATTTCGCTGTCGCAAAATGACGGCTCTCGCGCCAGGGTCGACCGGGCGTTTCCCGAGGACCGGAGCCACCGCAAGCTGAGCCTGGAAACGCCTTATGCAGCCACCGCTTGCTCACTGGTGGGACTGGGCTTGGGCGTGAGTATCGTCAGCCCGATCGTGGCGCTGGAGTACCTGCACACCGGCATCGAAACCCGCCCGTTCCGCCCGCAGATACGCTTCTCGACCTACCTGCTGCTGCCGGCAGACCGGCCGCAAAGCCTGCTCACCCAACGGTTCGGGCAATTGATTCATGAAATGCTCACCGACGTCGCGAAAGACTGGCAGTGAGCAATGAGGGTGTTTCGCGGCACCCCGCTGTGCGTGCAACTGCTGATCATCCACAGCGACCTGGCGAGCCTGAGCCTCATCGAGGAATCACCGAGCCGGTGGCGTGGGAGGCTGAAAATTCACGCTTCAGCGTCTATGGTAGATAGCTAATAACAAGATCCCAATGAAGCCTCTTGGCTTCACCGCTGATGGAGCCTTTCATGACCCTGCATGACACGCAGACGATCCCCAGCGAACTCGCGGCGTTCGTCAACGACCATTTTTCCGGGCGCGGCCTCAGGCCCGATGGGGTCATTGCACAGTCCTGGTACCGCAGCGTCGTGCAGCACCGGCTGGATCCGGGCGCGGCGAGCCGCAAGAATATTCTTGGCGCCGAGGACATCCGTCGTCACCAGGAACAGCATCAGCAATATCTTTCCATCGCCAGCCAGGGTGTGAACGGCCTGGCCCGGCGCGTGGTGCCCGCCGGCTTTGCCGTGCTGCTGAGCGACGAACACGGCATCACCCTCGATTCCCGGCTGCCCAGCCAGCACGATGCCTACACCCGATCCGGGCTGGTGGTGGGCGCGCGGTGGGACGAGTCGGAGGTCGGCACCAACGGCATCGGCACGACCCTGGCGGCGGCGCAACCGCTGATCATTCACCGGGAAGAGCACTTTCTGGCGTCCAACTTCCGCCTGAGCTGCTCGGTGGCGCCGATCTTCGACGCTCAAGGGTTGTTGCGCGGTTGCCTGAATGCGACCTGCATGAACAACGAGGGTCCTCGGGAAAGCCAGTACCTCACGCTACAATTGGTGATCATGTACGCACGCCTGATCGAGAACGCACACTTTCGCCAGAGCTACCGCGACCGCCTGACCCTGTCCCTCAAACCCATCGATGAAATCGCCGACCTGGCCAACGAGCAACTGCTCGCTTTGGATGAAAGCGGTCGCATCATCGGGGCCAACCGTGCCGCGTTTGTCGCCTTGGATCTGGCCGACAATCACAGACTGCTCGGTGCTCGCATCGACAGCCTGCTCCCAACCACGGTGGACGAACTGCTCCAGCTCACCAAGGGCGGCGCCCAGGGAGTGCGCTTGCGTGGCCTGCGTGATGAGGCCCTGCTGGACGTCGGCCTGCGTATCCCCTCCGAACAGCACCGCCCGTTGCCCGTCGCCCGCCCCGCCCTTCAGGCCCACCCGGACCTGCAACAACTCGCCGGTAGCGATGCCCGGCTGCAACAGAACGTGCGGCGCGTGCGCAAGGTGATCGACAAGGGCATTGCGATCCTGATCACCGGCGAGACCGGCACCGGCAAGGAGGCCTTTGCCCGTGCCATTCACCATGCCAGCAGTCGTCGCGCCGGGCCTTTCGTTGCGTTGAACTGCGCGGCTATCCCGGAGACGTTGATCGAGAGCGAATTGTTCGGCTATCGCGCCGGCAGCTTCACGGGCGCCAACCGAAAGGGCATGAAAGGCAAGCTGGAGCTGGCAAACGGCGGCACCCTCTTTCTCGATGAGATCGGCGACATGCCCGCCCACCTGCAAACCCGCTTGCTACGCGTGCTGGCAGAACGAGAAATCTCGCCACTGGGGGCCGAGGCGCCGGTGACGCTGGATGTCCAAGTGATCTCGGCCACCCATCAGGATCTGCACGGCATGATCGGCGAGAAGCGCTTTCGCGAAGACTTGTTTTATCGCCTCGCCGGCATGAACCTCGCGCTGCCGGCCTTGCGCGAGCGCAGTGACCGAGCCGAGCTGATCGACACGCTGCTCGCAGCCCAGACCGACGCCCGCGGGTTGCGGCTGGATGCCGATGCCCGCCGATGCCTGTTCGCTTACCCATGGCCCGGCAACATTCGCCAGCTGCTCAACAGCCTGCGCTACGCGGTGGCCCTGGCCGAAGACGGCGTGATCGATCTGGACTGCCTGCCCTGCGAATTGCTCGCGCCGCAGAGGCTGCCACTGCCTACCGGCGCTAAGCCGCAGGCCGGCAATCTGGAAGAACAAATGGGCGGCGAAGAGTCCCGCCACTTGCTGGGCACGCTGCGCCGGCATCGCTGGAACATCAGCGCCGCCGCGACGGACCTGGGCATCTCGCGCTCGACGCTGTACCGCAAGATGAAAAAGCACGGCGTCATCGCGCCCAACGATCAGCCCTGATGCTACTCGAAGGCTTTCGACAGCCCCGTGGCGAGGGAGCTTGCTCCCGCTCGGCTGCGAAGCAGTCGTAAACCAGCGGCTGCGGTGCATCTGATGCTCCGCGTTTCGCCAGGTTTGGGGTCGCTTCGCAACCCAGCGGGAGCAAGCTCCCTCGCCACGGGATGGCCGTTTTCCCTCGGACAGCATCAGGCGGGGAGCCGGCATTTTTCCAAGCACAGGTGATGATCAGACTTGAATGTAAACCACATGGGTGTGGGTGTATTCATACAAGCCGTGCTTACCGTCCGCGCCGCCAATGCCGGACTTGCGCGCCCCCGCATGGAAGCCCTGCATCGCTTCGAAGTTCTCGCGATTGATATAGGTTTCGCCGAAATCCAGTTCATGACTGGCACGCATGGCCGCGCTCAGGCTGCGGGTGTAGATCGATGAAGTCAGGCCGTATTCGCTGTCGTTGGCCAGGGTGATGGCTTCGTCCAGGTCGTCGACGATCTGGATCGGCAACACCGGGCCGAAGATTTCCTGGCGCATGATCGCCATGTCGCTGCCACAGCCGGCCAGAACGGTTGGCTGGTAATGGAAACCCTGGCCCTTATCGGCCACGGCGCCGCCAGTCACCACTTCGGCGCCCTGCCCCGTGGCGGTCTTGACCATCTGCGCGACCTTGTCCAGCGCGGCCTGATTGATCAGCGGCCCCATGTCCAGATCGTCTTCGGCCAGCGGGTCGCCGTACCGGGTCGCGGCCATCGACGCGGCAATCTGCTCGATGAACTGATCGGCGACCTTGCGTTCGACGTACACCCGCTCGGCGCAATTGCAGACTTGCCCAGTGTTGATCACCCGCGACGCGGTGACGGCCTTGACCGCCAGCGCCAGGTCGGCGTCCGCCAGCACGATCGCCGGCGCCTTGCCGCCCAGTTCCAGATTGAGCTTGGTGATGTTCGGCGCCGCCGCGGCCATGATCCGCGAGCCCGTGCCGACGCTGCCGGTGAAGCTGATCAGATCGATGCCGGCGTGGCTGGTCAGCTGGTGCCCCACTGTCGCCCCCGTGCCGCTGACCACGTTGAACACCCCGGCCGGCAGGTCGGTCTCGGCCACCAGGCGGGCGAACTCGAAGCAATTGATCGGGGTTTCTTCACTGGGCTTGATCACGATGGTGTTGCCGGTCACCAAGGCCGGCGCCATTTTGCGAGCGATCAGGAAGAATGGAAAGTTCCACGGCAAGATACCGGCCACCACACCCAGGGGTTTGCGCAGCAGGAAGATACTTTCGCCGACGCGGTCGCTGGTCAGCACCTCACCTTCGAGACGCCGTGCCCATTCGGCCATGTAGTCCAGGTAATCGGCGGTGAAGTTGACCTCCACCCGCGCCAGCCCCAGCACTTTGCCTTGCTCGGCGGTGATGATGTGGGCGAGTCGTTCGGCGTTGTCGCGCACTTTGCTGGCGATCTTGCGCAGGTAGCCGGCGCGTTCGATGGCCGGTCGGGCCGCCCAGCTTTTCTGCGCCTTGCGCGCCGCGGCAATAGCCGCTTCAACGTGCTCGCCACTGGCGTCGGGCACCCGCGCCAACAGTCGGTCATTGGCCGGGTTGCGCACTTCGATGCTGGGGTCGCCGGGAACGAAGGCGTTGGCGATGAAGTTCTGGTAATCGATGATTTCGGTCATGTGCTTGCTCTCGCGGACAGTGTCGAAAACGACGCAGAGGCGCCCCGCCCCCGCATCGCGGGCGTTCATTTGGCGCTAAAGGTTTTCCAGACGCCGCCTTCCTGCTGCAGGTCGTGGGCGCGCTTGATCAGGTATTGATGGATCTGCTCCACCTGTACCGGCGTGAAGGCGTCGGCAAAGGACGGCATGCCGTCGGGCACTCGGCCACCGAATAGAATGCCGAGGAACATCTGGTGTTTTTCCGGCGTCAGCTTGCGCAGGTCCGGCAGCACGCCGCCGCTGATCGCATGGATGCCGTGGCACTGCGAGCAATAGCCGTCATAAAGTTTGCCGCCGGCGTCCACCGCGGCGGTGTCACCGGTCAATGGCGGCGGTTGCGGGGTGTCGGCAAGCGGTGCTGGCTCGTTGAGCTTGGTGGTGCCGCCCAGTTTGTAGGTCAACACCTGGGAAAATGGCCGGACCCCGGCACGCAAGGACAAGGCGCCCGCGAACGTCGAGAAGGCACCACCCCAACCGGCCATGAAGGTGACGTATTGCTCACCGTCCACGCTGTAGGTCATCGGCGCGGCCATGACGCCACTGGCCGCTGGCTGCTCCCAGAGTTTCTTGCCGGTGTCGGCGGCATAGGCGATCACCCGGCCATCGGCGCTGCCCTCGAACACCAGGTTGCCGGCGGTGCTCAAGGTGCCGCCGTTGAAGATCGTCACGTAGGGCACTTCCCAGGCCGGTTGCTGCTTGACCGGGTCCCAGGCGATGAGTTTGCCCGACCAGCCCTTGGCCATTTCCAGCAACCCATCGGCGTCCTCGGGCATCATCCCGGTGCGCAGGCCCAGTTGGTACATGCTCTTGAACGGGTTGCGCTTGGGCGCCTCGGGGATGTGTTCGTAATAGGCGGACATGATGTGCGCCGGGATGTACACCAGGCCGGTGTTCGGGTTGTAGGACATCGGCTGCCAGTCGTGGGCGCCCCAGAACGCGGGCGTGACCAACTTGCGCTTGCCGTCCTTCCAGTACGCGGCGTTCTCGTCATCGACGATGGGCCGCCCGGTCTTCATGTCCATGCCCTTGGTCCAGCTTTGCGGCACGATGCCCTTGGCCGACAGCAGCTCACCCGTGGCGCGGTCGATCACGTAGAAGAAACCGTTTTTCGGCGCCTGCATCAGGACTTTGCGCGGCTTGCCGTTAATCGGCAGTTGCGCAAGGATCATGTGCTGGGTGGCGGTGTAGTCCCAGGCGTCTCCCGGCGTGGTCTGGTAATGCCAGGCGTACTCGCCCGTGTCGGCGTTGACGGCGACTATCGAGGACAGGAACAGGTTGTCGCCCTTGGCCTGGCTGCGCCATTTCGGGTCCCACAACGAGCCATTGCCCACGCCGATGTACAGCAGGTTCAAATCCGGATCGAACGCGAAGGAGTCCCAGGCCGTGCCGCCACCGCCTTGGGCAACGTAGGCATCGCCGTGCCAGGTCTTGGCGGCGATGGCCATGGCCTTGTCTTCCGGCGGCAACTTGGGGTCACCCGGCACCGTGAAGAAACGCCAGGCCTGCTTGCCGGTTTCGGCGTCGTAGGCGGTGACATAACCGCGTACGCCGAACTCGGCACCGCCGTTGCCGATCACCACTTTGCCGTTGACCACGCGAGGGGCACCGGTGATGGTGTAGCTGCGCGTGTGATCGGCCCGGGTGTCCACCGACCAGGCGCGCTGGCCGGTCTTCGCATCGATGGCCTCCAGGCGACCATCGAGCACACCCACGTAGACCTTGCCCTTCCACACCGCGACGCCGCGGTTGACCGCATCACAGCACGCCTCGCCGGCGCGGTTGCGGTCGGACTTGGGGTCGTACTTCCAGATCAACTTGCCGTCGCGTGCGTCCAGGGCGTAGACCACGGAGAACGGACCGGTGGTGTACATCACGCCGTCGACCACGATAGGCGTGGCCTCGACGCCGCGATCCAGGTCCAGCTTGTAGCTCCAGGCGAGCCCCAGCTGGCCGACGTTCTGGTCGCTGATTTTCTTCAATGGGCTGTAGCGCTGCTCGTCGTAGGTGCGGCCGGTGCTCATCCAGTTACCGGGTTCCTGATCGGCGGCGATGATGCGCTTGCCGTCGACATTCGCCGGCATGTCCTGGGCCGAGCCCGGCGTGGCATTGAGCGTCAGCGCCAGCACGACAAATAGCGTCTTGAGCGGAACACGAAGGGGCGCGCTCCGAGAAGCAGTAGGCACGGCGAGGCCAATCTGTGTCATGGGGGAACTCCTGATTCTTATTAGTAGCGAAGCCATTGCGCTGCGCACCAGAAGAGGAGCAACCCCCATGCCACCGTTTGAAAAATCGTTGCAGGTCCCGTTTTACGGGGCTTTCAAGCCAGGTTACGACTTGTATCGACATGCGACAGTTGTCGCATTTGCCGCGACAGCTGTGCCACGCCTGACACATCCGCCGCGCGGTTCACCGACGTCAGGGCGGTTGCACACGATTCGTGAAGAAAGCGCTCACACGCAGCGCCCTGGCAGGAAGGATCGCTCGCTCTAAAATAGGCGCAACAATCAGAAGGAGCGCCAAGCGATGTTTGCCTCATTTGAATCGGGCCGATGCCAAGTCAACGGTATTACCGTCAACTACCGCAAAGGTGGAAGCGGCCATGGCTTGCTACTGCTTCACGGGCACCCGCAGACTCACGTCATGTGGCACAAGGTCGCCGAGCCCCTGGCGAAATATTTCACCGTGGTCGCGGCGGATCTTCGTGGCTATGGCGATAGCGACAAACCGGCAAGCGACGCCGAGCACTTCACCTACTCCAAGCGGCAGATGGCCCTGGACGGGTTGGGTCTCATGCGCGAACTGGGATTCGTAAAGTTCGACGTAATGGCTCACGACAGAGGTGCACGGGTGGCGTTTCGCATGGCGATGGACCATCCAGACGCAGTGAAGCGGTTGGTCACCCTGGATATCGCTCCAACGCTGGCGATGTATGAACAGACCAACGAAGCTTTCGCCCGAGCCTATTGGCACTGGTTTTTCCTGATTCGCCCCGCGCCCTTCCCCGAGACGCTCATCGAGGCTGATCCAGAGCTGTATCTGCGCAGCGTCATGGGCGCTCGCAGCGCTGGCATGGCGCCTTTTACCGACTCGGCGTTCGCTGAATACCGGCGATGCCTGGCACTTCCTGGTGCCGCCCATGGTGTGTGTGAAGATTACCGAGCCAGTGCCAGTATCGATTTGGAGCATGACAAGAGCGATCTGCAAGCCGGGAAGAAACTCTCAACGCCATTGCTTGCGTTATGGGGGGCTGACGGCGCCGTGGGCCATTGCTTCGATCCGCTCGGCGAATGGCAAAAAGTGGCAACTGACGTGCGAGGAAAAGCGTTGCCGTCAGGGCATTACATTGCAGAGCAGGTGCCAGAGCGGTTAATTGACGAGGCGCTTGAATTCCTGCTCCCATCGGTCCTAGGCGTCAGGTAAGTTCCTGCGGTCAAACGGGTTGCGCGAGGAATCGAGCAATCTGGATGACGTTCAGTCTGACTTTGAACGGAACGCATCAACGTTCAATCCGAATCGACTCATTTTGTTGTACAGCCCGCCACGTGACACGTTCAACCGTTGAGCCGCCAGGCGGATGTTCCCGCGGGTGTCCTTCAGAGCGGCGATGATTGCGTTCATTTCATGGGTCCCGAGGTCCGCAGCCGCCCGAGGCTCAAGGGCGCTGTCCCGCGCCGTCGGTGGCCGCCCCTGCTGCCTGATCTCCTGCGTAAGGTCGCCCGGCAGGATCAGTTCGCCCATCGCCAGGTTGGTCGCCCGCTCAATGACGTTTTCCAGCTCACGGACATTGCCCGGCCAGTGATAGCTGCTGAGCATCTCCAGCGTTTCCGCAGAGAGGTCCTGCATCGACTTGCGTAGCGACCGGGCACAACGGGCAAGAAAATGCCGCGCCAGCAACGGCACATCGTCGCGGCGCATCCGCAGTGGCGGCACCGTCAGGTTCAGTACGTTGAGGCGGTAGTAAAGGTCCTCGCGAAAAGCGCCCTCGGCCACCGCTTGGCTGAGGTTGCGGTGGGTGGCGGCGATGATGCGCACGTTGACCCGCAGCGATTTTTTCGCCCCCACCCGTGTCACCTCGCCTTCCTGCAGGACACGCAGCAAGCTGACCTGTGCATCAAAAGACATGTCGCCGATTTCGTCGAGGAAGATCGTCCCGCCATCGGCCAATTCGAATTTGCCCGCCGACCCACCGCGAGCCGATCCGGTGAACGCACCTTCGACATGCCCGAACAGTTCGCTCTGCACCAGGTCACGGGGAATAGCGCCGCAGTTCACCGCGACGAAAGGACCGCCACGACGGTCGCTGGCATTATGGATGGCCTGGGCGAACAGTTCCTTGCCCGTGCCGCTCTCGCCGAGGATCAGCGTGGTCGAATCACTGCGGCTGGCAATCCGCGCCAGGTGCATCGCATCTTGGATTGCCTGGGAACGGCCGAGGATGGTTTCGAAGGTGTAGCTGGCCTGGGTGCCGATGATCCGCCGGGTGATCTCCCGAATGCGTCGATTCTCACGCAACGAAACGATCCGCCCGCCTTGCTCCAGCGGGCAGACCGATACCAGGCAGGACAGATGGCTGCGGTCGTGCAGTTCAAAGGTGCAATCCAAGTCTCGCACTGTGTCCCCGCTTGCGAGCAGGACTGCATCGGTCAATTCACTCTTTCCCAGACTCTCGAACGGGCTGCCGAGCAGGTCACGGCCCACGCGAAACAGCTGTCGGGCGTAATGATTGAGCGCCTTGATGCGGCCTTGCTCATCCAAAACCACCAAGCCCTCGTTTAGTACCTCGAGCACTGTTTGCTGTTCTTCCAGCAAGGCTTGCAGCGCCATTTGCCTGGAGACCGCCTCGGCCGCGGCCTGGACGGTGCCCAGCGTATGGAAATGAAACCAGCCTGGCTCCGCCGTCAACGTCAACATACCCAGCGTCCGGCCCTGGGCATCGCGGATGGGCGCAGCGGCGCAATGCATGCGGCGCTGACGCAGGCCAAGCCCGAAGTTTTCCTCGGCCAGCACGTAGACCAAACGGTCTTCGACGATCGCCAGCCCGGTGCAATTGGTGCCCTGCACTGATTCCAACAGTCGACTGCCTATGGGAGTCAGGTCCAGGCCACAGAAGTACAAGGTGGTGCCTTCGGCATCGGTCAGGTTGATATGGCCCCTGGGGTTGTAGGCGAGCAAGCCACGCATGACTTGCGCCGCCGCGGCGATCAGCGGCCAGTGTCGCGGTCAGGGCGGCGGGCGCGACAAAACGATACTCGCCGTCTTCCGGATCCAGGCCGGCACCGAGGCTGCGCAACCAGGACTCCCAAACCACTCGCCTGATCCCGCTGGGCCGATGAGTCTCACCCTCCAGGCACGCGCGCCAGGCCTCATCCAGCGCAGTACCTGGCCCTTCGTTCAAGGACGCTGGGCCAAGCGCGGTGAGGTAATCGCGGTCTTCGTCGGTCAACGCTGCGGGCTGCTCGTTCATTGTCCGGCTCAATGTCCATATTTTCGACATGTCAGTATAGACATGTCATGGAAATGAACATCGACTCCAGTACAACCACCGAAAATCCCCTTTTATTTCAACGATTTAACTATTGGCACAGCACTTGCTCCTTGCCTGGACAGACGAGGACATTCATACCGCCGAGTCGTAAAAACAATAAAGGGAGTCAAGTTCATGAGTACATCCAACACACTTCGCCTGGGCCTCATCGGTGCCGGCCGCATGGGCAGTTTCCACGGTTTGACCGCCGCCCGGCACATTCCCGGCGCGTGCCTCGCCGCCATCGCCGACCCTACCTCCGGCCAAGCCGCGCGCCTGGCGGCAGAGTTGGGTGTGCAGAAGATCTATACCGATCCACAGCAACTGCTTGATGACCCGGACATCGACGCCGTGCTGATTGCCGCTCCGGCGCGCAGCCACGCTGAATTGGTGATCAGTGCGGCCCGGGCCGGCAAAAGTGTGTTCTGTGAAAAACCGATGGCCATCACCCTGGACGAAGCGGACCGCGCCATCGCCGCCGCTGCCGATGCGCGGGTGACGCTGCAAGTCGGCTTCAACCGGCGCTTCGCCAAAAGCTTTCGCACCGCTCATCTGGACGTCGTGGCCGGCCGGATCGGTACGCCACAATTGCTGCGCTCGCTGACCCGCGACCCGGCGCTGAACAACCCGGCCGCGTCACCGCAATGGGTGATCTTCCTGGAAACCCTGATCCACGATTTCGACACCCTGCGCTACCTGAATCCGGGCGCCGAGGCGGTTGAAGTCTTTGTGATGGCCGATGCGCTGATCGCCCCCGCCTACAAGGACAAAGGTTTTCTCGACACCGCGGTGGTCACGATCCGTTTCGACAATGGCGCCATCGCCACGGCCGAGGCCAACTTCCAGGCCGTGTATGGCTACGATGTTCGTGGCGAAGTGTTCGGCAGCGCCGGCATGCTGACCATGGGCAACGTCAACGACTCCGACCTGCTGCGGTACCTGGCCAATGGCGTCCAGGCCGACACCCAGCGCATGGACACCGACTTGCTGCGGGATGCCTATGTGGCCGAGCTCAACCACTTCGTCAGCTGTGTGCGCAGCGGCGATAAACCGCTGGCCAGTGGTGAGGATGCCCGGGCGGCGCTGGCCATTGCCCGCGCCTGTATCGAGTCCTTCCAACAGGGCAAGACGGTGCGTGTGCAAGGAGCGCTCTCATGAGTTTCACACCGTTCAAGCTGGCGATCAGCGCCGAGATGGTCTTCCTCGACCTGCCCTTCGTCGAGCGGGTCAAGCGCATCCACAGCCTGGGCTTCAGCGTCGAGATATGGAACTGGACGAACAAAGACATCCAGGCCCTGGTGGCGACCGGCGCGGATTTCACCTCCATGACCGGCTACATCGCGGGCAACCCGATCGATCCCGAGGGCATCCGGCAACTGCTCGACAGCGCCAGGGAATCCTTGGCCGTCGCCACTCAATTGGGTTGCCCAAGCCTGAACCTGCATGGTACCGGCCTGGATGGTCAAGGCCTGCCGGTCAAACCCGTGATCCAGACCACTGGTCGCATGTGGTTGAGTGCCTGCAAGACGCTGGAAAAAATCGCCCGCCTGGGCGAAGACGCGGGTCGGGTATTCCTGCTGGAAAACCTCAACACCGAAGTCGACCACCCCGGCACACCGTTCGCCCGCGCTGACGAGACCCTGGCGCTGATCGAGGCTGTGGGCAGCCCGCACCTGAAGATGAACCTGGACCTCTATCACGCACAGATCGGCGAAGGAAACCTGATCGAACTGATCCAGCGTGCCGGCAGCGCCATCGGCGAAATCCAGGTCGCCGACGTCCCGGGTCGCATGGAGCCCGGCACCGGCGAAATCCATTACCCGGCCATTGCCAGGACCTTGTTTGGCATGGGATACAGCGGTGTCGTCGGCCTTGAAGGCTGGGCCAGCGGTGACAGCGAGGTCGCGCTTGAGCGCTTCAGGCAGGCCTTCACACTGGATGGATGAGGCCCGCAATGTAATCAGCACAAACGGCAATTTCTTCTCTTGATGACGTTTCAACTCATAACAACAAAAGGAAAACCATCATGCGTCGTTGCACACTGCTTTTCGCCACCCTGCTATCGCTCTTCAGCCAATGGGCCGCCGCCGACTATCGCATCGGCGTCAGCATCGCCAGGGTCGACGACAACTTCATGACCTACGTGCGTAACGGCCTGGATGAGGCTGCGAAAAAGGAAAACGTGCAGATCCAATTCGAGGACGCCCAGGGCGACGTGGTGCGACAGCTCAACCAGGTCCAGGGTTTTATCAATCAAAAAGTCGACGCCGTTATTGTCCTGCCGGTGGACACCTCCGCCACGGCCAACATCACCCGCGCCGCGGTCGAAGCGAAGACGCCTCTGGTCTACGTCAACCGTCACCCGGACGAGCGCACCTTGCCCAAAGGCGTCGTCACCGTGGCCTCCAATGACATTGAGGCCGGGCAGTTGCAAATGCGCTACTTGGCCGAAAGGCTCGGCGGCAAGGGCAACCTCGCAATCATCATGGGTGACCTGGCGCAAAACGCCACCCACGACCGTACCGAAGGGGTCAAACAGGTGCTCAAGGATTATCCCGGCATCAAGATCGTCGAGCAGCAAAGCGCCGAATGGCAACGTAACAAAGGCATGGACTTGACCAGTAACTGGCTATTGGCGGGCAGTCGCTTCGATGCAATCGTCGCCAACAACGACGAAATGGCCATTGGTGCGGCCATGGCCTTGCAGCAGGCTGGCAAAGCCAAGGGCGAGGTCGCGATTGTCGGCATCGACGGCTTGCCGGACGGCCTGGCGGCGATCAAGCGTGGGATGCTGGTCGCCTCGGTCTTCCAGGATCCCAAGGCCCAGGCGACCAGCGCGGTGCAATCAGCACTCAAGATGATCAAGGGCGAACCGGTGGAAACGGACGTCTGGGTGCCCTTCCAGTTGATCAAGCCTGAGCAATTGGCGGTGTTTGAACAACATTACAAATAACCAAAAAGCTCAAGTACCCACCCGGGTCCAGAATGCTTCGGCCGATTGACTGAGCGGTGCCGTTGGACGGGTCAGATGAATTTCCAGCGGTATATCCCAACTTTCGTCGAGCGCCCTGACCAAGCGCCCATCGAGCATTTCTTGTTCGGTGAGGCTCTTGGGCAGCCAAGCCACCCCTTTGCTTTCCAGGGCCATAGACATCAGCACCGCTGCCAGGTGGCTGCTGAAAAGGGGCTTGAGGTGAAGGTAATCTTCTTTGCCTCGCAGCCTATGGGCGACGATACGTCCCAGTCCGGACTCGTGGGTGTAGGCCAGGTAGGGCAATGCCGCGGGCGAGGTGCCGAATTGGGCGGACGCACTCGCTAGCGGGATAAGCACGTCTTCACCGACCTTCTTGCCGACGAACTGATCAGGGGCCAGCAGAGGCGGAACGTCGGGATGGCGATGGCAGAGCAGAAACTGCACCTGGCCATGGATCAGCATCTGCTCGCAGACGGCCATGCTGTCTGAATGCAGCTGCACAGCCTCAATGGGCGCACCGTTCTCCGAGCTTCGAAGCCACTTGGGAAAAAACGTAAACGACAACGAATGGGTGGCCGCGAATTGCAGCGACCTGGCGGTCATTCCGGCGATCTCTTGAGCCTCGCTGCGGATTCTGTACAAGCGCCTGGCCGCCTCCTGGGCACTGGGCAGAATTTGCCGCCCTGCGTCAGTCAGCATCGCGCCTTGAGGCGTACGGACGAACAATTGCACGCCCATCCAACTCTCCAGCGAGCGCACTCTGCGACTGAATGCCGGCTGGGTAACATGCCGCGCCTCAGCCGCCCGAACAAAGCTGCCGTACTCCGCAAGCGCTGAAAAGTCTTCAAGCCAAACCAGTTCCAAGGGCCATGCCTCCTGTGCATAGGGTGCGGCATTAATAGCATTGGGCGGGTGACATCTCAACGCATAACGTGGGGCTGCAAATAACAAGAGGAGCCCACCATGCGTATCGTAGACATTCGTGAAAAAACCGTTTCCATCGCCTCGCCCATTGCCAACGCCTATATCGATTTTTCGAAAATGACCTGCTCGGTTGTCGCTGTCGTCACGGATGTGATTCGCGACGGCAAGCCGGTCATCGGCTACGGCTTCAATTCCAACGGCCGCTACGGTCAAGGCGCGCTGATGCGTGACCGCTTCCTGGCGCGTATCACCGAAGCTGACCCGGATACGCTGGTCGACCACGAAAATAACAACCTGGATCCGTTCGCCATCTGGAAAACCCTGATGACCAACGAAAAGCCAGGCGGTCATGGCGAGCGCTCGGTCGCAGTGGGCACCATCGACATGGCTGTGTGGGATGCGGTCGCCAAGATCGAAGGCAAACCGCTCTATCGCCTGTTGGCGGACCGTTACCGTAACGGCGAGGCAGACGACAAGGTCTGGGTCTACGCGGCGGGCGGCTACTACTACCCTGGCAAGGATCAGACCAAGCTCAAGGCAGAAATGCAGAGCTACCTGGATCGTGGCTACGACGTGGTCAAGATGAAGATCGGTGCGGTGCCGCTGGATGAAGATATCCGGCGCATCGAAGCGGTACTCGAAGTGGTCGGAGACGGTCGTCGACTGGCGGTCGATGCCAACGGTCGCTTCGATCTCGAAACCGGTATTGCTTACGCCGAAGCCATCAAGAAATACAACCTCTTCTGGTACGAAGAAGTGGGTGATCCGCTGGACTATGCGCTCCAGGCCGAGCTCGCCAATCACTATGAATTGCCCATGGCCACCGGGGAAAACCTGTTCTCCCACCAGGACGCCCGCAACCTGCTGCGCCACGGCGGCATGCGCCCTGATCGCGATTATCTCCAGTTCGACTGCGCGCTGTCTTACGGACTCGTGGAGTACATGCGCACCCTTAAAGTGATGGAGGAAATGGGTTGGTCGTCGCGCCGCGTCGTGCCTCACGGTGGTCACCAGATGTCCCTGAACATCGCCGCGGGCCTGCACTTGGGCGGCAACGAATCGTATCCCGACGTGTTCCAGCCTTTTGGCGGCTTTGCTGACGGTATTCGCGTCGAAAATGGCTACGTCGGCCTGCCGGATATTCCAGGTGTCGGCTTCGAAGCCAAGTCCGCTTTGTACGCGGTAATGCGCGAGTTGGGCGAGGGCTGATCACTCTTGATCTGCGGCCTCTTTTAAAGAGGCCGCAGCATCAGGCGCCACCCACCAACGCCAAACCACATGCCCATCACAAAAATAAAATGAGGTGCTTGCGTGAAAATCTCCCAGTCCCGCTGGTACAGCCAGCTATATGTGCAAGTGCTGATCGGTATCGTGATCGGTGCAGCAATCGGTTACTTCATGCCCAATATCGGCGCCAAGCTCCAGCCCTTCGCCGACGGCTTCATCAAACTGATCAAGATGCTGTTGGCGCCGATTATTTTCGGCACGGTGGTTGTCGGTATCGCGAAGATGGGCAGCATCAAGGAAGTCGGACGGATTGGCGTAAAGGCGCTGATCTATTTCGAGATCCTTTCGACCATCGCCCTGGTCATCGGCCTTATCGTGGTCAATGTCGTGAAGCCTGGCGTGGGTATGAACATCAATGCTGGCGCGCTGGATGGCAGCGCCATCAGCAAATACAGCCAGGTCGCGAGTGAGCAAGGCGGCACCGTTGAGTTCTTCCTCAACATCATCCCGCAGACCTTCGTCGGCGCATTCTCCAATGGCGTCATGCTTCAGGTCATCCTGCTGTCGGTGTTGATGGGGGTTGCCCTGGTTCAAATGGGCGAAACCAGCAAGCCGCTGATCAACACCATCGATCTGTTCCTGCAAGGTCTGTTCAAGATCGTTGCAATGGTCATGCGCCTGGCGCCGATTGGTGCCGGTGCCGGCATGGCTTTCACCATCGGCAAATACGGGATTGGGACCTTGCTGTCGCTCGGTCAGTTGCTGGTCGCGCTCTACATCACCACCTTGTTTTTCATCGTCGTCGTGCTGGGCACGGTTGCTCGATGGTCGGGCATGCCGCTGATGCAATTTCTTCGTTATTTCAAGGATGAAATTCTCATCACCCTTGGCACTTGCTCCACCGAAGCCGTGCTGCCGAGAATGATGGTCAAGCTTGAAAAACTCGGCTGCAAAAAATCCGTGGTGGGCATGGTGTTACCCACCGGGTACACCTTCAATGCGGACGGCACCTGCATCTATCTGACGATGGCCGCCATCTTTATCGCCCAGGCGACCAATACACCGCTGACCTTTGTGGATCAGATGATCCTGCTGGGCGTGTTCCTGCTGACCTCAAAAGGCTCGGCTGGCGTTGCAGGTGCGGGTTTCGTAACGCTCGCTGCGACGCTCACAACCATTCACTCAATCCCTCTGGTAGGCCTGGTTCTGCTGCTGGGCATCGACCGGTTCCTGAACGAAGCGCGAGCCGTAACCAACTTGATCGGTAACGGCATCGGCACCATCGCCATTGCCAAGTGGGACAACTCTTTTGACGTCGAGGCCTGCGAGCGTGAAATCGCTGCCATGAAACACGACAAGGCGGCACGAAAGGCATTGATGGCGCAGAAGTAACCAGCGCGACGACACTCCGGTCATCGCGTTTCAAACACGGCGATGACCGGTGGGGGTTTCAGGTTTCGTTCAAGGCTGGACCGCAGGGACCGCCGTCACCTGCATTTGCCTTCAGCTCCGCGAGAGGTTGACACAAACTGTAGTGACCACTATAGAATGTGCGTTATGTAGTGATTACTACATAACGATATGCAGGTTTTACGACCCGCTACCCGTCATGGGGCAAAGCCATTTCCCCATTCTCAACAGGAGCCGCACCATGAGCAACCCGACCTACGTCCAGGACTACAACGCAATTGTCGCCGTGCTGAACCAGTACAACGAAGGTGGCAAACAGGCAAAAAGCAGCATCATGAAACCTGCCTTCAACGAGCAGGCGACGATCTTTGGCGTAGACGCCGAGAGCAAACTGACCGGCGGCCCGATTCAAGGCCTGTTCGACATCATCGACAGCGCGTTCCGTCCGTCCCCTGAGGCCCTGGGCGCCATCGTCAACGTCGACATCGTCGGCACCGCCGCCAGCGCGCGCGTCGATACCAACGACATCTCCGGGTTCTGCTTCACCGACTTCTTCAACCTGCTGAAGGTGGAAGGCAAGTGGACGGTCGTCAGCAAGATCTACCACACCCACGTAGCCCCTTGAGCCACGCCGCTTTCACAGCGACGCGTTGACGCCACCGACTCCCTGATCATGGCTAAGCGACCCTTGTCGCCGCCATGCTCTTACGGACTCATTGGACGACTGGTCTATTTATATGAGCATTTGCATGACAGATAACAGCAACCGTACTGACTTGTTCAAACCGACGCGCTTTGGCGCGATTCAAGTCGCCAACCGCATTGTGATGGCGCCCGTTACCCGCAGCCGCTATGGCGAAGATGGCGTTCCCAACGAGCTGCACGCCGAGTACTACGCCCAGCGCGCCACCGCGGGACTGATCGTCGCCGAAGCCACGAATATCTCCGCTCAAGGTCGCGGTTATGCCGCAACGCCGGGCATCTGGAGCAACGAGCAGATTGCCGGCTGGAAGAAAGTCACCGATGCGGTGCATGCCGCTGGCGGCAAGATCGTCAGCCAACTCTGGCATGTGGGACGTTTTTCCAGCGTGGAGTTACAGCCGGAGGGGGCGGCACCGGTCGCCCCTTCCGCAATCCAGGCTGAAGGCGATACCTACACGATGAACGGTTTTGTTCCGGTATCGATGCCGCGCGCCTTGGAAACCGACGAAATCCCAGGGATCATCGAGCAGTACAAACGCGCCGCCGAGAATGCCAAACGTGCCGGTTTTGATGGCGTTGAAGTGCACTCTGCCAACAGCTACCTGTTGGACCAGTTCCTGCGCGATTCCACCAACCATCGCACCGACGCGTATGGCGGCTCGATCGAGAACCGGGCCCGGCTGACGCTGGAAGTGACTGCTGCGATCGTGAAAATCTGGGGCAGCGAACGTGTCGGCATCCGCTTGTCGCCGGTCACTCCAGACGCCGGAAACACGCCGCCCGACAGCAACGTGATGGCGACGTACGGCTACCTGATCCAGCAACTCAACGCGTTCGGCCTCGCCTACCTGCACTTTGTCGAAGGCGCTACCGCCACCACCCGCGAAGTGCCTGCCGGCGTGGACATGGATGCCCTGAGCGAGCAATTCAAAGGCGCCTTTATCGGCAACAACAACTACGACCTGGAGATGGCAATCGAGCGCCGCGCACAAGGCAGGATCGACGCCGTCGCGTTTGGTCGCCTGTTCATTTCCAACCCCGATCTGGTCGAGCGCCTGCGCCGTGGCGTCGAACTCACCATTGCGCCGCGAGAGTCGTACTACGGCGGTGGCGCCAAGGGCTACATCGACTGGCCCGTCGGCGACTACTGATCACGTAGCAATACCGCGATCATGCGCCTTCCTTTGCTTCGACATTCATTGCTTCGCCGATGGCATGGAACTGGCCACCGGCGACGTAATGCAGGCTACGCAAATCCGGATCGGCGGCTTCAAAGTATAGGTCTCGAATCCCTTAGCTGAATCAAGGCTGTGATCAGTCATGTAGGCGCCTGGGCGACCTGTCGTGCCGCCCGGCGCTCGCGCAGGGAACGGGACATTTTGTGTATCATCAGCGCTGAAAAACAGCTTCCCAGGCGAAACCGTCTGCCGACACGTCTTAAGGTAGTCAGCCCCATGACCGATTCCACCTCACGCCCTGTTCCTCGCAGCAAAGGGCGCCCGCGCACGTTCGACCGTGATCAGGCACTGCTGCGGGCCCTGACGGTGTTCTGGAAACGCGGGTACGAGCCAGCCTCGGTGACAGAGCTATGCGCGGCGATGGGCATCAATCCGCCCAGCCTCTACGCAGCGTTTGGCAACAAAGCCAAATTATTCCTGGAAGCCGTCGAGCACTACGAGACTACATTCTGGGACGCCACGTGGGAACGCATGGACAGTGAACCGGACGTGGTGCGTGCCATCCGCGACTTCTTTCATACCTCCGCGTCCATCCTGACCGAGCCTCTGGCCCCGTGTGGCTGCATGGTGGTGCTCGCAGCCGTGAACGTGTCGGACGATGCCGGAGAGGTCCCGGCGGCCCTCAAGGCCTTGCGCCAGGAAGGTCGTGACTGTCTGCAACAACGCTTGGATCGCGCGGTCGACGACGGGCAACTCAAGCCCGGGACGGATACCCGCATCCTCGCCTCTGCGTTGAATACTTTGCTTGAGGGCATGTCGTTGCAAGCCCATGACGCCGCCAGTCGGGAAGACCTGGAGGGCATCGCCGCAACCGCGGTGGCAATGCTCACCCCTGCCCTCGCCGAATCGCAATAAAGCCATCAATGGCCACGCGTCCGGTCACCGTTTCAGGGCCTCCCCGCCAACAAAAAAACAAATGTATTTACGGCCGAAACATCATTAATCTTTGACCATGATCAAAGAACTGAAAACATTCATTGCCGTGGCGAGAGAAGGCACCTTCGCCGCGGCCGGCAGCAAGATAGGGCTCACCCAGGCCGCTGTCAGTGCGCAAATGCAACGCCTTGAGGCAGAGCTCGGCGTCGAGCTGTTTGACCGCACAGGACGGTCCGCCCAGCTCAACCGAATGGGGCAACAGGTGCTGCTGCAAGGGCAGGACCTGGTGCGTCAGTTCCAACATTTGGGCACGACAAACGTCGGGCTGCCCACCAGCGTCCTGGTAACGATTGGCGCGATTGCCTCTGTGCAACGCTCATTCCTACCGCAAGCGCTTGCTCACTTTCATCAGCAGTTTGCGCAGTGCAGGACACGTGTCATTCCGGGTCTTTCCATGGATCTGGTCAATCAGGTGGATGCCGGTGAAATCGACATGGCAGCGATCATCCGCCCGCCCTTCTCGCTTCAAAGTGACTTGCGCTGGACAACGTTGACACGTGAACCCTATCGCCTCATCGTCCCGGCCGATATGCCGGGCGACGACTGGTCGGAGTTGGTGTCAACCCAGCCATTCATTCGTTACGACCGATCTTCTTTCGGCGGCCGGCAGGTAGACCGCTTCCTGCGACAAACCCACGTCGTATTGCATGAAGTGTGCGAGCTCGACGAGCTGGATGCGATCGTCAAGCTGGTGGCCAACGGCGTCGGCGTGGCCCTGGTGCCCGAAACCGCCACCCTTCAGGAATGGCCGGCAGAGGTCCGCGCCATTGACCTGAAACAGCGCACGTTCCACCGCGATATCGGCCTGGTACATCGCGCCCGCCGCAGCCTCACCGAACCGGTAAAAGCGCTGGTCCAACTGATTACCGAGCAGGCTCTGAAGAAACCTTGACGCCTCCCCCGACAACCAGACGATAAGCGCAGCCCGCTATCGACAGTATTATTTCGCGAAGAGCTGACTCATATCCTTGAACGCCTTGAACTCAAGCGCGTTACCGCAGGGGTCGAACAAGAACATGGTCGCTTGTTCGCCGACCTGCCCCTTGAAACGAATGTAGGGCTCAATCACAAACTCGGTGCCAAAGGACCTGAGACGCTCAGCCAGGGCCTCCCATTGCGCCCACTCGAGAACAATCCCGAAATGCGGAACCGGTACGTCGTGACCATCCACCGGGTTACTGTGGACACTCTCTTGAGAAGCGGTCTTCGGGTGTTCGTGGATCACCAATTGATGGCCGTAGAAATCGAAATCGACCCATTGGCTGCTGGAGCGCCCTTCGCAAAGGCCAAAGACTTCTCCGTAGAAGGTGCGGGCTGCAGCGAGGTCATAAACCGGGATTGCAAGATGGAAAGGAGAAAGACTCATCAGGGCTCCGATACAGCTATTCATGGTTTTGTGAGATTGGGCATCGCACGCGTTGCCCAACTTTTCTTGTAGGTGATTTATGCTAAAGCCGCACCACTCTAGAAAAAATCAATATAAATTTTTCAAAAGCACAATTTTTATTTGTACTCAAGTGCGTGAGCATTCATAGGAGCTGTGACGTGAGTGTCGATATCGATTGCGTGGTGGTGGGTGCGGGCGTGGTGGGGCTTGCTGTCGCGCGCGAAATGGCCCGGGCCGGCAACGAAGTGCTGGTGATCGAAGCCGCGGGAGCCATCGGTATTGGCACAAGCTCGCGTAATTCGGAGGTCATCCATGCGGGGATCTATTACCCCCCCGGGAGTTTGAAAGCCCGACTCTGCGTCCAGGGCAGGCATGCGCTCTACGCCTATTGCGACGGCCACGGAGTCAGTACGCGTCGAACGGGAAAACTGATAGTCGCAAACACTGCCGCGCAAGTAGGCCAGCTCCAGGTATTGCTCCAGCGAGGGAGTGAAAACGGTGTAGATGATCTGCGCCTGCTGGACCGTCCTCAGGCCACCGCTCTGGAACCGGCCCTTGAATGCATTGCTGCGTTGTACTCACCTTCGACTGGCATCGTTGATTCCCATGCGCTGATGCTGGCGCTGCAAGGGGATTGCGAGGCAGCCGGCACCAGCATCGCGTTCCATGCCCCATTGCTCGCTGCGAAAGTGACCGCCGACGGTTTTCTCCTTGACGTCGGTGGGGAGGCTCCCATGGCACTCGCCTGTCGCCAACTGATCAATGCGGCGGGCCTCCAGGCCCCGGCATTGGCGCGGCGCATCGTTGGATTGGCGCCCGACGCGGTGCCACGTGACTATTTGTGCAAGGGCAGTTACTTCAGCGTGTCAACGCCTGTGCCCTTCACGCACCTGATCTACCCGGCACCGGAAGCCGACGGCCTCGGGGTGCACATGACCATCGATCTGGGCGGGCAGGCACGCTTCGGCCCGGACACCGAATGGATCGAAACCGAGGATTATCAGGTCGATCCGGCTCGCGCAGACGGCTTCTATCCAGCCATTCGCAATTACTGGCCCGGCTTGCCGGACGGCAGCCTGCAACCTGGCTATAGCGGGATTCGCCCGAAGATCTCGGCGCCTGGCGAGCCTGCCTGCGATTTCCTGATCAGCAGTCCGCACGAGCATGGCGTTGCGGGGCTGATCAACTTGTTCGGCATCGAGTCCCCCGGGCTGACGTCGTGCCTGGCCATCGCCAAGCACGTTCGCGAGCTGATCGAGCGTTAAAGCGGCCAGACGTGACGGTCCACGGAGCACACATCGGCGCCCGGACTGGTCGACGGGCGAGGACCTGCTATGGTGGATACAGGCCTGAGTAGTTGCGATTCCATATGTATTCAGGTTCGTGCAGGGAGTGACGAAGTTGGAAGCAGTGGAACTGCTCGCTATTGATGAATTGGCCACATCATCGCCACGTGGCGAGTGTGATGTGATCATCGTCAATTACAACGCTGGTGAATACTTGCTGGAGTGCGTGGAGTCGGCGTTTGCCGCCGGTGCGTCCAGGGTGATCGTGGTGGACAACGACTCTCGCGATGACAGCCTGAAGCTGCTTGAACGAACCCACGCGGCTGGCGACTCGCTTCATATCCTGCGCAATGCCGCCAACCTCGGCTTCGCCGTGGCGTGCAACCAGGGTGCCCGCCTGTCAGCGGCGCCCAATTTATTCTTCTTGAACCCGGACACGGTACTGGCCGCTGATGCGCTAAGCCGTTTGCTGCTGACGCTGCGCAGCTCGCCGGAGGTTGGCATGGTCGGGGGGTTCCTGTGCAATCCGGACGGCAGCGAGCAAGCCGGTGGACGACGGGTGTTCCCGACGCCAAGGCGCGCCTTCATGCGGGCTTTCGGGCTTTCTCGGCTCTCAACTTTTTTCCCGTCGGTGTTGTCGGATTTCCTGCTGCACAAAGAGCCGCTGCCCAGCGCGCCCATTGTCGTTGAAGCCATCTCGGGGGCGTGCATGCTGGTCAAGCGCGAAGCCATCGAGAGCGTCGGGTTGTGGGACGAAGACTATTTCCTTCATTGCGAGGACCTGGACTGGTGCATGCGCTTTCATCAGGCAGGATGGCGCGTTCTGTTCGTGCCAAGTGCCCGGGTCATGCATGTGTTCGGGGTCTGCAGTCGGCACCGTCCCTATTTTGTCGAATGGCACAAGCACCTGGGATTCTTGCGTTTCTATCGCAAGTTCTTCCGTCGCAAATACCCTGTCGTCCTCTGGATCAGCGTGGTGATCGGAGTCTGGTTTCGATTCATCCTGATGGTCCTTCGCCATGCGACTATGCGGCTCAAAGGTGCATGGAATCTACGATAAGGGACGTCAATTGCGGATAGGGATATTGGGCGGCTCCAGCCTCCTGGGCGAGCGCGTCCTGCCGTTGCTGGCCAAAAGCGGTCACACAACGAGCGCCTTCACCCGAGGCCTACCCAAGGTGCCCTGCTGCGGCGTGACGTGGCGAAAGGCTGATGACTGGCACGCACTGGAGCTGGATATTTTCCTGTCGTTTGCGCCCATCTGGGTGCTTGTCGATTATTTAAGGCGCCTCGCCAACACCCGCGTCAGACGCGTTGTGGTCCTGTCCTCCACGAGCCGTTTTGCCAAGCAAGCATCACCTGATGTTCGCGAACGGGAGGTGGCGCAACGCTTGATACATGCCGAAGAGCAATTCGAACAGTGGGCGATCGAACGGCAAATCGAATGGGTGATCCTGCGACCGACCATGATTTATGGCTTTGGCCGCGACAAGAATATTTCTGAGATAGCGCGGTTCATTCAACGCTTCGGTTTTTTTCCGCTGATCGGAGGCGGTACCGGGTTGCGTCAGCCGGTACATGGCGATGACGTGATCCAGGCGTGCCTGTCCGCCATCGGCACAGCTGACCTGCCCAGTGGCGGCTACGACCTTTCGGGGGGAGAAGTTCTGTCTTATCAGACGATGGTGCAACGAATTTTCCAGGCCCTGGATCGCCCTGAACGGACATTGCGCCTGCCCCCCAAGGCGTTGAGCCGGGGCGTTTCGATCATGCGCTGGCTGCCTCGCTATCGACACCTTTCCAGCGCGCTGGTGGGGCGAATGAATGAGGATTTGGTGTTTGACCATTCGGATGCCCGGGATCGGCTCGGGTTTACTCCCAGGGTTTTTCAACTGATGGCTGAGGATCTGCCTCGGCGTTGAGGTGGATGCCTGCCTCTTCGCGACTTAGCCCTTCCCTCCTACACCAGGCTCGTCACGCCGAACATGGGCTTGCCAAACGCCCCATTTGCTTTCGAAGTACGCCTGGTTCTTATCCCAGAGGGCCTGATATTCGCCACTGGCGATGAGCTTTTTGAACGAGGCCTGCCCGTAGTGGTGGATAAATGCATCTTCGGCGCAGACTGTCCGATAGCCGGCCGACTGGACGCGTCGACTGTAGTCGTCGTCTTCGAACATCCCGATACCGAATGCCTCATCCAGATACCCCACCTCTTCGAGGATGCTGCGGCGAAAGGCTACGCAAAACATCGCCAGCATCGAGATATCGAACGACTGTCCCTGGTGGGCTTCGGTGTAGCGGTCGGCAAAATTCTGCATCTGTTGGATATCGGTGTAGGAAACCTCGATTTTCGCTTCGTTGCCTACCGCATTCGTGACCGGTCCGACCAGGCCGATACTCGGATCCCTCAAATGCATGATCAGCGGGTCCAGCCAGCCGCCAGGCACTACCGTGTCGTTGTTGAGCAGCAGCAGGATGTCACCGTCGGCTTCGCGCAAACCCTGGTTGTTTGCCGCGGCGAAGCCCCGGTTGTCCGGGTTGAGGATGATCTTCGCGGTCGGTACTTCCTGGCGTAGGCGTTCAAGATAGTCACCCGTGCCGTCGTCCGAGCCATTGTCGACAACAATCAGTTGGTAATCGGGCCAGGTGGTGTTACGCAGAATGCTGTTGACACACTGAATGGTCAGATTGAGGTTGTTGTACGTCACGAGCACGATGGAGACTTTTTCGTACAGCCCGACGATAGCAAGTTGCAGGCTGTTGAATCGATCCTTCCAATCATTGGCCCGGGCGAGTTCCACGCGGCGCTTGTAGAGCGCCAGGTCGCGCTCGGCCAAGGCTCGCTCGATCTGCTCGATGAACTCATCGACCCCGGTGGCGAAGTACAGCAAGTCTTTATAGATGCTCATTTCTGCCAGCGGCGTGGAGATCACCGGCTTGCCCGCGCTCATGTACTCGTAGAATTTCACCGGATCGACCGCATGCGTCACGTTGTAGAGCCTGAAGGGGATCAGGCAGGCATCGAAGTGATCCAGGTAAAGCGGCATCTGCGAGTACGGCTTGCGACCCAACAACTGAACATTGGGCTTGTGCTCCAGGCCCGCCATATCGTCGACGAAAACATCCCCCACCAGGATGAAATTCCATTCCGGCCGCCGGTCCGCCATGGCCGCCAGCAAGGGATAATCGAGCCATTGCGCCAGGGCGCCGTAGTAGCCAATCACCGGGCCGGCAAACTCGCCCAGTAAATCATTGGTGAAACAGTGCTGACGGAAAAAAGCGAAATCCACCGCGTTTCGGACCAGCACGCAGCGTCGGTTATGGCCGCACCATTTCTGGTGAAGCAACGCGGCGGAAACGGTCACCAGATCCGCTTGGACAACCAGGTTCTTTTCTTCACCCAGCAGTTGCTCGCCGATGTTCGGAAACCCATCCCAGTCATCCATGCAGTCATAGTGAATGCGCCAGCCATACCTGGCGCGCAGGCTGAGTGCCACGGGGCTCCAATAAGCGATATGCACCACCGAAAGCGCGGTTCTGATCTGCAGATCGGCGGTCAACGCCGCCATGGCACGCAACAAGGCTTGATGATTTTCAGGCGTGACTATTTTTTCGTAATACGCCTCCTGCAAATCGCGCTGCAGTGCCACTTCGTAAATATTGGGCGCCACCGGTGTCAATCGATAGAGCTGCCCCTGTTCCGGCACTTCGCAGGGAACGATATAGAACACCCGATAGCCATTGCTCGCAAACTGGCTCATCAACTGCTGCGGTCGCTGGAAGCGTGCCGCCCAATCGATGTTGGCGAAGCAGAGAATATCCAGGCGGCCTTTTGTGCTGAAATCAGCTTCCACCTCGACGTTCGGCAATGGCTCCGGTGCTGCCGGGTAGACGATTGCAGTGGTTGTTTCGGGAAATTCCTCGGTGGCGGCGAACCCATAACGCAGCACCCGGAAAAGCGACCGCAGTGGCCGGGTAAAACGCCACGAACGGGTCTTTTGCAGGAAGTCGACTTTCGCCAAGGCGATGTCGCGCTCGTTGATGGCCGCGTCTCGTTGAGCCAAGGCGGCGTCGCGGTCGATCAGCGGGCTATCAGGCTTAAGCACGTGGATACTCATGCAGCGCAGTGCCGTCGCCCGGCGGCCACAAGGAACTGACAGAACCCGGTCGATAAAACGTCGCAGTCAGGCTGCGTCGGGAAGAATGACAGCCGTGGACCACGGGCGTGACGGCATGCCAGGAATTATCCGAGCGCACCAGGATCGCCGAATTGCCCACCAGCGGCTCGATCTCCGCCGCCACGGCGGTGGGATCGTTGCGGTGCAGGATGTTCAGGCAACCGCCGTCGTTGCGGTCCCAGGACTCATTGAAATAGAGGATATGGGTGACCAGCTTATCGGGCAGGTCCGGATGCGCTCCCAAATTCGCGCCGGGGCCGTAATGAAAGACGTTGACCTCCATCGGCACGCGACGCAGATCGATTCCGGTCAGCTCCGACATGGCCTCGCGATAGCCGGCTGAGCCAAGGTCCTGCGCCAGCCTCAACCATGCCTCGCTCAGTTCCTGCGCAAAAGCGATGGTATTGGTGCCCATGCCCAGCAAGGCGCGAGCCTCGTAGTCATAGTTTTTCTCGCCGCCATAACCACTCACCGTCTTGAAGTGATCATGGGGAAAGGACGCCGCCAGCGCGGCGGCATCCTCGGTCGAGTACAGGTTGCCGATTTCAGCCCATGCGAATGGATGAGTCCTTAGGGCCGCTGGCGTGAGACGCGAAAGATCTAGCATTGTCTGTTCTTGATCGCTGTGAGGTTTCTGATACCACGGGCGATGGAACGCAGTGGTGCGGTCATTCGGAATGAATGGGAGTTCTGCAGCTCAAGCATCCTGGCATCACTGAGGGCCAGTTGGTGGCTGAGCTGGACGATCCGTTGCTGCTGGGCGAGGTTTTGTGCAGGTTCGATGACGTCCAGCTTCGGCACAACGGGGCTTGCCGGACACTCCGCAGGCGATGGTTCAAGCCCCTCGGCCGCCGCCTCGAGCAGATTGGGCAGATGTTGCAGAAAAGCCCCTAACACTGGCTGGGACGCCGTTTTACCTCGGCGAACGATCGCCGCGACTCGGTCCCAATGCTCGACCAACTGATCCGCCGCCGCACGCGCCGCGGGCGATGGGTGGGTCTTGCCCACGCGGGCGAGGAACCATTGCGGATCGACCGTCGCCACGTCCGGCAACGCATGGAGTGTGTCGAACCCGGCCAGCGCGGTGTACTTGCCAGTGGTCAGGTCCGCCGAGCAAAACACCGGGACGCCAAACGCCAGGGCGGTGATCGCCAAGTGGTAGCTGTGGCCGATCACCGCTTGGGCCTGGCTGATGATTTGCGCCATCAGCAACGGTTCCGGCCAGAACGACAAGGTGACAGCCCCAGGCAAGCGCGCGGCAATCACCGACGGATCGTCACCCAGGACGGGGCCAATCGGCATCACCAGGAATTGATAGCCCTGGAACGCCTCGGCATGGTCTTCGAACAGTTTTACAAAGGATTCCACCACATGGATGGCGTGGATCACGATGTAGGGCCCGGTCAACCCGGCGTGCTCGCGCAGGCGAATGAACTCGGCCGACGGCTGCTGCTCATCGATCAGGCATGGCAAGCCAAACGCGGTATCGGGCAGCACTTCGATTTCGGCCTGTCGGGCAAGCGCGCCGAGGGCATCGCGCGACAGTGCGTCACGGACGCGCACGTGCTGGCTTTGCTCAAGGGCCATTTTCAACAACGGCCTGGCCCAGTCGGGAATTGCGTTGCAATGCATCCCCGGGGCGTTCCACATGAGTGGGATTGCGTGCTGCAGCGCGATGAGCGCAGGGGTTAGCCAATAACCGGTAGGGTGATGGATCTCGTCGGTTGTCGGACCATAGCCGTGGGCAACGACTTTATCGAATCGGATCAGGAAGCCGCCGCCGATCAAGACCCCATCCAGGCTGGGCGCTACGTGGGGCAGCTCCGTCAACGAGGTGACCGCATAGGGCCATTGCGGCCGGGTTTTCCGGTGATAGGAAAACCGATGCAGATTGACCGGGCCCAAGCGTCGGGTCAGCTCCGCCTCGGCGATGATCGGAAACAGCAGATCGCCGTAGTTTTCTACGTCGAAGGTGCCAAATATGGCGACCTGCCACGTGCGTTCGTCCCGCTGTTGCGTCAAAAGCCTCGCTCCTTGAGTCCCGCAGGCCTTGGGCAGCGACTCGACCGGTGGTAGATCGATCCTCTGCAACCCCAGGTCAACCATGCCCAAGAAGTTCCTCTGGTTGGGCAACATATCGAACGACAAGGGCGCGACCTGCTTCTCGATCAGCTGCGAGGTATCTTCCGTCGCCCCGTGCAACAGCTTGAGCGTGACATGATAGCGGCCCTGCGCGAGGTTGGCCGGGAAGCGCACCGTAATGGCCGTACGCCGCCAGCCGTTTTCGACGTGCCCCGGTTGCAGTGCGAAATTGCCCCCGCCAATCACCAGCAGCCTCGCCTCCTGAATGGTGAAGCTGATATTGGGCTGCGTGATCGACTCATGCAGCACCGCCTCGACGTGAATCTCGATGTTGTCGCCATACAGGTAGCTGGAGCATAGCTGCTGGGTGTTGGTGAAGCAGGCAGCGCTGATGTGCCCTTCTTCAGTCCCAAAGGCAATGCCCTCCTGCCCGCCCATGAATGACTTGCGCGTAACCGGGATGACCCCGCCGCTGGCCCAGCGACGTTGCTCGTCACGCATGTCGAGCAAGTGCAGCTCGGCCATTTCATCGGGCGAGCCGCTGGCAACGACCCGGCCTGCGCGCAGGTAGATGACTCGGTGGCAGAAGCGCTTGACCATGCTCATGTCATGGGAGACGAACAGCAGTGTCGTGCCTTTGGCAGCCAACTCTTCGAGCCGATTCAGGCATTTGAATTGAAAGGATGCGTCACCGACGGAAAGGGCCTCGTCGACGATCAGGATTTCGGGTTCCACACAGACCGAAACAGCGAAGGCCAGTCGTACCAGCATGCCGCTGGAATAGATTTTGGTGGGCTGGTCGATGAAATCGCCGATATTGGCGAAGGCGATGATGTCATCGAAGCGAGCGTCGATTTCCGAGCGACTCAAGCCCAGCACCGCCGCGTTCACATAGACGTTTTCCCGGCCGGTGAACTCCGGATTGAAGCCAGACCCCAGTTCGAGCAACGCGGCAATCCGACCATTGCCCTGGACACTGCCCCGGGTCGGCATCAACGTCCCGCAGATCAGTTGCAACAAAGTGGATTTACCGCTGCCGTTACGGCCGATGATACCGACGGTCTCTCCCCTTGCGATGGTTAGAGAGACATCGTCCAAGGCCCAGAACTCGCGATAGAAACGCTTCCTGCCGCGCACCAGCATCTGCAATAGACGGTCCTTGGGCGCATCATAAATCTGATAACACTTGCTCAGGTTTTCGGCACGGATGGCCACTTCAAACGACATCGGCAAAACCCTTCCATGAATCACGGCCATTATTGCGGCGCTACTCAGTCCTTCGCTGGGCACTGCGGATGAGTTAAGCACAGATGGGGAAAAAAACGTCGAATGAACCTGCACGTGGTCTACCCTCCAATGAGGACGCGACACAGGGAGCATCCGAATATTGCCTTAAGGATCAAGCACCAATGCAGTCGTTCAGCACGACCCCCACCGCCATGATCAGGAGTGTCCTGGTCAATCGAATCCTGATCTACGTATTGATCCGCAGAGAAGTCATCGGGCGCTACAAGGGGTCGATGCTCGGCGTCTTGTGGTCGTTCTTCACTCCGGTTTTCATGTTGGTGGTCTACACATTCGTGTTCAGCGTCGTCTTCAAGGCCCGCTGGTCGGGCGGCAGTGAATCCAAGAGCGAATTCGCCCTGGTGCTGTTCGCGGGCCTGTTGGTCTTCAACCTGTTTTCCGAATGCGTGAGCCGTGCGCCGGGCCTGGTGCTGGCCAATACCAACTACGTCAAGAAGATCGTGTTCCCGCTGGAAACCCTGCCCCTGGTGTCGCTCGGCACAGCGCTGTTCCACATGGCTGTCAGTGTCCTGGCCTGGCTAATCTTCTATATCGTCCTGTTCGGAACGCCACCGGTAACGGCCCTTCTATTGCCACTGGTGCTTTTCCCCTTGGTGCTGATGACGCTGGGTCTCTCCTGGTTTCTCGCCTCGATCAGCGTCTACCTGCGTGATATCGGCCAGTTCATCGGCATCATCATCACGGCGATGCTGTTTCTCTCGCCGATTTTCTATCCACTTTCGATACTTCCCCAAAGCTATCAGGCCGCCTTGCAGGCAAATCCCCTGACGCTGCCGGTGGAAATGGTTCGCGATGTACTGTTCTGGGGCAGGCCACCGCAATGGGAGCACCTGGCGACGTATTCGGCTGTCTCGGTGCTGATTGCCTGCTCCGGGTTTGCCTGGTTCCAGAGGACACGCAAAGGCTTTGCCGACGTCATATGAGTGGCTTAGCCGAGGGGCCGTGTTCAGCAACCGTAAAGGACAAGATAACCGCATGGACCAGATCAACCGTCTTGTTGATTGCATTGACGAACTGACTCGCTCGACACAATCCAGAACCCTTGAAACCTTGCAATTGGTCAAGGAAATCGAGAGTCGAGATCGGCTGATCAAACAACTGGACCTGAGTTCAAAAGCGCTTCGCACGCGCCTGTCACTTCAGGAAGGCAAGACCGGGCGGCTGCGCGAGCAACTGCGGGTGGCCGAACAGCGCCTCAAGGACGCCGAAGCATTACTCCAGGCAAGAGAAAGCGAGGCCGTCACACTTTCTGATCGGGCGGAGGATCTGAGTGCCCAACTGACGGCGAATCAGGCTGAGCTGTTCAAGCTTTCCGACTGGGGCAACGCCATTGAACGCGCACCGCTGCGGTATTCGATACGCAAGCAGCTGTATAAATTATCGCGCTGGGTCTACGCCTGGTTGCCCCTCCCCGCACAGCAAAAAAGCCAACTGGCGCGTCGGCTTCGAAGCTGGTTGAAACCCGGCAAGGCCACGCCAGGCGAATCAGCGGCAGCCGCTGGTTTCCTCCCGCTGCAACCGCCCGTAAACCTTGCCGTGCCATCCACCCTCGGGCAGCCCGTGATCCTGATGTTCGGTGTAATTGACTGGCATTTTCGTATCCAGCGTCCACAGAACCTGGCCAAGGAGTTGGCCCGAGCCGGACAAACGACTTTTTATATCTCGAACAACTTCATCGACGACGATGCTCCTGGCTTCGAAGCAAAGCCGCTGGAGGGCTCCAACCGACTGTTCCAGATCCGTTTCAAGGTGCTTGGTGCACCGGCCATCTATCATGCCCCGCCGTCAGCGGCGGCGATTCGCCAGTTGTGCGAAGGCCTGGCCATGCTCCTGCGATCAGCGAGCGTCGAAGCCGTGGATTGCATCGTCCAGCACGCCTACTGGTTCCCGCTGGCAAGGCGTGTCCCCAACTCCACGCTGGTCTATGACTGCATGGATCATCACGCAGGCTTCGGCAACGTTGCCCAGGAATTGCTCGACCTTGAGATTGCCTTGATGCGCAGGGCCGATCTGCTGGTAGCGACCTCCGACTGGATCGAACAACACGGCAAGCGGGAAAACCGCAATGTAGAGGTGATCCGCAACGCCTGCGAATTCAGTTTCTTCAGCCGACGCCCCGACAAGGTCTACCGGCCCGATGGCAACAGGAAGATCATCGGCTACTACGGCGTCATAGCCGAATGGTTCGATCTGGACCTGGTCAAGCGGGTCGCCCAATCCTTCCCGCAGCACCTGATACTGTTGATCGGCAGTGATATCGTCCAGGCGAAAAAACACTTCAAGGCCTACCCGAACGTGGTTCTGGAGGGCGAAGTCCCGTATGCCTCCCTGCCCTATTACCTTCACGCCATGGACGTTTGCCTGCTTCCATTCAAAGTCATGCCTTTGACCCTCGCCACCAACCCGGTCAAGGTCTATGAATACCTGAGCGCGGGAAAACCGGTGGTGTCAGTGAAGCTGCCGGAGTTGAGCCAGTTCGGCAAACTGGTCTGGGCGGTTGAAGAGCCGACTGAGTTCATCTCGGCCCTACGCGGCGTCCTCGGCGCATTGCCAGAGGCCAGCGCTACGCTGGAGGCTCGTCAATCGTTCGCCCGGGGCCAGACCTGGCAGCATCGGGCCGCCAGCCTGCGCGAGGCCATCGCGACATTGCCCCAGCCCAAGGTCAGCGTCGTGGTGTTGACCTACAACAATCTCGAAATGACCAAGGCCTGCCTCGACAGCCTGCTGACCCAGAGCCAGTACCCGAACCTTGAAATCATCGTCGTCGACAATCATTCCAGCGACCAGACTCCAGCCTTTCTCACTGACTGGGCCGACGGACATCCAGACCGGATCGTGATCCTCAACCCGGACAATAAAGGATTCGCCGCCGGCAACAACCTGGGCCTCGCAGCGGCCAGCGGCGATTACCTGGTGATCCTGAACAACGACACGGTCGTCACCGCCGGTTGGGTCAAGGGCTTGATCCGCCACCTGCGGGATCATAAGGAGATCGGCATCATCGGCCCGATCACCAACAACATCGGCAATGAGGCCAAAGTGAGCACCCGCTATGGCCGCATGGAAGACATGCCCGCCGAAGCCGCGCAGATGACCCGCGCCCGCATGGGCGAGTGGTTCGAGATCAACACCCTGGCGTTCTTCTGCGTGATGCTCCCGCGCTCGACCTACGAACAAATCGGTGGCCTGTGCGAAGAGTACGGCCTGGGGTTCTTCGAGGATGACGATTACTGCCGGCGGGTGCAGCGTCTTGGCATGCGCGCGGCCTGTGCCGAAGACGTCTTCATTCACCACCACCTGTCCGCCTCGTTCAACACTTTGGGGGCCCGAAAAAAACAGGCACTTTTCGAAAAAAACCGGGCGATCTACGAAAGCAAATGGGGACTGTGGGTCCCGCACACGTACCGTGACGCATAAGCCCCCTTTTGCAACCGAGATGATATTTTGCCCAGATTCAGCCTGAAATACGCAGTGGTGTTGTCGGTGTTACTGGCGAGTGCGGTGGTCGGCGCGTACGGTTTTTCGACGCTCGAGCTGGCGTCCTTGAACAGCAGCACCCGGACGATATTGCTGGCATTGGCGGGCCTGGCCGCCCTCACCGTTCTCACGCGCAAGCCACCGGTCATTCTTTGCCTGGGGTTGCTGGCGTGCCTGTCCATCGCCTGCGGGCAGACATGGCCTGTGATCGTCGTCGCCGTGTTCGCACTGTCTGCCACCGTACTCGGCAGGTGGATGCTCAGGCAACCAGTCTCGGCCGACTGGAGCGTCCATCTACTGGTGGGCGCCGGTACGTTCGGTACGCTGGCAGGCCTGGCAGCGTACCTGCCGATCAACTACCCCTGGCTGTATGGCACGCTGCTGTCGTTGCCGCTTTTGTTGGGGCACAGACAGGTCAGCTCGATAGGTCGTGAACTGCTGAGGCACATCCAGGCCACCCGCTCAGCGCAAACACCCTTGCAGACCGGGCTCGACGTCCTGATCTGCAGCTTCGCCTGCCTTTATGTGCTGGTAGCCTTCATGCCGGAGGTTGGGCATGACGCGCTGGCCATGCATCTCTTCGTCCCCTCACACTTGGCCCAGCGGCATCAGTGGTCGTTCGATGCAAGCAACTATGTGTGGGCCGTCATGCCCATGCTGGCCGACTGGATCTACAGCATCGTCTATATGCTGGCCGGCGAAACGGCAGCGCGCCTGAGCAACAGCGCCTTCACCTTGCTGCTGGCGTGGCAGGTCCGCAACGTGACCCTTTGGGCCGGGGGCTCTGCGACAAGTGCCCGCTGGGCAAGCCTGATTTTTCTATCGACACCCCTCGCCTTCGCCGAAAGCAGCAGCCTGCACGTAGAGTCAGCGTGGACCGCGTTCATGCTGGCCGCAACCCTGGCGATCCTCAAGGTTTCAAGCTTCACGCCGGATCCCAGTGAGCGCCTGTCGCAACTGCTCCTGGCCGGCGTCCTGCTCGGCTTCGCCATGGCGACCAAAGCCGTGACCCTGAGCGTCCTGCCGGTCCTGCTGGCGATTCTCCTGTTGCAGTACAGAGCCTGGGCGATCCAAGGGCTCGGCAAGACGCTCCTGCTCGGCAGCGCCGGCTTGCTATTGGCCGGTGCCACCCCGTACGTCTCTGCCGGGTACTTGACCGGTAACCCGGTGTTCCCGTTTTTCAATGCCATTTTCCACTCGCCGCTCTGGCCGAACATCAATTTCGAACCGCCGGCCGCGTTCGGTACCGGGATGACCTGGGACACCCTTTATCGGATGGTCTTCAATTCGCCCCAGTTCATTGAGGGGCGAGTCGGCGCGGCCGGCTTTCAGTGGCTGTTGCTGCCCACGTCTGCCGTCGCCGTGCTGTTGAGCGGCAATAAAAAAGCCTTGGGCATTCTCCTGGTCGGCGTCGGTGC
Organism: Pseudomonas sp. SWRI154; assembly: GCF_014268645.1. NCBI lineage: Bacteria > Pseudomonadati > Pseudomonadota > Gammaproteobacteria > Pseudomonadales > Pseudomonadaceae > Pseudomonas > Pseudomonas sp. SWRI154. The sequence continues at coordinate 65,734 of NZ_JABWQW010000001.1, forward strand.
GATGTTCGTGACGTTTCACTCAACGGCGTATCTGCGTTATGTCTTTCCCTCCTTCGCGCTCTTTTCAGTGATCCTGGCCCTGCCCTTTTCCGATGCCAGGATCTTCCCACGCAACCTCGCCATCGCCGCCGGGGCCTTGTTGATCCTGACCAATACCCGTTTCATTCAGGCCGCGACTTACTATGGCGACATCAACCCTTCGGCACTGTTGAGCCAGGCAGGTCGGGAGGCCTATCTGCTGGAACGCCTGCCCGTCCGAAAGATGGTCGACACGGTCAACGCCTTGAACCGCGGCTATCAGCCCGTGGCGGTCTTTGCGTCGCCGTTGATGGCGGGTTTACACGGCGATGCCCTTTACGCATCGTGGTACAACCTGAAGTGGAAAAACCAGTTCGATGGAGCGCGCACACCCGCGGCGCTGACCCAGCGCCTGCGCCAGCGCCAGGTGAACTGGCTGCTGATCGACCTCAAATCCCTTCCCCAGGCGCCACTCGAGCGGCTGCTCGCTGTGTCCACGTCGTATGCCAGATTGGACGACCTGGACCTGCGCAAACTCGATGTCACCCGTTACGAACTTCTGCTCAACCCGGAATTATCCAGCCTCGAGGGCTGGAGCCTGACGTCCCCCTCGTCCTATGACGCATCGCGCAAGATCCTCACCGTCAACGTCAAGACACCGGCCACACAACGGGTCGAAGTCACACCGGGACTCAGCTATATCAACAGCGTGTCCGCACGCTGCGCAGCGACACCTACTGTCGGCAGAGTCCAAGCCAATTGGATGGACGACCAAGGCGAATTCATTACTGCCAGCATCGAAACGTTTGACTGCACCACGCAATGGGAGACCCATGAGATGAACGTCGTTGCCCCTGCCAATGCCACGTCCGTGATCATTTATGCGTCCGGTCATACCGACACTCCGGTGGCGTTCAGGTCACTTTCATTCCGGTAATAGCGGGCGATATCGATGAACTCAAAAACAGCGCTTTTCACGGACGAACAACGCGTCGCCGTCGTCATCCCCAGCTACCGGGTCACCGCACACATCGCGGGCGTCATAGACGCCATCGGGTCGGAGGTATGGCGAATCTACGTCATCGACGATGCCTGCCCGGACGGTTCGGGCGGGCACGTCCAGGCCTGCTGTAACGATCACCGGGTCAAGGTGCTGCCCCATGACGTCAACAAAGGCGTGGGCGGTGCGGTCATGACCGGCTATCGCGCGGCCCTCGCCGACGGTGCGAGCATCATCGTCAAAATCGATGGGGACGGTCAGATGGACCCGACCCTGATCCCGCTGTTCATCGAGCCGATCCTGGCGGGAGAAGCCGACTACACCAAGGGCAATCGGTTTTTCAACCTGGAAGAAGTCCAATCGATGCCGCGGCTGCGCCTGTTGGGCAACGCCGTGTTGTCGCTGATGGCCAAGCTTTCGACGGGTTATTGGGATCTGTTCGACCCCACCAACGGCTACACGGCGATTCACCGTGACGTCGCCAGGCTGCTGCCCCTGGACAAGGTCAGCCAGCGCTATTTTTTCGAGACCGACATTCTGTTCCGCCTGAACACCGTGCGCGCCGTGGTGGTGGATATTCCGATGGAAGCCCGCTACGGCGACGAAGTCAGTCACCTCAAGATCTCGAAAATCATCGGTGAATTCCTGTTCAAGCACCTGCGAAATTTCACCAAGCGCGTGCTCTACAACTACTACTTGCGCGATATGTCCCTGGCGTCGATCGAATTACCGATCGGGATCCTCATGTTTTTGTTCGGCATCATCTTCGGCAGTTATCACTGGTATGAGTCGGCGCAGCAGGGCATCGCGACGCCAGCCGGAACCGTGATGCTCAGCGCGCTGCCCATGCTCATGGGGTTGCAACTGATCATGGCGTTCCTCGGTTACGACATCGCCTCGGTGCCCAGCAGGCCACGACAATCCAGGCGTGGCAAGGCAACGTCATTGCGGGAAGAAAACTCATTAAAACGCTGAGAGATTTTTTATCGGACCCGTCGCTCAAGGCATTCGATGTCGATGGCAGCGAACGCTTCGAACTTCACGGCAAAGTGCTTGAACGCAAGCGCATGCTCCGGGAAGTCTTCGTAGAGTTCCACCACGCGTTTCGTCGCCTGGCAGACCGCTGTTTCGAGGTCGAGGGCCTTGAGGTGGAATTGGGGGCGGGCATTGCGCCCATGCGTAATTCGTACCCTGAAGTATTGGCCACCGACATTGTCGCCACCGAACAACTGGACATGGCGCTCAATGCCGAGGCGATGAGCCTGGCCGATCATTCGGTCAGGGCCTTTTATGGCCAGAACTGCTTTCACCACTTCCCTCACCCCGAGCAGTTTTTCACGGAGTTGCAAAGAACGCTCAAGATCGGCGGAGGCGCCATTTTGATCGAGCCTTATCACGGCCCGTTTGCCGCTTTTCTCTATAAGCGCCTGTTCAAGTCCGAAGGCTTCGACATGCACTTTCCTTCCTGGGAAACACCGTCGAGCGGCCCCATGAACGGCGCCAACCAGGCCCTTAGCTACATCGTCTTCGTGCGCGACAGGCAAGCATTCGAGCGCAAGTACCCAAGCCTGCAAATCGTCCACCAAGAAGTGTGTGGCAATTATCCGCGCTACCTGGTTTCCGGCGGCCTGAACTTTCGCCAGCTGTTACCTGACGCGCTGATCCCCGTGCTCAAAGTCGTTGAAAAAATGCTCTATCCGTTGCGGCGGGTGTTGGCGCTGCATCACATCGTGGTCATCAGGAGGATCTCTTGACCTTTATCCGGTACGGCGCCGTCCAGGTCGTAGCCTATGCGTTGGACATGGGGACGTTTTTGCTGTTGATCGCATTGTTCGAGGACCAACCCGTCCTGGCCAACATCGCCGCCAAAGGTGCCGCCGGGGTGTTTGCGTTCTTTGTGCATCGGCACTTCACCTTCCAGTCAATCCATGGCAGCAGCAAGGCGCAAGCGGTGCGCTATTTCTCGTTACTCGCCATCAATATCCCGATCGCTTCGGCGCTGTTCAGCCTTGGACTGTATTTCGTCGACAACCCTGTCCCGATTAAATTTTCCTGCGACGTGGTCTGCGTGGCCCTGACCTACTGGATCAGCAAGTTGTTCGTGTTTCATGCCGATACGCAGCCGCCGCTTCCCGCCGACCGCGTCGAAGGCGCATGACGATGAAGCTACTGATTACCGGCGCGACAGGCTACATCGGACAGCGCTTGTCAGCCCTCGCGGTGGCAAGCGGACACGAGGCCATTTGCGCCACGCGCCAGCCGTGCCCCGCTCCCTATGCCTGGCTTGCCTATGATTTGCGGGGCCCGGCTCCGAACTGCCCGGAGGGCGTCCAGGCATTGATTCATCTGGCGGCTGATACATCGACAAGTACCGACATTGGCGAAGACGAAGAAGTCGAGGCGGCCCAGGCGCTGATCCGTTGCGCCCAACAAGGCTCGGCCAGGTTCATTTTCATTTCCAGTCAAACCGCCGAAGCCACCGCATCGAGCGTTTATGGCCGGACAAAATGGCGCATCGAACAACACGTGCTGGCCGCCGGAGGCGCTGTGATTCGTCCCGGCCAAGTGTATGGCGGCCCCGAACGTGGGCTCTTTGGACTGCTCTCAGGGCTGGTTCGCCGAAGCCCGTTCATTCCGATTCTGTTGCCCGCGCCTCGCGTGCAACCCATCCACGTCGACGACCTCGCCGCCTCGATCCTGGCCGTCGTCGAGGGAGACGACGTGCCTGCCGAGGTCCTCCATCTCGGCGCCGTGCAGCCGGTTGCCTTCGGCCACTTCCTGAGGTTGATTGCGGTACACCGGGTCCGAGCCCCGCGCCTGCCGATCCCCGTGCCGGTGGCCTTGCTCAGGCTGTTGCGCCGATTACTCGGGCAGTCCTTGAGCGGGAAACTGGGCCTGGAGCGGATTTTTTCCCTCATTCACTTGCCGCCCATGGACAGCGAGCGCTCGCTGCGCACACTCGGTATCCAACTGCGCCCCCTTGCCCACGGCATGCACCGCTCCGGACACGGACAACGACGAGGACTGGTCCAGGAAGCCACGGTTCTCTTGCACTACCTGCTCAAACACCCGCCGCAAAAAAGCCTGGTCAGGCGCTACGCCAGGGCGTTGGAACGTGCGGCTAAAACCCGCCCCATCATCCACTCTCGCTTGCTGATGGGCTGGCCGATACTCCTCGCGCTCCTGGACAACCCCGGCGTCCTGCAAAAGCCCGACGGCCAGGAGCTGGCCTGGCGCCTGCAGGTTGCACTGGCAATCGCCGAAGCCAGCCCCCAAGGCGCCCAGGTCTTTCTAGGCTCCCAACAACGGCGCAGCCTGATCGTCACGCTGGTTGCGTTGGGACTCACCTCGGTCAAGGCGCTGGCGTGGGAGCTTGCGGCGCTGGCGTGCCGTCCCTTTGCCCGCCGGCTGTTGCTTGAACGTGAAGCCCACTGTGAAGCCTGAATTCGATGTGATCATTGTCGGCAGCGGCCCGGCCGGGACGTCAGCCGCCTATCCGCTGGTCAAGGCTGGCCTGCGAGTGCTCATGGTCGATGCCCAGGCCGGTGCCGGTTCGGCGATGCTGCCAACCCGCTCTTTTCTCCACGCCAGGGCCAACGACGAGCATCAATGGAAATGGATGATCGGCGAAAACTTCCACGCATTGAACCGACTGGACGCGTTATCGCCCAAGTTGAAGACGCCGACCCACGCCCACGTCTTCGAGGGGTTCAGCGCCGGCAATCGCATCGCGACCGACAACTTTATCGGCATCGGCTCATTGGCAACCGGAGGCCTGTCCAATGCCTGGGGCTGCGGTGTGGCAGCGCTCGGCGCCAGCGATTTTGCCGGGCTGCCCATTGATTATTCCGAGATGCTGGCGTCCTACGAAACGGTCGCTCGCCGGATCGGGATCAGTGGCCGGACCGACGACGACCTCTCAAGCTATTTCGGCCTCGATCAGTGGTCGCAGCCACCCCTGCCGCTGGACACCCTGCATCAACGCCTGCTCGATGACTACTCCCGGCGCCGACCTTTGTTTCCCGAGCTGGGATTTCGCCTTGGCCGCTCCCGGGTCGCCGTCTTGAGCCAGCCTCTGGACGAGCGCAAGGCGTGTGACCTGTCCGGGACCTGCTTGTGGGGCTGCCACAACCAGGCCTTGTACAGCGCGTCGCAAGAGTTGCAAAGGCTCAAGCAATACCCCGGATTCCGGCACGTGCAGGATTTTCTGGTGGACGACCTGCTAAACCAGGACGGTGCATGGACAATCACTGACCGGCGCTCGGCCCGGCGCTTCGGCGGTACGCGATTGTTGCTGGCGGCGGGCACCCTGGCCTCGACCCGGATCGCCCTCAAGCGCCTGAACCATTTGGCCCCGATACCGCTGTTGTCAGCGCCCACGGCGGCCTTCCTGCTGTGGTTGCCGAAAATGCTCGGAAGCCCTCGGGCGCCGACATTTGGCCTGGGCCAGCTGTCGTTCGCTCTTGCGCTGACGTCCAGTGCCACGGCGTTCGGTTCGACGTTCAGTACCACCGGCTTGCCAATGAGCGAGTTTGTCAGCCGGATTCCCCTGGGCAAACGCTACAGCATCGAACTGCTGAAAAACCTGCTCAGCGCCTGTGTGGTCGGGAATATCTTCCTTCCCGGCCAGCTGTCGAACAACACAGCGACCTTGCGCCCGGACGGCTGGTTGAGCATCAACGGCGATGTGCATTCCGAGCTCCCCGCCCTCATGAAGGTAGCCGAGGCAAAGCTGCGCCGGATCTATTGGAAGATGGGCGCGTTGTTGATGCCCATGAGCTTCACCGTCGGCAGGCCAGGAGCGGATATCCATTACGCAGGCACCCTGCCCATGCACTCGGCGCCCAGGATCGGCCAGACCGATTGCCTTGGCGAAGTGGTGGGCCTTCGTGGTGTGCATATCGTCGACGGAGCCTGCCTGCCCAGCCTTACCGAGAAATCCCACACGCTGACCCTCATGGCCAACGCGGACCGAATAGCACGCTCACTCGCATTAACGATAGGGAATCGAAAAGCATGACTCCAAAGGTACTCTGCATCGTCGGTACGCGCCCGGAGGCCATCAAGATGGCCCCGGTAATCAAGGCGCTCCAGGCTGAAAAGAATATCAATTGCCGGGTGCTCGTCACCGCCCAGCACCGAGGCCTGCTGGACCAGATACTTCAGGGATTCGCCATCACCGCCGACCTGGACCTGGACACCATGCGCCCGAACCAGTCATTGGCAGCACTGACCTCACGCCTGCTGCTCGGACTTGACGGCGTGCTCCAATCGGAAAAACCGGATGTCGTATTGGCTCAAGGCGACACGACCACGGTCATGAGTGCCGCATTGGCGTGTTTTTACCTGCAAATTCCCTTTGGCCATGTCGAAGCAGGCCTGCGTACCGGGGACCTGCGCAATCCGTTCCCCGAAGAAGCCAACCGGGTGATAACCGGCAAGCTGACCCGCTGGCATTTCGCGCCCACCCAGCGCGCCGTCGACAACCTGTTGCGCGAAGGTGTCGCCGCCAGCGATATCGCCCTGACCGGCAATACCGTGATCGATGCTTTGCTGATGACCGCGGCCCAGGACTCAGCGTTGGCTATCCCACTGGACCCCGGCAAACGCCTGGTGCTGGTGACCTCCCATCGCCGGGAAAACTTCGGTGAACCGTTGCAGAATATCTGCCAGGCTCTCAAGCGCCTGGCCGAGCGGAACCCGGGCGTCCAGATTCTCTATCCGGTCCATCCCAATCCGAACGTCAAGGATATCGCCCACAGATTGCTCGGCCAGACTCGCAACATCATCCTCTGCGCACCGCTGGACTACGCACCTTTTATCGCCGCAATGAAGCGTTCGTACCTGATCATCAGCGACTCGGGGGGCGTGCAGGAAGAGGCCCCGGCCTTGGGCAAACCCGTGCTGGTGCTGCGCGAAGCAACCGAACGTCCGGAGGCGGTCGACCTCGGCGTGGTCAAGCTGGTCGGCGCCAGCCGGGACATCATCGTCGAACAGGCGCAGCGCCTGCTCGATGACCCACAGGCTTATCAGGCCATGGCACGCGGAGTCTCCCCCTATGGCGATGGCAAGGCCGCAGCGCGCATCGTCGATGTGCTCAGGCAGTACTTCCAGGCATGCGCATGATCTATCTGTCCCCGGTGCCATGGGCGAGCTTCAGCCAGCGTCCCCATCATTTCGTCGACTGGTATCACCACCAGACCGGGGCCTCGGTACTGTGGATCGATCCGTACCCGACGCGCTTACCCACATTGAACGACTTCAGGCTCAAGCCGCCCGTGGCCGACCCGCCAAACGTCAGCATTCCCCCCTGGTTGCAGGTCTGCAAACCTTGGAGCTTACCCATCGAGCCCATCCCTGGCACGGCGATGATGCTCAAGTGGCTGTGGCGCAACGTGTTCAAAACGGTCGCGGCATTTTCTGCGGCAGGGCCCAGCATGATCTGCGTGGGAAAACCTTCCGAACTGGCCTTGCAACTGCTAGCGCGGTTTCCGCAAAGCCATGCCCTCTACGATGCCATGGATGATTTCCCGGCCTTTTATCAGGGCCTGCCACGCCGGTCCATGGAACGTCGCCAGGCTCAGCTCATGCGTCGGGCATCCCAAGTACTGGCATCCTCAACGCCCCTTCGCGACAAATTGCTGGGGATGACCGGACACGTGGAACTGGCCCTCAATGCTTGTGACATTGACCAACTGGCGCCGGTCGAAAGCCTGGACCTGGGTGCCAAACACCAGGTACTCGGTTACGTCGGCACGCTGGGTCGCTGGTTCGACTGGGACCTGGTCATCGCCCTGGCGCAGGCCAATCCGGGAAACCGCATCCAGCTGATCGGGCCCCTCGCCACGCCGGCGCCTTGCGTACTGCCTGCCAACATCGGGCTGCTCCCCGAGTGCTCCTACGCTGATGCAATTACAGCCATGGCAACCTTTTCGGTGGGATTGATCCCGTTCAAGCTCAACCGCCTGACCGCCTCGGTCGATCCGATCAAATACTACGAGTACCGCGCCCTCGGCCTGCCCGTCATCTCCACCCGCTTTGGTGAAATGGCCCTGCGAGACCGGGAACCGGGCGTCTGGATCGTGGATGAAGGTACTGATCTGCATAACACCGTCGTTGCAGCGCTCGCCAGCCAAAGCGACCAGCCGACTGTCCAGCAATTTCGTGAAACGCATCTTTGGGCTCAGCGTTTTTCGACCATTAGCCTCATGCCTGCCGAACTGGAAAAACCAGAAGCGTGGTAAATCACCCGGCAACCGCAAACCCGCGCTGCAAGTCCTCGATCAACACCTCGACATCCTCCAGCCCCACATGCAGTCGCACCACGGGGTTCAACGCCCGATCATCGGCGCTTTGCCGATCCTCGGTATCGGCAACGGTCACCAGGCTTTCGAACCCGCCCCAGGAGGCCCCCAAGCCAAACACCTGCAGCGCATCGATGAATCGCTGCAGGTAAGCGTCGTCGTTTTCGCGCAACTCAAAGGACAGCAACCCGTTGCTGCCCTTGAAATCCCGCCGCCATAGCCGATGCCCGGGATGCTCGGGCAGTGCTGGATGGAAGACTCGTTTCACCTGCGGTTGCGCCTGTAGCCAACGGGCGATTTCCAATGCCTGGCGCTCATGCGTCTCCAGGCGTTGCACGAGGGTGCGTGCGCCGCGCAGGACCAGATAGGCGTCGTCGGGACTCACCGTGTTGCCGAACGTGTCGCTCATGGCCGCCAGCGCCGGCCAAGCTTCCTGCCGTGTGCTCACGCTGCCCATGACCACGTCGCTGTGGCCGCTCAAGTACTTGGTCAGGGCCATGATCGAGATGTCCGCGCCCAATGTCAGTGGGCGGTACAGCACCGCCGAACCCCAGGTATTGTCCACTGCGAGCAGGATGCCGCGCGGATTGCAAAGCGCGGCGATGGCCGGCAAGTCGCAGAGTTCGTACAGCAATGAGCCGGGCACTTCGGTGTAGACCATCTTGGTGTTGGCTTGCAGCCGTCCAGCCAGGTCGCTGCCGTCGGGGGCGAAGTAACCGACTTCAATGCCGAAGGCTTCGAGAAAATCCCTGGCCACACGGCGTACCGGTGCATACACCGCATCGGTGATCAGTAGATGATCTCCAGGCCGCAGGTAAGCCAGGAAAGTTTGCGCCACGGCAGCCAACCCGGTGCCGAACAGCCGGGTGCGGTAGCCGCCCTCCAACTCAGTGACGAGGTCTTCCAAGGCGAAGGCGGTCGGATTACCCCGCGCGCCATAGGTCAGGACGCGCTCGCTATCGCGCCGGGAGCGAGCGTCACGCATCTGTGCCAAGTTGTCGAACAGCACCGTACTCAGGCGACTGACCGGGACATTGATAGCCCTTGCACCCGCGCCCTTCTCGGTACGCGCGCCATGGACCAGACGGGTGCGGAGCCGGTCGCCGGCAGCGCTTTGCGGCTGTCCTTGCAGAGGCTTGAGGCTGGCGATTTCTTCTGCGCTCATGTGTGCCAGCAGGCCGATTTCCCAAGCCAGGTACTGGCGCGCCGCGTCCTTGTTTCCAGCGTGGCGGTCGTGAGTGAAAAACAGGAAATCGATGCACTGTTCATCTGGCAAGGTGTCAGCGCCTTCGCGCAGCGCAAGGCCCGCCGAACGCCACGCATCAGGACCACCCTCCAGCAAATGGACTTCAGCCTGGGGCAGCTCCAGCGCCGCGAGGGCCGCAAGGCGCGGATCATCGGCCACCAACACCAGCGGCCGCCGTTCATCGGCCAACGCATGGGCCAATAACGGCCGGATCGACCAACGCGCCCCGGCAATATGACCTTGGCGATACGCCCTGCTCGAACGCAAGTCAATCACTGCCACCGCGTCGTCCTTCAGCGCATCAGCGAGGGACTGCACGGTGATCGACGGCAGCTTTTCAGGCGTGACGACAGCGAGCGCCGGCAGTGCCAGGCCACTGCTCAACCCACCCGACAATACAAAGGCCTCATGCCCCAGTTGCCGCAGCCAACTGGCGACGATCGGTGCGCGTACGCCGTCGTTGTCGAACAGCACCACCCGCGCCTGGCGCACGCCCACGTACAGATCGGTGGATTGAATCAACTGACCGCCTGGCGCGTGTTGCGCGCCCGACAACGTGCCGGCGGCAAACTCCTCGGGGGTGCGCACGTCGCAGAGGAACAGACTGCGCCCGGCATCCGCTGCCCACTGCTCGACCCGGGCAGCATCGACGGCCGGCGCGCCGGCCCGCTTGGCCAGTTGGGCCGCCGCCACGCGCTGCGCCGGTAAGGTATCGGCTGACACCTCATCGGCGTACCGGCGCTCGCTGCCGTGCTCCAGTTGAAAATCTTCCAGGTCCCAGCCTTGGGTACCGTTTTCCAAGGCATAGATCGGGTTTTTCAAGCCCAGGTCGATCAACGTCTGGGCGCCGATGATGCTGCGGGTCCGGCCGGCGCAGTTGATCACGATGGGGGTCTGCTCGTCTGGCACCAGGTCGTGCACGCGGTAACCCAGTTCGCCATTCGGACAGCAGATCGAACCGGGAATGGTCATTTTGCGATACTCCTCCAACGGCCGGCCGTCGAGTATCACCAGCGATTCGCCCCGGGCTTGCCACTGCGCCAGCTGACGGGCGCTGACGTGCGGCGTGTGCCGGACCGCTTCCACCTGCTCGCCAAAAGCCTTGGACGGCACGTGCACGCCGGCAAACAGTTGATACCCGGCGGCCTGCCAGGCGTCGGCGCCCCCCTCCAGGATGTGTACGTGGGCATACCCTAGCGCTGCCAGGCGCCGGGCCGCACGGTCAGCCAGATCGCCGCCGTCCTGATCGTAAATCACCAGTCGCACCTGAAGATTCGGCGCCAGCCGCCGCGCGTCCAGTTCCAGACGGCTATAGGGTAGGTTCACCCCGAAAAACAAATGGGCTTCGCCATACTGGCCGTGCTCGCGCACATCAAACAGGGCAATTTCCTGCCCGTCGAACAACCACTGTTGCAGGTGCTGTGGAGTTAGGGTCTGGCTCATGGGGATCCCGCTGGAAAAATGAATGACAGGAACACGAGGTGCCGTCAGTGGGCATAGGCCTTGATCGACGGCGCCATTTGCGAGGCGTTGTAATTGAGGATCCGCCCGTCAGCCTCGACGCCGTAACGGCCGTTGAGCGATTCCAGCGGCAAGCCGTAGAGGTGGAAATGCAGGGTCGGTTGCTCGCCTGCGACCCGGATGCCATGCAGGTCTTCACCGAGGAAGGCGATGGAGGTGCCGGGCTGCACGATCACCTCTTTTTCCAGGTGCAAGGTGGTGTAGCCCGGTTCGCGACCTTCGTCGTTGCGCTTGTAGACGTAGTTGATTTCCTGGCCTTCGACGGCACTGATGATCGCCCAGGTTTCGTGGTTGTGGGGGATGGTGCTTTTGCCCGGCAACAGCGAGTTCAGGTACAGCGTCGGGGTGTCGCCGTCATCGTTGAGGCGATAGCGAAACGCGGTGCTGCCCTGCCCCGGCACCGGCGCGGGGAAGGCTTCGAAGTTGAACAGGTCGCGACGCTCGGCCAGGGCTTCGAGCAGGCCGACGATTTCCGTCAGCGCAGCGCGGTCAACCCCGCGCCGGTGGATGACGCGGACTTTTTGCAGGAAGGCTTCGATGACATCGGGACGGCTAAACACGCTCATGGGGCAGGCTCCATTTCAAAGTCAGACAGACAGGCTATAGCGACCCAGGTTGGTCAACAGGTACGGATCATCAGCGATAGGCGGCCGTCGCCCCGGGTCGCCCAACGCGTGGCGCAGAAATTCCCGGGTGCGCTCGCTGGTGGGGTGCTGGAAAATCTGCGCGGCGCTACCGTGTTCGACGATCACGCCGTTCTCGGTGAAATAGACGACGTCGCTGATTTCCTCGGCGAAGCGCATCTCGTGGGTCACCAGCACACACGTCATGCCCTCCTCGGTCAGCTCACGAATCACCGTCAGCACCTCACCGACCGTTTCCGGATCCAGCGCCGAAGTCACTTCATCGAACAGAATCAGCTCCGGACGCATCGCCAGCGCGCGGGCAATCGCCACCCGTTGTTGCTGGCCGCCCGAAAGCTGACCGGGATAGGCATCGGCCTTGTGTTCCATGCGCACCTTGGCGAGCAAGGCCCGGGCGTCTTTCTCGGCGTCGGCCCGATTGCGGCCGAGCACCTTGCGCGGTGCAATCACCAGGTTTTCCAGTACCGACAGATGCGGGAACAGGTTGTACTGCTGGAACACGAACCCGACGCGCTTGCGCAGCTCGATGCGCTGGGTCTCCTGGGCCAGCGTATGGACCTCGGTGGTGCCGACGCGGATGCTGCCCCGCTGGGGCTGCAACAAGCCGGTGATGCAACGCAGGATCGTCGACTTGCCCGAGCCGGACGGGCCGATGATCGACACCGCCTCGCCACGGCGCACGTCCAGGTCGATACCCTTTAGCACCGGGTTGCTGCCGAACGACAGGTGCAGGTCGCGCAAGCTGACCAGGGGCTCGGCGACGGTTTCAGTAGAAGGCATAACGTCGCTCCAAGTATTGGGTGAGACGGGAAATCGGGTAGCAGTAGGCAAAGAACAGCACCAGTAGGCTCAGGTAGATCACCACGGTGAAGCCCGTCAGGTTCACGGTGTTGCTGGCAATCTGCGCGGTGTCGATCACGTCATGCACGCCCACCAGCGAGGCCAGCGCGGTTCCCATGGTGATGACCGCGTAGAGGTTCATCCACGGCGGCAACATGCGCTTGAAACACTGGGGCAGGATGATCGAGCGGAAAATCTGCCCACGGGTAAACGCCAGGGAACGCGCGGCTTCCCATTGGGTGCTGGGGATCGAGGCGATGGCGCCACGGAATATTTCCGCAACGTTTGCGCTGGCCGGCAGGGCCAGGCCAAGGGTGACCTTGACCCAGTCCGGGAAGGCGATATAGCCATTGCCGATACGAATCTCGAAGGGGAACACATACGTAGTGAAATAGATCAGCACCAGCCAGGGCGCATTGCGAAAGACCTGCACCCAGATCCGTGCCGGCCAGCGCAGCAAGCCCAGGGGCGACAGGACCATGGCGCCGACCAGCAATCCCGCCACGGAACCGAGCCCAATGGCCAACAGGCTGATCAGAATGTTCTGGCCGAACCCGGCGGCCAGCGCCGGCGACCATTGCAGCAAGGCCTTGAACACCGGGCTGTGCGGGGCGAAATACACCAGCCAGGACAACGCCGCCAACCCCAGCAGCACTTTGCCGACATGCCGGCGCGGCCAACCGAGTGGCGCGATGACGGACGAATCAATGGCCATAGCCGGGCATCCTCAGGCGCGCTTCGAGGTAGCGTCCCATGCAATTGACGGTAAAACTCAGCAGGCCGAAAAAGCCCAGGATCAGGATCATCAGCTCCAGCACGTTGTCGCTTTGGGTCCAGATCATGATCGCCGCGTAGGTGATGTCGCCCACGGCGATGGCCGAGGCCACGGCAGTCATCTTCACCAGGTCGATCAGGTTGTTGATCAGCGAGGGCAAGGCAAAGCGCAGGGCCAGGGGCAGTTGCACGTTCCATAACAACTGACGGTGGTTGAAAGCCAGCGAACTGGCCGCCTCCAGGGTCACGGTGGGCACGGCTTCGATACCGGCCCGCAGTGCCTCGGCATGGAACGCGCCTTTGTGCAGCGAAATCACGATCACCACCCAGGCGAACGGCGTCAGCGGGTTCGCCGCGCCGACAGCCTCGGTCAGTAGCATGTTCAGCACCAGGAACGCGCAGTACAGCTGCACCAGGGTCGGCGTGTTGCGGGTGACTTCGACAAACACCCGCGCAGGCTTTGCCAGCCAGGATTTGCCCGAAGTCAACAGCGCCGCCAGACCGACGCCCGCCAGCAGGCTGCCGACGATGGTCAACAGGCACAACGAGACTGTGGTCAAGGCGCCCTGCTCCAATGTGCCGCGCTGATAGGCATCGAGCAAAAAGTTGTAGTTGAGGCCAAGCCCGGCGCTCCAATGAACGAATTGCTCCAGCCAAAGAGTCATGGCTCGTCCCTCAACTGGCCGCACGCGTGGACAATGCGGCGGCCCGCTTCGGCGACGGTTTCGGTCGCCGTGGCGATGGACAGGCGAAACCACGGCGACAAGCCATAAGCACTGCCCGCGACACCCGCGACACCTTCCTCCAGCAGGTACGCCACGACATCGGCATCGTCTTCCAGCCGCTGACCGTCCGGGCGATAGCGCCCCAACAACCCGGCGCAGCACACGAAGACGAAAAACCCACCCTGAGGCTCGAGGACATCAAGGCCCTCGACATTACGCAACGTGCTCACCAGCACGTCACGGCGCTGACGATAGGCCGCGACCTGTTCCGGCAAGAAATCCAGCCCGCCTTCGAACGCCGCCAACGCCGCCGCCTGGCCGACCGAGGACGCTCCAGAAGTGGATTGCGATTGCACCACGGTCATCGCCTCGGTCAACGCTTGCGGCCCGGCAGCGAAACCGATGCGCCAACCGGTCATGGCATAGGTTTTTGACACCCCACCCACCAACAGGCAGCGCGACTGCAAATCCGGTGCGACGTTGAGCAGGTTCAGGGATGGACGCCCGTCGAAACGAATATGTTCGTAGAGTTCATCCAGCAGAATCAGCACGTGGGGATGCCGTCGCAGCACCTGGGCCAAGCCTTGCAGTTCAGCCTCGCTGTATACCGCGCCGCTGGGGTTGCCGGGGCTGTTGAGGATCAACCAGCGCGTGCGCTCGCCAATGTGTTGCTCCAGCTGTCGCGGCATGAGCTTGCAGCCCTGGTCCAGCCCGCATTCGATGAACACCGGCTCGCCGCCGTTGAAGCGCACGCTGTCCGGGAAGGACGGCCAGTACGGCGTCGGTACCAGCACTTCGTCGCCGTCATCGAGGGTCGCCGCGAAGGCATTGAAAATGATCTGTTTCGCGCCGTTGCCGATCACGATGGATGACAGCGGATAGTCCAGTTGGTTTTCCCTGCGCAGCTTGCCCTGCACGGCGACACGCAAAGCCTTCACACCCGGCGTTGGTGTGTACTTGGTGGCGCCCGCCGCAATGGCTGCACCGGCAGCCTGCTTGATGTGCACCGGCGTATCGAAATCCGGCTCACCGGTGGTCAGGTCGAGGATGTCGCGACCGGCCTCGCGCAGGGCCGTGGCCCGGGATTTGGCGGCGGCATTGGCCGACAGCGAGACACGCTGCACGCGCTTGGACAGATAAAGCGTCATGGCCGCGATGCCTCCAGGACCTTGCCCGGGTTGAGCAGATTGCGCGGATCCAGCGCCTGCTTGATCCGGCGCATCAGGTCCAGTTCCACCGCACTTTTGTAGCGCCCGAGCTCATCCACCTTGCGCTGGCCGATCCCATGTTCGGCACTGATCGAGCCGCCATGGGCGTGGGCGCTGTCGTGGACCCGTTGGCTGAGCGCGGCGTAATGGGCCATGTGCGCGTCAACCGTGGAGTCCAGCGGATGGGCAACGTTGTAATGCAAGTTGCCATCGCCCAGGTGCCCAAAGGTGTAGTGCCGAACTCCGGGAAAATGCTCTTGCAGCAGCGCATCGGTATGGGTGACGAACGCCACGACCTGGGAAATCGGCACCGAGATGTCGTGCTTCATATTGCGACCGGCGCGCTTTTGCGCATCGCTGATGTTTTCGCGCAGCTGCCAGAACGCCTGGCTCTGGACAAGATTTTCAGCAATCAGCGCATCGGCCAGCAGGTGTTGCTCGAAGGCTTCACCGAGCACCTGCTCGAAGACTTCCCGCGCATGGCTTTCGCTGTGGTTATCGGACAGTTCCAACAGCGCAAACCAAGGCTGGCGAGCATTGCAAAAGGGTCGCGGACCGTCGGGGAACTGCTCGCGCAAGAGCGCAAGGCACTCGGCGCTGAGCAACTCGAAGGCCGTCAGGCTCGCACCAAAACCGGCGCGGGCGTGGGACAACAAGGCCACCGCCTGTTCCAGGGAGTCGAACGCCAGCAGCGCGGTGGCCTGGGCCTTAGGCAACGGAAACAGCTTCAGGGTCGCGGCGGTGATAATGCCGAGCGTGCCTTCGCTGCCGATGAACAAGTCCCTCAGATCGTAGCCGGTATTGTCCTTGCGCAAGCCGCGCAGGCCGTTCCAGATTTCGCCCTGGGCGGTCACCACTTCCAGGCCGAGGGTCAGTTCGCGGGTATTGCCGTAGCGCAGCACCGCGGTGCCGCCGGCATTGGTCCCCAGGTTGCCGCCGAGGGTGCAACTGCCTTCGGCGCCGAGGCTCAGGGAGAACAAGCGACCGGCCTCGCGGGCAACGTCCTGGACGGTTTGCAGGATGCAACCGGCCTCGACGGTCAGGGTGTCGTTATCGGTGTCGACCACACGGATACGGTTCATGCGGTCGAGCAACAGCAACACGGCGCGGCCGCTCGCGTCCGGAGTGGCGCCGCCCATTAATCCGGTGTTGCCGCCCTGCACTACCACGGGTGTCTCGGTCGCGGCGCAGGCCCGGACCACCGCCGCGACCTCTTCGGTACTGGCCGGGTGGACCGCGGCGATCACCTGGCCGACGTAACGGCCCTGCTTGTCGGTCAGGTACGGCGCGGCGTCTTCGCTACTCTGCACATGGCTGGCGCCGACCAAGTCCTGCAACGTCACAAACAACGACTGGCTCATGGTTGCGCGGCCAAGGGAGCGGCATTGCTGTACTTGGCATGCAGGTCACGCAGGGCTTGGGACGGTGCCATGCCGGTGCGTTCGCCCAACTCGATCAACCAGCCGCTGCGGTGCCAGTCGCGCACGATGGCGTCGAGTTTCGCCTGGGTATCGTGTTCACCCTTGCGCAGCCAGATCACTGAATTCGATGGGATCAAATCCCCCGGCAGCGGAATTTCAAAGCCGGCCCATTCGGCTTCGCTCAACAGCGCGAGCAGGGTCGGGCTCACATGAACCGCTGCCACGCAGCCATTGCCGCGCAACGACAACAGCGATTCGGACTGGCTGCGAAAAGCCTTGATTTGCGCGCCGTAGATTTCCTGCAACGGCTTGATGAAGTTGCTGCCCTGGGACACGCACACCGGTTTGCCTTTGAGATCGGCCCACTGGCTGATGCCGGAGCCCTTGCGAATCAACGCCGCGCCACCCACCTCTTCATAAGGCGTCGGCACGTAATCGAGAATCTCGCCGCGCTCCTGGGTGAATTGCATGTTGGCGATCAGGATGTCGACCTTGCCCTGTTGCAGGAATTGCACGCGGTTTGGCGCCAAGACCGACACGGTCTGGGTGTCCACGCCCAACGCCTTGCCGATACCTTGGGCCAACTCGACGTTGTAGCCCAGGTGCTCGCCGGTCTTGGGATCGATGGTGCCGAATGGCGCACCACTGAGCATCACCCCAACGCTGATGGCGTGGCGTTGGCCGATCCTGTCCAGGGTGGCATCGGCCTGGGCCAAACCGGCGGAGCAGCCGAAGAACCACGCCAGGCACAGGCTGACCAGCGTTCGCGGCGAGAAAAATGTAGGCATGGGCGATTACCTTGGGCGTCAGTCGTAGAGAGGAATGCCAGGCGCGACGACGCTCAGGCGCCGTTGGCTTGGAACTGTTTCTGCAATTCCACCAGGGCCGGTGACGCTGGGGTGATGCGGTTACGGGTCTGGGCCTCGATCAGCCAGCCGCTGCGGTGCAATTGCTGGATGATCGGGTCGAGCCTGGCCTGGGTATCGCGTTCACCCTTGCGCGTCCAGATCACCGAGGGCGCCGGATTCAGCTCCGGGCTCAAGGCGCGGTAACCCTGCCATTCGGCGTTGGCGGCAATCAGCGGATTGATCAGCGTGGCGTCGTGCACTGCGGCGACGCAGTTATTGCCGCGCAGGGCCAGGAGCGATTCCGACGAGCTCTTGAACGCCTTGATCTGGACCCCCAGTTCGGTGAGCGGCTTGATGTAGCTGCTGCCCTGGGAGGTGCAGACCGGTTGATTCTTCAGGTCTTCCCAGCGGCTGATGGTGCTGTCCTTGAGTACCGCCGCAGTGCCGCCGACGCGATAGAACGGCGTGGGCACGAACCCGAGGATTTCCCCGCGCTCGGCGGTCCATTCCATATTGGCAATCAGCAGATCGACTTTGCCCTGCTGCAAGAACTGCACGCGGTTGGCGGGCAATACCGGCACCAGCTGCACCTCGGCGCCAAGCTGCCGGCCCAGTTCCTGGGCAAGGTCGACGTTCAAGCCGCGAGGTTTCTGGGTGACGGGGTCTATGCCGCCGAACGGACCACCTGACAGCAATACACCGACCACCAGTTCATGGCGCTGTTCGATCTTCTCGAGGGTGGCATCGGCCTGGGCAATGTTGGCGGTCGCCAAAGAGATCATGGCGCCCAACAGGACAGGCAGAAAATGTTTTGCAGGTGAGCGCTCGAACCGCATGGATTTCCCCTCATGGATGATCGGCGTACCCCGACCTGATGAGTGGCATCCTAGGTACCGCTTGGCGCCAACGGAAATGCAGATATCTAATATCGTTATAACTCGGCAGGTTTGGTTTCCAGGCGAAAATAATATAACTGCGGTTTTATTGGGCCAAAGGGTATATCGGGGGAGAACGTCGGCACGAACACATAAAAAACTGTAATGTTTCTGTTTTCAGCCCTGATATGAAGCGATGGCCATGTCGACCCTCGATCTCGAATTACTGCGCACGTTCATCGCCGTAGTCGATCACCACAGCTTTGCCGAGGCAGGCGCCCGACTGTCTCGTACGCAA
Source organism: Pseudomonas sp. SWRI154 (assembly GCF_014268645.1). NCBI lineage: Bacteria > Pseudomonadati > Pseudomonadota > Gammaproteobacteria > Pseudomonadales > Pseudomonadaceae > Pseudomonas > Pseudomonas sp. SWRI154. The sequence continues at coordinate 84,456 of NZ_JABWQW010000001.1, forward strand.
TCGTCGGTGACCCAGCACATGCAACGCCTGGAACAACAGGTCGGGGTATCGCTGTTCGAAAAACGCGGGCGACACAAGCAGCTCACCGAAGCAGGCCAGCAGTTACTCAGGCATGCGCGACAGATGCTGTCGCTCAACGACGATGCGCTCAGTTCCCTGCGCGAAAGCAGCCTGAGCGGTGTGTTGCGCATCGGCTCGCCCCACGACATCGCCGACACTATCCTGCCGCCAATCCTCAGCTACATAGCCCGCTCTGCGCCGCGCCTGCGCCTGGAAATCGATGTCGGACGCAGCCCGTTCCTGATGGACGACCTGCATCGGGGTAAGGTCGACATGGTCATTTCCACGCGTCAGGATCCGAATCTGGAAGGTTTCGCCTTGCGCACTTCACCGGTGTGGTGGATCTGTTCGGCGCAGTACATCCACAACCCCAGCGAAGCCCTGCCACTGATTCTGGTGGATGAACCGAGCATCTATCGGCGTTATGCCCTCGAAGCCCTTGAGCGTGCCAATATCCCTTGGCGCCAAGCCTACCTGGCGTCGAACCTGATCGGCATCAAGGCGGCCACCCGCGCCGGCCTGGGCGTCACGCCCCGCAGCATGGAAATGCTCGGCCCGGACATGCGGGTATTGGGGGAAAACGATGGATTGCCGCGATTGCCGGATGTGACTTATCACCTGTGGATCCGGCCGAACACCGTCAACCCGCTGGTGCGCCGGGCTTATGACCTGATCAGGAACAATCAAGGGCATTAAGAACACAGCAGGATCGGGCGGCGGACAGCCTTCCTGCGCTGGCTTATCAGCGGAACGCGGAGCACCTGCACATGGAAACCCTCGGCGCCGTGGCGCAACGGGTATTGGCTGGGGCAACATGCCGATCGATCGAGTGCGTGAAGACTTGGCCGGTGGACGGCTGGCGCAGCTTCAATTGCCGGACTGCACCCGTGGCGACTACACCTTCGATATCATCTACCGCACCGACACCCCGCCAGGACCTGCGGCCAATTGGCTGATCGAGCGATTCAAGGCACAGGCGGCGCAGGGCGTTGCCGACGGAGCATGGGATGCGCAAGACTGAACCGGATATACCGCCCCTTCACAACCACCACCGCGTCACGGCCGAATCGATGCGGCACTACATGCCGGGCCAGCCGCAGGTAATGCCGCCGCATCCGCAGGTTCAGGAAGTGCTGGTGCAGTTGTTCAATCACCATACGATTACCGAGCCAATACTGGTTCCCGCCGTGGCGGAACCTCTACTGGTATTGGTTCTGGCGGGCGCCGCCCGGGTCGAGGAGCGGCCGTTGGGGGGTGAATGGGAAGCCGTCGACGTCCGCGTCGGCGATTTTTACCTCACCAATACCGGCGAACCCTACGAAATGCGCTGGCAAACACAAGGCTGCGACACCTTCAAGGTCATGCACTTGTACCTTGGTTTGTCACTGATCGATCAGGCCGCGCGTGAAGTCCTGGGTGAGCAGGCTGGCCCCGTCACTTTCCTCGATATTTCCGGCGACCGGGATGAGCGGGTGAGCTTCATGATGGATCAACTGCGCGGCGAGCTCATCGACGAGCGCCAGCCCAGCCCATTGTTTGCCCACGGCCTGGCCCAGGCGCTGGCTGTGCATCTGGTGCGCCGCTATCGCCATGCGCACAATGGAAACCGGCGCAGCAACGCGCTTCAGGCGTACAAGCTGCGCCGGGTCATCGACGCGATGGACCACCACTTGGATAACGACTTCAGCCTTGCGTATCTCGCCGGGATCGCTGACCTGAGCGGGTACCACTTCAGCCGAATGTTCAAGCGCGCCACGGGCCTGTCGCCTTCGCAATACTTTATCCGCCTGCGCATGAGCCGCGCTCGGCACCTGCTGCTCGAGACGGACCGCAGCATCATCGATATAGGTCTTGAAGTCGGTTATTCGAGCCCAAGCCATTTTTCCCAGGTGTTCCGCCGTGAAGTGGGCGTCACGCCCAGCGCCTATCGCCAGGCATGACCAGCCACCTCGACACCCGGCGTGACGTCTGATTTAGAAGCTCATGTTCGATAAAATCGAATAGCTGTGCAAAGTCTCATATCTGGATCTGACGAGGTGAAAAAGACTTGGGACCGCCTATGGCCGAACGCTCAAGACAGCTTTGAACAACGGATCATTCAGATACGCAACATTCAATCTCGTCCATGGATTGATACGCGATTGCTCCGGTGAAAAAATATGTCCAGGGGCGATCATGAAACCCTTTGGAAGCAGTTGTCGCGTCAGCTCCCTGGCATCGTCAATGTGAGCAAACCTGACCCACAGATAAAGACTTTGCCCAGGACGAACAAATACCTCGGCGCCTATTTCGTCCAGAATCTGCAAGCCTTGCGTGGTAGCAGTCTTCAGCCGTTCTTGAAGACGGATCAGATGTCGCAGGAAATGCCCCTCCATCAGAATCGCATCCACGGTTCGCTCACAAAGCTCGGATGTGCTGGTATGCAGCAACATTTTCAGGTCACCCAACTCATCGATGACATCTTTACTGCCGGCGATAAACCCAACCCTTAATGCCGCAGAGACCGATTTGGAAAAGCTGCCCACGTACAGGGAGCGGCTCAACTGGTCCAGCGCAGACACCTTGATGGCCGATGCCGGTTTGAAATCCGCCAACGCGTCGTCGTCCACCAGGATGAAGTTGTGCGCTTGCGCCAACTGAACCAACCGATGGGCTTTGCCGGGTGAAATGTCGGAGCCCGTCGGGTTGTGCCCGACCGACTGCATGAAAAACAATTTTGGCTTATGCACAAGCAGATGCTGTTCCAGCACCTCCATGTCCGGCCCATCCGCCAATCTCGGCACAGACAGCATCAGCGCTCCTTGTAATTGCAACTTGCCGAACAGCGGGTAATAGCCGGGGTCCTCGACCAACACGTAATCCCCCGGGGCAATAAAACGGCGGATGATCAGATCCAATGCGTGGTTCGCCCCATGGGTGGTAACGATCTGGCGAGGGCTGGCGGCAATTGAATAGGTCGCGAGTTTTTGCACGAGGTGTTGGCGAAGAGCGGCGTTCCCTAGCCGATTTCCGTAGCGAAAAAGTGTCGTGACCCCGATGCGCATGATCTGCCGGGTGAACTTGTCCAGCCGCAAATCCATCAGCCACTCGACGGGCGGAAAACCCTCACCGAGTGGCGATTGGCTGGGCTCACGGACAAATTGCTGGCGCATGAGCCAGATGGTGTCCATCGCCCGGGTGAACGGCAGCGGCTCTTCCGGTTCGTTGTTGCTCGGTGCGCCCTGTTTGACGAAGAAGCCCTGCCCATGGCGCGCTTCGACTAGCCCTTGCGAGGCCAGCGATTCATAAGCGTTGATCACGGTGTTTTTCGAATGGCCAAACAAGCGCATGCACTCGCGCAGCGATGGCAAGCGGTCACCGACTCGGTAAGTACCATTGCCGATTTGCTCGACTAATGACGCCGCCAGTTGCTGGGCAAGTGTCAGCCGTGACATCGAAAGGAATCCTGAGTGAATGAATCGCAGAGGGTACAGCTTAGGTACTGTCTGTCCAAACTGTACCTTTTTCGCCAAGACACATGCGCATAGGGTGACAGCCACTCGACAACAATAACCGCATCAGGACTCGTCAAATGAGTATCGACTCCCGCCTCCCCATGTTCCGCAGCATGTCGCCCGCCGAGCGCCTGGGTCACTTGCAAGAGCTGCTCGAGCTGCCAGAAGCCGATATTGCCCTGCTACGCGATGCCGGCGCCCTGCCCCTGGAAATAGCCGACGGCATGATCGAAAACGTCATCGGCAAATTCGAATTACCCTACGCCGTCGCGAGCAACTTCCAGATCAATGGCCGCGACGTCATCGTGCCGCTGGTGGTTGAGGAGCCTTCGGTCGTCGCGGCAGCCTCGTTCATGGCTAAGTTGGCGCGCGAGGCCGGTGGTTTCCAGACGTCCAGCTCCTTGCCGCTGATGCGCGCCCAGGTGCAGATTGTCGACATCGAAGATCCGTTCAATGCACGCCTGAGTCTCTTGCGCCGTAAAGACGAAATCATCGAACTGGCGAACCGCAAGGACCAACTGCTGAACAAGCTGGGCGGTGGTTGCCGCGACATCGAAGTGCACACCTTCGCCCAGAGCCCTCGTGGGCCGATGCTGGTTGCCCACCTTATCGTCGATGTGCGCGACGCCATGGGCGCCAATACCGTGAACACAATGGCTGAAGCGGTGGCGCCGCTGATGGAAGAAATAACCGGCGGTAAGGTACGACTGCGGATTCTGTCCAACCTGGCCGACCTGCGCCTTGCCCGAGCGCAAATCCGCATTGCGCCTGGGCTGCTTGCGACTGCAGCCTTCAAAGGCGAGGACGTTATCGAAGGGATTCTCGATGCCTACAACTTCGCCGTCGTCGATCCTTATCGTGCAGCCACTCACAACAAAGGGATCATGAACGGTATTGACCCTCTGATCGTCGCCACGGGCAATGACTGGCGCGCGGTCGAAGCGGGTGCACACGCCTATGCCTGCCGCAACGGCCACTACGGTTCGCTGACCACCTGGGAAAAAGATGCCAAAGGGCATCTCGTCGGCACCCTGGAAATGCCCATGCCTGTCGGCCTGGTCGGCGGTGCCACCAAGACTCACCCACTGGCACAATTGTCGCTGCGCATCCTCGGCGTGAAGACCGCGCAGGAACTCGCCGAAATCGCTGTGGCCGTCGGTCTGGCACAGAACCTGGGCGCGTTGCGCGCACTGTCGACTGAGGGAATCCAACGCGGTCACATGGCGTTGCACGCGCGCAACATTGCCCTTTGCGCTGGCGCCAGAGGTGAAGAGGTCAACTGGCTGGCCAAGCAAATGGTCGAGGCTGGTGACGTGCGCTCAGACAAAGCGGCTGAACTGCTCAAGCAAAAGCGTGCACAGCCATGATCAGGACCGTCTTGTAGGAACGAACCAAGCCACATCTCTCTTCACGTTCATAACAATAAAAGCCCGCAGGGGCGGTGGGAGAACCTTTATGAAAGCCGAACTGTTTGAAGTATGGGGCGACACGGTAGACGCTCGCCACCTGCTGTACTCCATTGGCATCGGCGCAGTCGTCAGCCTGGGTGCTTTCTTCTTGGCGCGGCACCTGCTTGTCGGCTGGGTCGAGTCTGAGCAGATGGCCCGCGCGTACGCGATGCTGGTGGGTATTGTCGGTTGCCTGGCAGGCGGAGCCATCAGCGCCGCGCTGTTCAAACCCAAGCGTCATGTCGTAGAGCTTGTGGCCGATCCGGCATGGCGCTCAAAGATCCTGATCGAGTTGCAGAATGAATACGGCCCCCTTGGCCGTCTGAGCGACCTGCCGCCCGCCACGCTCGCGGAGCTATGTGAGTTGGACCTTCATGATCTGTTCGCTGACTACGAGAAAGGTCTGCAGACCTCCGCGGAAGGCTTCGATGCTCCCGCCGCTGTCAGCACGATGAGCATCAATGGGGGTCGGTCATGATCGAACCGCTGCTGGATCAGCTCCTGATAGCGTTGGGCATGGGTATCCTGGGGGCCATTGTGTTCGCCGGGATCGGACTCATTTCAGGTAGCGACGAAACCACCACGCTGGCGCCGCTGACTTTACTGGTCGTCCTGCTGGGCGTGCCTGCCGCAGGGGTGCTGACATTCTTCCTGGCGGGGGCCGTGGCCAAACACATGACCCACGCCGTACCAACGGCCCTCCTGGGTATTCCGGGCGACACCATGGCAACGCCACTCATGCGCGAAGCCAATTTCCTGCGCAACCTGGGCGTCCCCCACATTGCGCTGCGCAAGATGATCTCCGGTGCGGTCATTGCTGCGTTGATCGCTGTGCCGATGGCCGTGCTGTTCGCCGTGATGCTCGCGCCGTTCGGTGACACGATCAAGCGCGCGGCACCTTGGGTTTTCCTGGCGGCGGCGATCGCCATTGCATGGTTCTCCAAAGGCCGTCTGGCGGCTGTGTTGACGCTGATCCCCTTCGTCATGGTGATCGTCGGCCTGCAAAGCATCACCGGGCAGTATGGGGTCAAGCTCAGTGTCAGCTACTTCCTCGGCATTGCCATCGGTCCGCTGATCGCCGCGCTGTTCTGCATGCTCGCACCTGCCGAGCGAGCAACCATGCGACGCCAGGAGGTGCGCACTTTTTCCCTATCGCCCGATGTAAAAAGCTGGGGCGGATTTTTTCCAAACCCGCTCCGAGTGTTGGACAGCAAACAAAGCCTGTGGACCGCCATCACCGCCGTAGTCTCCAGCGCCACCTTTGTGTTCAGCCCGGTTGCCATGACCGTCATCATGGGCGAGGTCGTCGGTTCCAGGGTCAAGCACGTCTACCATCGCATGACCACCGTCATAACCGCGCGAAACGGGGTCACCGAATCAACCTACATCGCAGAAGCATTGATCCCGCTGATCGCTTTCGGTCTGCCTCTCAGCCCTGTTGCAGCGGGCCCGGCAGCGCCGCTCTTCAATGCGCCCCCGCGCTTTAGCGTCGACACAGCGACCGGTCAGGTGCACAACTTGCACTCACTGCTCAGCACTTGGGAGTTCCTGGGATATGGCATGTTGGCAGTCGTCATTGCCATCCTGATTGCTTACCCCTTCACCATGAATTACGCGCACAGGGCGGCCTCCTACGTGTCGCGCAAAATCAGCCACGAAGCCGTGATCTCGACGTTCGTTGGCCTGATCCTGGTGATTGGTATCTGGGAAGGCGGCCTCTTGGGGTTGCTGGTCATCATCACCATCGGGCTGCTGGGCGGATTTCTTTCACGCTTCCTGGGGTTCAACATTGGGGTGCAGTTCATGGGCTATTACACCGCGGTACTCACTGTCCCTGCACTCGTTGCCCTGATGCGCGCCTGACTCCCGGCAGACATCGCTCAAATGGGGCGTAGCTTCGCCAGCAATGCTCGCAGAGTCGTCTTATGGCTCTCGAGCTCTTCGTTGGTCAGTTCATACTCCTGGACAGCGGCGTTTCGTCCGGAATCCTTACTGTTCTGAATCAGCCGGCCCACGAGCAATTGCTTTTCATGCAACGCTCGAATCGCGACCCAGAGCGCTTCTTCCACCGTTTCATTCTGGGCTTTGGACAAAACGGTATGGGTATAGCTGTGGCCGGTGTGGCAACGGAAACGCAGCGGTGTGGACCCCAGCTCCCAAAGCGCGCCTCCGCATTCAGGGCACGACATCCCAGCCTTCTCACCTACCGCCTCCAAGGCATAGGCGCCGCCTGAGCTCAGATCCTCAGTGAGCTCGTTTTCCGTGGCAAAAGGCTCGACACGCCTCGGCTGCCAAGGCGAGGCAGCTTCGGTTCCCCATTGCTGGATGGTCTGCCCCAGGGTCTTTCCCAGTTCATCGAGCGGCAAGCATCCGTCGATCTCAACATGCCGAAGCGCATTCATCGGCATGGAGGGCGCTTCGGCCGTCTGTGGATCTTGAACGAATGCCATGCCACCGTACGCCTTGATCGCCTGAAGGCCGACGACACCGTCATCGAGCTCACCGGTCAGCACGACACCAATCGTCCTGTTCCCATAGCTGATGGCAGCGGATCTAAACATCGGATCAATCGCCGGGCGGGAGTGGTTTTCCTTGGCGCTCCGGGACAACTGCAACGTTCCCCGTTTGATCAGTAGATGCCTGTCCGGTGGCGCGACATAGATACGACCGCTCTTTATCTGTTCTTCGGACATTGCAAAATCAATGTCCATGGAACTTGCCTCCGTCAGAAGGCGTGGCAGCAGACTCTGTCGATCGCCTATGTGCATCGTAATGATGATCGCAGCGCGCAAGTCGTTCGGAAGATGGGCAAGCAGTTCGCGTAACGCCGCGAGTCCACCGCTGGAAGCGCCAATTACGATGATTTTGTCAGCACGGCTTTGTTGCGCCATAGATACTTCCTGACTACCGATCTGGTCGCATGTTCACGTTTCAAACCGCGGCTTACTCTGAATTTTCCTGGGAAGTTCTTCCTGGGCCTCACGTGCCCCAGGGATTACATTCAGCGCCTGTCCTGTCTCTTCTGATACGTTTTAGCACCCGAAGGTTCGGAAAATGTCGTCGTCAATTCGGTGCTCATGACTTACCCAGCGGCGCATCAAGAGGAATATCCAGGGTAAAGGTCGCGCCCTGCCCGGCCCCGTCGCTGTGCACGCTCAAGCTGCCACCCATTTCCTGCGCAGCGAGCGCGCAGCTGTGCAGGCCGAAGCCGTGACCGTCTTTGCGCGTAGTGAAACCATGGGAAAAGATCCGCGTCAGGTGCTCAGGCGCGATCCCATTGCCGTTGTCGGCCACTGTGATACGCAACGCTGGCCCGTCAGTGAGAGCGGCGCTGAACGTTATGCATGGGTTGCGATCGATCAAACCGCCCAATGCCTGTTTGGCATTACGGATCAGGTTCACCAGAATCAGCAACATCCGGTGCCGGTCCAGCGACAGCAGGGGCAAGTCGGCAATTTCCTTGACCACCGCCACCCCCTGGCGCTCCAGTGATCCGGTACTCATGCGCAAGGCATCATCGATCAACTCTGCGACCGGCACGGTCTCGACCACCCTGACAGCAACGGCATAGGACTGCTGCGCAGCGACAATGGTTTTGACGTGATCAATGCCCTTGGTGAGCTGTCCGAGCTCTTCGATGATGCCCTGCTGCTCTGCCGCCACCACCTCAGCCAGCTTGCGCAGATAGTCAGGTAGCATTTTTCCTTTGTGGTCTTTGGTGAGAAAGTCGCTCAGGTCATGGATGTGTTCGTTCATCAGTTGGGCCACCTTGCCCAGCCCCTGGGCCTTGGAGGTGCGCATCAGGCTGCTGACCAGTTCTGCCGAGACGTTCACGCTGTTCAGAACGTTGCCGACGTTGTGCAGCACAGTGGTGGCGATTTCGGCCATGCCCGCCTGGCGGGATTTTGCGTGCAGTTCGGCTTGCACCTGGCTCATGCGTAGCGCCGCGCGTATGCGCGCCTTGAGCTCCAGTGGCGAGAAAGGCTTGGCGATATAGTCATCGGCGCCACTCTCCAGGCCGGTGACGCAGGCCTCGCTGCCGCCGCGAGCGGTCAATAGGATCACCGGCAGATGGGCGAAACCGGCGCTGGCTTTGATCCTGGCGGTCAGGCCGAAGCCGTCGAGCTTCGGCATCATCACATCCGAAACCACCACATCGATGGCGCGACGCTGCAGGAGTGCCCAGGCCTGCTCTCCATCCGTTGCGGTGGCGACGATGTAATCGTTTTGCAGAAGCTCGCTGAGATAGCTGAGCATTTCCGGGCTGTCGTCCACCACCAGCACTCTGGAGTGCGAAGCGCGTTCCGGGTGCTGCCCATCCGGGGTTTCCATTGAGGCTCGGTCATCGCCACTGCCATGACGACCGTCATCGAAACGCAGGTGGCGCTGCTCGGCTGTACTCGCTGTGCTCGATGACGATCGCTCATGCATCGCACTGGCTTCGGCCGGCAGGATGTTTTGCTCAACCCCCAGCGCAAGCCGGACAAAGAAGCACGAACCCAGTCCGGGCTCGCTGCTGACGCCGACTTCGCCGCCCATCAGTTCGACCAGATCCTTGACCAGGGCGAGACCGATGCCTGTGCCGCTGTAGTGACGCGTGGCGGAGTTGTCGATCTGGGAAAAACGTTGGAACAGCAGCGGCAGTTGGTCAGGCGCAATACCAATGCCCGAGTCCTGCACCGCGAGTTCAAATCGCTCGCCATCCAGTGGCGCCACTGCCAGGTGCACGGTGCCGCCAGCGGGCGTGAACTTGATGGCATTGCTCACAAGGTTGAGGAGAATTTTCTCGAAATGCCGGGGATCCAGGAACACCGTGCCCAGCGCGGGATCGATGTTGCAGGTCAAGGAGCAGCCTTTACCCTCGGCCACCATGGCGGCGTCCTCGGCCAGCACACCCACCATCTTGTTCAAGTCGATTGGCGCCGGACACAACTCAAACTTGCCCGCTTCGGCCTTGGAGAAATCGAGGATGTCGTTCACCCGGTTCATCAAGCGCAGCGCGTTGCGTTGGGCGCGGTCGATTTGCACACGCCAGTCCGCCGGCGGGGTGGGCGCCGCCGAGAGTTGCTCCAAGGGTGCAAGAATGAGGGTCAAGGGGGTACGCAGTTCATGGCTGACCGTGGCCACGAAATCGCTTTTTGCCTGGTTGGCCGTCTCGGCCTGGTTGCGCGCTTGAATGAGTTCGATGGCCTGCGCCTCCAGCACTTCGGTCTGGTGGTGCAGCGTGTCGGTCCGTTCGGCGACCATCCTTTCCAAGGAGGCCTGGACTTGCTGTCGTTCGGCCTCAGCCTCAGCCTCCAGCACCCGGATGCGCAGGGCGTTTTCCTGGAACACCCGTACGGCGCGAGTCATGATTCCAATTTCGTCGCCGCGTTCGGCCCTGGCGATCTCGGCGTTCAGGTCGCCAGCCGCAAGCCGGCGCATGACCGAGGCCAGGGCCACGATCGGCTGCGCGACGAATCGCGACGTGCTCCAGGCGATGGCGCCCGCCAGGAGGATGGCGACGGTACCGGCAACTATCGTCGCGAGCATGCCGCGATCATTGTGGACCAAGGCGTCGGCGCGCGCTTCACCCGCGAAGCGCGCCACCAACAGGCCGGCGCTTCGAGCCTCGTTGCGAACCTGGTCACGCGCGCCGCTCAAGGCGTTGCTCGCTTGATGGAACCTGGCGAATGCCGCCCGATACCCGGCAATCTGATCGGTGACAGTCAGGGGTGTAGCCTTGCTTTGCAGCCCTACTGACGATGGAAGAACGCGGGATAGACGGGAAAGCTCGTCCAGGATGGCGCCGACCGAATTGGCGATCTCAGCCGAAGGAGACAGGCGAAACGACAAGGTCTGCGCCTCCAGGGTGGCCACACGCTCGGCGAAACGCTTGGACAACGCGGCTGCATTTTGCAGCAAACCGGTGGCTGCCTGAATGTCGCTGGCGTCATGGGCAACCTGCCCATTCGTGTCACCCAACATTATCTCGAGGCGCTCGGCCATATCCCCGACGACAGCGAGATGCCGTAGAGCCTCGCCGCCCCGAAGCTTGGGCGCCTCGCCAAGGTGCTCGACCGACAAGCTGGCAGCAGCGAGCGCCGTCGCCAACTGTTCCAGGGCCTCTCTCTCCTGCGGCGCGCCCATCGACTCGCGCAATTGTTCGACCACGGGCTGCAGCGCCGCGCAGCCGTTGCGCGCCGCAGTGGCCGATGCCTCATCACCGCTCACCAGCGTCTTGGCCACATTGGCGGTGATGATACGTTCGCCGTTACGCAGGATATCCAGGATGCGATGGGCGCTTTCGATGTTGCTCACCCGCGCTTCGTGATCATCGGCGCGGGAGTGGAGCCCCTTCAGCCCATTGGCAATGCCCTGCTCGACGAGGATCGTCGCTTCTCGCATCCGGCCGTAGTGGGCCGTCATGTTCTCCGTTTCGCCATCCATGGTCAGGCTCGCCGCGCGCAAAGCGGCGATCGCCGCGGCGAGCCTTTCCAGACTGCCCTTGAGCGATTGCGCCTCGGCTACCGGAATGGCGGTGAGGCCGGCGATAGCCGTCGCCACCATGCCTTCGGCCTGGGACAGGCTTTCCTGGTCGCGGGTGGCAATGAAGTTTTCTACCCGTCCGGTAGCCCCGTTGACCGAGGCCAGGATTTCCGCGGAATGGCTGGCGGAATCCACCGCACGTACCATGCCGCGCAGGCCGTAGAGGTTCACCAGCGACACCGCCAGCATCAGGAACACCAGCGCGGCGACCGCCAGGCCGATCCTGACGGCGATGGGCCTGTCCGTGGTGGGTTTGAATGTCAACATGACGCCTCGTACCCTGCCCGCCACTACTGCTTCGTCACCTCCGGCAAAGACGCCGGCGTATTGTTGTTGGCCGCGTCGATCATCGCCACAACGGAAGCCTGATCATAGGAAGGATTGGCGGCACCGCCCACCGGCATAGTGGCGAGCCAGGCGTCCAGGTCTTTCGCATCGATACGCACCAACGGCACTTCAACGAACTTCGGCACTTGCTTGCCCGCCAGAATCTGCTGGGCCACCCAGAACCCCACTTGGGAGACGCTTGGGGAGGCAGAAACAGAGACGGTCTCGTAGCCATTGGCATCGCGCTCCTGTTTCCACAGGGCGAGCTCGTCCTGACGGTTGCCCATCACAATGATCGGCAAAGGCCGTCCCGCCGCCTTGAACGCCATGGCTGCGCCATAACCATCGCCCCCTTGAGTTGCGACGGCATCAATATTGGGCAGCGACGGCAGCGCCAGCGCCACTTCCTTGCGTGCGACGGAAGCCGTCCAGTTTCCGTAAACAGTCTTGGCGAATTTCAGGCCCGGATAGTCGCTGGCGGCCTTGCGAATGCCGTCGCTGATGTTTTTATCGGTGGCATCGCCGGCAATGCCGCGGATCTCCAGCAGCGTTCCGTTCCCCTTGAGGCGCTCGGCGATGTAGTCCATTTCCACGCGCCCCATGGCGGACCAGTTGTAGTCCACGGTATAGACGCAGGGTTCGGTGACCAGGCTGGCCATGACAACCACTACGATGCCGGCGTTGCAAGCGTCGCGGATCACCCCGTTGAGGGCCGTGTCGGACGCCGCCAGGATGACGATGGCGTTGACGCCGTTGACGATCATTTCCTGGATATGCGCCGCTTGTTCCGACGCTGAATTATTGGCGCTGACCACCGGAGCCTCGCGGATCAAGCCATCCTTTTGCGCCTGGGCGGCAATCTCCTGCCAATTGCGCACCATCACTTTGCGAAAATCGCTGCCCGCGTAGGAATTGCTGAAGGCGATGCTATGGCTGGCGGTAGGGGCGTCGGCAGCTTGGGCCGGACCGGCGGCGATCATCGCCAGCCCCGTCAAGCAGCCGGCGATGCCCCACAAGATGTTGATCGAGTTAGTGTTCATGCCATTCTCACGTGCCTGCAGTCGCAATGAGCATAGTCTCAAGGTCCCCGCTTCGCCCGGGGCCTGGACGAAGTAATGAGCGAGCGGGCTGATTGCCCTCAGCGGCGCGTTACAGACTCGCTTCATGCGGGGTGCCGCCAGTCAACGCATTAGTCGTCCAGCTGCTAAGCTTTGTTTCGCTCCAGACCCTAACCAATAAAAACTCCAGGAAGGTAACGCAGCATGGCCACGGTACAGCCCCCGGCAACGTCACATTCCGCGAAATGGCGCTTCAAGACGGGCATCGCCATCCTTTGCCTGATGCTCGCGTTGTGGTTGTTGGTGCCGCTGGCAGCGGCTGCGGATGTACCCCGCTCCACCATCGCGGCGATCACCGGCGCGCTGTTCATCATCAACAAGGTGCTGTTGCTGCTGGTAATCGCGGTGATGGGCAAGGCGGGTTTTCAGGAGCTAAAGCAGAAGGTGTTCGGCTATGTGTCGGGCCTTGTGCCCAGCGCTGAGCAGGAGGTAAGCGCCACCCGCCACCGTATTGGCCTGGTGATGTTCTGCCTGCCGTTGGTGTGTTCTTTCCTTGAACCTTATGTCGATGCCTTCGCACCCGGTCTACGTCCTAATAGCTGGGCGTTGCAACTGCTTGCCGATGCACTGTTGATCGGCAGCTTCTTCGTCCTGGGGGGCAACTTCTGGGAGAAACTGCGCGCCCTGTTTATCCGCTCCGCACGGGTCACCACCGCCGACGCGATTTGAGACAACGTCCGGATCGCCACCCCGGCGCTCTAGCAGTTTTCTTCAATGGCCATGACTTGCAGGTGCCGATATGCCTGATTCGCCCAGTTCCGTCGAGCCTGAGTTACACCCTGAACCGCTTCCTGAAAAGCCTGTACCAGCCAATCCGCTACGGCGCATTGCACTGGGCGTTGCGGTGTTGATCGCCGTGCTGTTCACCCTCTCCATTTTCATGGAGCGCCGCACGCCCTCGACATCGCAAGCCGTGGTGCAAGCCTATGTGGTAGAAATGGCTGCCGAAGTGGGTGGCCGTGTGACGGAAATAGCGGTGCTCGACAATGCCCGGGTAAAGGCCGGCCAGGTGCTGTTTCGTATCGACCCGCTACCCTACAGACTTGTCATCAGCGAGGCTGAAGCGCGGCTGGAGGAAACCGGCCAGGCAGTGGGCGCCAGCACCGCCTCGGTGGATGCCGCCCAGGCGCAGCTGGTGTCGGCGCGAGCGCAGCGCGACAACATACGCGAGCAAGCCCGACGGGTGAACCAACTGGTCGAGCGAGGGGTGTTCGCCGCCGCCCGCCAGGATGAAGCGAGAGCCTCGTTGGGCTCCGCCGAGGCGGCCGTCAGCAAAGCCCAGGCCGACCTGGAACGGGCGCGCCAGCAACTCGGACCCAAAGGCAACGACAACCCGCAATTCAAGCAAGCCCTGGCCTCGCTGGAAAAAGCCCGACTCGACTTGGTGCGTACCGAAGTCATCGCCCCCGCCGATGGCGTGGTCACCCATCTCCAGCTCGCCGTGGGCCAGGTCGTCAGCGCCGGCCAACCGGCACTGACCTTCATCGACAGAGGCACGGTATGGGTATCTGCCGCCTTCAAGGAAAACAGCCTGGAACATGTGCAGGCCGACGACCCGGCGGAGCTGGTCTTCGATGTATTGCCGGGCCGTGTGTTCAAAGGCCGTGTTGAAAGCGTCGGCTGGGGTGTCGCGCAACAGGGCAGCAGTAACTCGGCCCTGCCCTCGGTGCGCAACCAGAGTGGTTGGGTGCGTGACCCGCAGCGTTTTCCGGTACGCCTGATAGTGGAGGAACCGCACCCGGTTGGCCCGCGTTACGGCTCACAGGTGAGCGTGGTGATCTATACCGATGACAATCCCATGACTAACGCGCTGGGGGCATTTATGACACGCCTGGGCGCCTGGCTGAACTATGTCAATTGATGGGCAGGCGACGCTGCAAGTACTGCGGATCAAACGCCAGGGATTGCGTGTCGCCCTGGCAGTGACCGTGGGCTTGTGCACGGGTCTGGTCCTGGGCGATATCTTGCCGTTTCTCGCGCCCCTGTTCGCCATCCAGTTCCTCTTGGCCAGCCGCCACGCGCCAGCCCTGTCCCAAGGGTTGATGACGTTGCTGGTAAGTACGCTGACCGGCGCGCTGCTGGTGTGTATGACCGGTATGTTCGGTGAGCGGCCGTGGATACTGTTGCCGCTGCTTTGGTTGTTTTATCTCAGCTGTTTTACCGCACAAGGCCGACAACCTGGCGGCGCGGGACCGGCGCTGATGCTGGTGATCGCCATTGTGGTGCCAATGCTCGATATCGCGCAGAGCGATCTGGGCGAGTCCATTGTGCTGGTACTGGTCAAGGCGGTCGGCCTGGGTTTGCTGCTGACCTGGGGCGCCCATGCGCTGCTGCCTGACCCTGCAGGTGAATATGCCAACCAGGCACTCGCCCAGCCGCACGAGCTGACGCTGGTGATTCGCCAGGCCTTGGCCAGCGCGACGATCCTGCTGGCGATGGTTGCGCTGTGCCTGAGCGATCCACGGCTGGCCACGGCGATAGTCGTACCCATTACGGTGGCCTCGTTGCTTAGCCAGTTCTCCCTGGGCATGAGCAGCCGCACCGCCTTCGGCTTGGTGTTGGTCAACCTGCTAGGCGGGGTGGCGGCGTCCGTGGCCTTCACGCTGTTTGAACTTCGCCCGACCCTTTGGCTGGTGGCGCTGATCCTATTGCTGGTAAGCCTGCTGTTTGCCGGCAAAGCCGCCATCGGCAACGCCACTGGCAAGATATTCGGCGGTGGGTTAATCACCTTTCTCATCCTGTTCGGGCTCGGTGTATCGCCATTGCCGACAGAAACGCCCCAGCTGTTTTCCACCCGTATCGCCTACGTGCTGTTTGCGGTGGTCTATGCCATCGGCCTGGCCGCGCTGCTGTGGCCAAGCACGCGCGCACTGCAACGCCTCCCCGGCTAGTTCGGTTTTACAACAACAGGCGCGGTCATTCGAGCAAAGACATACAGCAGCATACCCACCAGGATAAGTGCCGCGCCTCGCAGCCAAGTGCCCAAGTCTTGCTGGCTCAGCAATACGAGACAAGACACGATAGCCAGCAAGGGTACCCAGGTGGGAATTCGAAAATGCTCTTGCGCAACCTTGTCCTTGCGTAGCACCAACACGGCCATGTTGGTGCTGAGGAAAACGAACAATAAAAGCAAGACCACGGTTTGCGCCAACGTCGCCAGAGTTCCCGTCAGCGTCAGTGCGATAGCTACAAGCGTCGTTGCGATAATGGCCGCCCATGGAGTGCGCCTATGTGGCAGCACCCTTGCCAGGAAGTCAGGCAATAGTCCGAGATTGGCCATTCCATAAGTGAGTCGACTGGCCATGATCATGGTGAGCAGCGCCCCATTGGCCACTGCAACGAGAGCGATAAATGCAAATATTCGAGGCGAGATATCAAGCCCGGAGGCCCGAACCACCTCGAGTAACGGGGCTGAGGTGGCGAGCAGTTTCTCCGTCGGCAATACTGAAGAAGCGGCGACCCCGACGGCCATGTAAACGACGCCCGCTGTCATTAGCGCCGCGAACAAGGCCCGTGGGTATACCTTGCGAACACCCTTGATCTCTTCCGCAAGATTGGCGGAAGTCTCAAAACCCACGAACGAATAGAATGCGAGCAACGCAGCTCCCAACACGGCGAGCATTGGACTGACCCCGGGCTTGAATTCCAGCGACCTCCCCAGTTCGGCTTCGCCAGAGCTGAAAAAATAACCCGCAGCAATGATGACCAACATCAACCCTGACAGCTCGATCACCGTCATCACCAGATTCGCCCCCAGGGATTCCTTGATTCCTCGCGCATTCAAAAGCGCAATCGCCAACAAGAAGACCAGAGCCGCAACGTGGGGCGATACTTCAATGAACGCTGCAAGGTAATCCCCTGCAAAGGCCAGTGACAGGCCAGCAGCACTGGTGACCGCCGCGGCGAGCATGCAAAAACCGACCAGGAAAGATATCAGCGGTGACTTGAAAGCCTTTTCGGCAAACACCGACGCTGCGCCCGCGTGAGGATATTTCGAGACCAGTTCGGCATACGAACCTGCCGTCAACATTGCGAAGAACAACGCGATCAACAACGGCACCCAGATCGCGCCGCCGACCTCTCCGGCGATGGTACCCGCAAGCGCGTAGACGCCAGCACCCAGTACATCGCCAAGTATGAATAGAAACAGCATCGGCCCCGTGACAGCGCGACGCAAAGAGGGCTTGGAGGGAGACGTGTCCACTTTCATTGAAGGCTCTGCCGAGTGATGTTATTTCGCACATACATCGAGCGCCATGCCTTCGCACAACGTCTGAGCAGTGGAAAAATCCGCAGGGTAAAAGTTCACTTAATTGCCGATGGAGGTGGGACGCAGCGGTGGCTTGGTATCGGTCTTGATCGCTGATCTATCCGTTTGGCCTTGGTCTAGAGCTGTAACCTCTCAGCCTGTCCAAAGGGCTGTTGCCTGCTAGGCGAACAGCCCTGTTTAAGGTTGAGGACGGTGTGCTCGAACGGAATCTCCGTTACGGTTTCCCTGCTTACTGAGCAGTCGCTTGCGCGGCTTCAATGATCAACGCTGCAACTTTCTCCGGGTTGGACGTCATCACTACATGCGATGCCCCTTGGACGGTGACCGTCTTTTTCGAGCCCGCACGTTCTGCCATAAATTTCAGCGCAGCTTCGGGAATGTTCTTGTCAGCCGAACCGTAGATGAACCACGAAGGCACCGTTTTCCAGGCTGGTTCACCCGATGCTTCCTTCAACGCGGCCTCACTGATCGGACGTTGCGTTGCGGCCATCAGCGCGGCCTCGGCTGCCGGAACGTCGGCGGCAAACTGGCGACCGAACTTGTCCTGCTGGATGTAGAGATCTTTGTTGCCATCGTCCAGCAGCACCGGAGCTGCCAGGGTCGGGCCAAGGGTGCCGCCAGGATAGCGACCGGACAGCTCGATAGCGGTTTCGCCTTTTTCCGGCGCAAAGGCTGCGACATAGACAAGAGCCTTGACCTTGGGATCACTGAGCGCTGCATTAGATATCACCGCTCCCCCGTAGGAGTGGCCAACGAGGATCACCGAACCGGCGGTTTGATCGACGATGTCAGCGACGTAATCCGCGTCTTGCTTCACCCCACGCAGCGGGTTTGCTGCGGCAATTACCGGGTAGCCCTGGTTCAGCAACTGGGCGGCAACACCGTTCCAGCTGGAAGATTCGGCGAATGCGCCATGCACAAGCACTACGGTGGGCTTGGCGGTATCGGCTTGTGCAGCGGCGGCTCCACCGAGTGCGATCACAGCCATTGCTGAGACAAGGGTGGTAGACAAAAGAGTCTTGAAAGTAGGCATGGTCGGTTCCTATCGTCGATCAGTAAGAGGTGTTGTTGCGTTGACGGGATCAGTATCTAGCGCGCAACAATACGTTCCATCACAATTCATCCGAATTTCTTAACGGATCGTATTTTTATGGTTGATCGACTTGCCGCGATTCTCGGGCACTTCTCTGTCAGCGCCCGCACCTTTCAGACGGGCCCTCTGTGCGGCATCAATGCACTGGATGGCTCGCTTGCCTATGGGCAATTGCACTTGCTCAAGAGCGGGAAGGCCCAGGTATGGGACGACAGCACCAGGACTCATTGCCTCGATGGCCCCACCCTGTTGTTTTACCCGCGCCCGATCGCGCACCGGTTTATTACCGACAAGGAACATGGCGCCGAATTTGTCTGCGCCCATATTGAATTCGAAGGCGGCGCTGCCAACCCCTTGGCGAACTCCCTGCCCAAGTGCGTCTGCCTTCCGTTGTCGCAGATGCCCGACAGCGTGCCGGTGCTGACGCTGCTGTTTGCCGAAGCAGAAGCGGCCAACTGCGGGCGTCAGGGCATGCTCAATCGGTTGTTCGAAGTGTTGCTTATCCAACTGCTCAGGCAGTTGATGGAAAGCGGTGGCGCCCACGTCGGCTTGCTCGCCGGCCTCGCACACGTACAGTTACGGCGCGCAATCGTCGCCATTCATGAAGCGCCGGAAAATAACTGGTCGGTCGAATCGCTTGCGGGCCTGGCGGGGATGTCCCGTAGCGTGTTCGCCAACCGATTCCGCGACGTGCTGGGTGAGACGCCCGCTGGTTATCTCCAGCGTTGGCGAATCGGGCTCGTACAAAAATGGTTGAAGAAGGGCCTGCCACTGCGGCTGATTGCCGAGGAAGCCGGTTACAGCGGAGAACCCGCACTTTCGCGGGCATTCAAATCACAGTGCGGAATTTCGCCCAAGGCCTGGCTTAGCCAGCAGCGGCTGGAGCGGGTGATTGTCGAATCGACCTAGGCTGTAGCCGCACGCGACCTCAAGGTTGACCAACTGCAAACACAGGCTTCGAACATTCTGATCGTGGGCGCCCTCGCTCATCATTTCGTGGGTGAAGACCTGGGCGCCACGTGCGCTACACGATATCGCCATCATCCCGAACAGGCGGACGCGCGGGCGCTGAGGACGATGGTTGCGCCTGCGTGGCCGCAAGCGGCTGCATGGGGATGCTCTGACCCTGACCGGCTTGGCTTTGGGAGGTTGCCGCTGCGCGTTGCCTCAGGGCACCCATGCTTTTGTCCCAGGTGGAGCCAATGGCGCTAGCAACGCCCATGACTCCATCCCCTGTCGCTTGAGCTGCGCTTTTTGTGTGGTTGGTCGCTGAAACAGCTGTCTCTTTGGCAAATCTGGCGCCGGTGAGCGATGCCTTGAGTGCAAGCCCACCTCCCTTGACCGCCACCCTGCCAGCTGCATCCGCGGTCCCTTCTACTGCTTTTGGTACATAGGCATCGACCGCAGCAACAGCTTTTTTCGGCACTGATCCACCTAACGAAGCGCCCGCTGCCCACAGCCCGAAAGCCACGGTACCCAATACGTTTTTTACCGCCTCCGAGGCTGCGGTAGCCGCCATTTTTCCCAGCTCATTGGACTTCGCCAGGTTGGCTGTGGCGGCTGTAGCCGCGCCCATTGCAGAAAAACCGCCAATCAGCAGACCATTTCCCACCACACTGACCGGATCCAGTATCTCTTTCAAGGCATCGCCGCTGATGACCGCATTCAGAGCCGTAGCCGCGCCTTCACCCAGCCGCGCGGAGACCATCTTGACCAGGGCAGTGGCATCGAGGTCCTTTAAAGTCTCGAAGTCATCCAGCCATTCGGTATCTTGATCAATAGGCTTATGAGGCTGCCCTTGCGGTACAGCATCCCGACGACCATAGAGCATTGCAGGGTCAGCTAAATGGTTCGTGCGATCGCGGCTGACATTGTAATGCTCAATCGCTATACCCACGATGATAGCCGTGACCGGCCGTAGGGCGGGTTGCAGGATTGCATCCAGGTCTTCTTTGCCAGCCGCCGTCATGGCAAGCGTTGAGGCGTACATTGCAGTATTACGTACGGCAAACCCGGTAAGCCACTTATTGGCTTCGTCGAAAGCATTACGCAATGGACCTTTGTCCAACGCCAGCAGCTTTTGCGCCACTGATGCTTGAAGCGCCGGATGCAGCGTATCGCTCTCGGGTTTAAGGTAATAACCAGGCTTGAGGCCCGCGATCGTCTTGTTACCGGCAGCATCCGCCATACCGGCATACAAGCATGACATAGCGTTCTCTATAGCCGCTTGGCGTACTGTATTGCCATGCTTGCCCGCCACCTGGAGGATGGATGGCTTGAAATTACCTGCCTCGGTCAGCACCGCAAAGGGCGTCCCTCCCATCCCTGACTTTATTGACGCAAACAATCTGTCGGCTCTGGCTGCGTTTTTTTCCGCCTTCTCCATGTCATGGACGTTATAGCCCCCTGCCTCCAACCGTTGAGCGCGGTCATCGCGAATGGCGTTCAGCTCCGCGTTGCGGGCGCTTGAAGCAGCGGCAGCGGGTTGATCGGAACCAGCCTCTGTTTCAAGGTGAGCCTCGAAATGGTTTTCAAGCCGCGTTCTCATCGCCGCCCCTGTAGAGCCGAGGCTCGGGGAGTGAGAGGTCTGTTGCGTTGTTTCCTGCTGCATCTCATCAGGTACACGAGTCAGCTCGCGGCTTGCACCTACATTATGCGTATCCATGGCACTGTTCTCTTAGTGATCGGCAGATAGAAGAATGCAAATGACTCCGGTATGAGCGGCGACATCCTTACGCTTGAGTGGCCGTGCCGGAAAAAGCGTTCCAAATGACGAAATAAACATGAAAACCACGGGGCTAATTCGCCGAACCGCCACCCACTGTAGGCAAGACGCCTGGATTGAGCGTCAGTCAGGCCTGCGGTATTAGTCGCGATTGCGGTACTGGGCGGGGACCCACTCATACCTGCCGGCTTCGCGCCTGATGTGGCCGATACCCGGAAATGGCAAGTGAGCGACTGCTGACAATCGCTGTTCACTCGCGGCAGTCTCGAATTGCTCCAGGCGCTGGGCACGAGCAGCGTCCTGGTTGACGTCGAAGGTGATAGTCACCTCTGGACGGGCGAACTGGATGAGACCGACGTGCATGATATCGCCCCAGAAATCGATGCTCTCGCCTTCGCTGACTACCCGAAAGAAGCTGTGGCCCGGTGTATGCCCCGGGGTGGGGATGGCGGTGATGCCTGGGAGGATTTCAGTTTTGGCAGCGAATGGCTTCAGCTTGCCCGCACGCTGATAGGGGCCAACCGTCTTCAACGCTTCTTCCAGGTACCTCTCCTTCAATCCCTTGTCCAGGTTGGCACGATCCAGGAAGAAGTCGACGTCTGCCTGGCCGACGTGGATGGTCGCATTGGGAAACATCATCTGGCCGCCGCGTGTCAGGCCGCCGGTGTGATCGGTATGGATGTGGGTGATCAGGACATCGCTGATCTGAGCCGGCTGGTAACCCGCGGCAGCCAGGCTTTCGGGCAGCTTGCCGCCAACGCTACCGAACAATTCACCCGCGCCGGTATCGACCAGCACCACGTGTGAGCCCGTATCGATGAGGTAGGCATTGATCGAGGTCTCCAACGGGTTGCGAGCAAATCCATGGCGCAGCATTGCGTCTATCTCTTTGGCGCTGATGCCTCTAAGCAGTGGATGCAAATCCAGCGGCAGCGTCCCGTCGCTAAGGGCGATGACGCGAAATTTTCCTACCTTGAAAGCATAGACGCCCGCGAGCACGGGTTTAGGTGCAGCATCCACGGTCGAGATTTGCGGTGGTTGCGCTGCGGTGGACGGCAGTGAGTAGCTTGCTCCGGTGAGCAGAGCGGCCGTCAGTATGGACGCGAGATGGAACCGTATGCGGTTACGCATGATGAGTGCCTTTGCTAGTGCGACCATCGTTGTCGCGGGGATAAAGGTAGCTCAGGTACCTCGTTCTGCACACCTGGCAAAACAGCATCGACAACGCCAAGGGTCATGCGCCAACAAGGTCTACAGTGTGGACCTCATAGCAAAATAATATATGCACGGAGCATACAAAATCCGATTACCGATATATGCTCCACGCACATACAAGCAATCGGAGAACGTCATGCAGCACATCACGAGCGTCACCAGCCAGACCACCCCCACTGCCACTATTTCGAAGCTCGGGAAGCTAAGCCGGACCATTACCCTATCCGGCGTTGTCCTTCCCCTGCTGATGATTGGCCTTCTCAAGTTCACGCAGATCGAGGTGCAGGCACTCGTCCCCCTGATCAGCGGCACCCCATGGCTTGCCTGGCTTTACCCAGCGTTTGGCGAAACCGGTGCCTCGTACTTACTGGGTGTAGTCGAGATTTTCACTGCACTGCTGCTCATCGCCTCACCGTGGTCGGCTCGGGCTGCTATCGCAGGTGGCTTATTAGCAGCGCTGACCTTCTTCACGACCGTTTCCACGATGTTTGCATTGCCAATATGGGAGGCCGGATCAGGAGGTTTTCCATGGCTGAACTTCCTCGGCACGTTCCTGATAAAAGACATTGCGTTGTTAGGCGTGAGCTTGATGATTCTCACGGACGGCTTGCAGCGAGCTCGCTTTGTCCAATCCGAAAAGAAAGGCAGTCAATAAAATGCGCTATGCCAATTACAAACAGCATGGCCCGAATGGACTCAATGAGCCTACCCCACCGCATCCGCAACCGGACAGTCTTTGCAAGCCGCGGGATCACACAGCCTGCAAACGCAATAGGCTTGATCGAGATCATGCACCAGACTGCGTAGTAGCTTTTCAGTTATCCGACCCAGGATTTCACGTTCATCCGGGTCAAGGACCTCCAAAGCGCGAGCTATACGTTCATGGCGAACAGCTAACACCGCAGCACAATTCGTATTTCCTGCGGCAGTAAGGTGGAGCGCAACGGAGCGACGATCAGATTCTGCTTGCCGACGTTCCACAACGCCCTGCGTGACAAGCCTATCGACCAGACGCACAGCCCCAGGATGAGACAACCCCAAGGCTCGCCTCAAGCGCTCTATAGACAGGCCGGGTTCATGATTGAGCAACGCAATAGCAGCAGCTGCCGGGCCGACTTCAGGCGCCTCGTCTTGAGTGCCTTGATGAATAGAGTCGGAAATCGCCAGCGACAGCGCGCCAACCATGTTTTCGAGCTTGATATCTTTCATGAATCAAATATGTGTGCATCGCGCATAGAACGCAAGAAATTTGCGGATTTACTTCAAAGCCGCTACCACGGCATCGAAGAATACCATCGGATCGATCGGCTCTTTGTCAACCGGCTTGGGCTGGGCCCCGAAGGTGACAATCACCACGTTATTGGCAGGGTTGAGGTAGATATTCTGGCCCTGGATACCGACCGCCGCATAGGCGCCGTCTTTCACCGACGGCTCGGTCCACGCCGTCCACCACATGTAACCGTAGTCCAGCGACTTGCCGCCCTTGAGGGTGGTCGGCAGCGTCGCTTCCTTGATCCAGCCTTCAGGCAGAATCGACGTGCCATTGATCTTGCCACCGTTCATGAAAAACAGCCCGAAGCGTCCATAATCGCGCAGCGTGGCGCTGATACCGCTGCCACCGATTTCCACGCCGTCAGGCGAATCGAGCCACCACCGGGCATCACTCTCCATACCGAACGGCTGCCAGATCTTCTGCGATAGATAATCGGCCAGCGGCATTTTCACAGCGCCACGGACGATTTCGCCGAGTACCTGCGTTTCGCCAGTGCTGTAAGTGTTGGCCGTGCCGGGCTCGGCCGCTCGCGGCAAACCAGCCATCAAGGCCATCGCCGAACGCGGTTTCTGCGATATCTGCGCCTTGAGTAACGCACGACGATCGGACGCCGGATCGGTGTAGGTCTCGTTCCACTTCACGCCCGAAGACATCATCAGCACGTCGCGCACGGTCACGCCTTCGTAGGCGCTGCCCTTAAGCTCGGGAACATAATCCACCACTTGCGCATCAAGGCCCTTGATGAGGCCGTCTTTGATCGCCGCAGCCGCCAGCGTCGAGGTGATGGACTTGGCTATCGACATCGACATCCATCGAGTTTTCTCGGTATTGCCTCGCTGGTAGGTCTCGAACACGATCTTGCCGTCCTTGAGCACGAGCATCGCCGTGATGCTGTCCAGTGCGACGAAGTCGTACAGGTCGTACTTTTTGTCCCCGACAGTGAAGCGAACGTTGGGCAGCTGTTTGTCTGATTTCGGCAGCGCATGCGGGTGATCGCTGGCTTTAATCCTGTGGGTGGGAAACAGCCGGTCGATGTTGCGGTAGGTACTGACCGCCAGATCGGGGAGAATGGCGCCGTCATAGATCTGCTCCACGGTGCCAATCGGTTCCTGAGCGTGGGGATAATCCTCAGCCCATGCGCCCGAGGTGATACCCGCAGCGAGCAGGCCAAGCGAGAGAAGCAGCGAACGACCAGGCGCAGCCGCATGAAGAATAGCGGATGAGTGCATAACCTATCCCTTACTTTGTCTTGCTATTCACGCACGTTAAGACACGCGCCCGCTTGAACCATAGCCTACTCATTGGAATCACGCCCGAGCTGCAGGACGCTGCTGTTTGCGTCTCGTTTAAGCACAGAGGCCAGGTGGCGTGGTGGTCATGGTTACTTTGCCGAGATTGATAACTTGCTTCTGCCGCCATGTTTGAGAAGCGAGGGATTGATCCCGAACTGTTTGCGGAAAGCCGTGGCGAAATGGCTCGCGTTGGCATACCCGAGGTCCGACGCGATTCTCATCACCGACTCTTCTCCGTGCAACAATCGACTTCGGGCCTGGATCATCCGCGCTTGCTGGAAGACGCCGTAGACGCTGTTCAAGAACAGTTGGCGAAACCCGCGCGTGAGCTTTGGTTGGCTCATCCCGGACTCGCGAGCAAGTTCTGAAAGACTTGGCGCCTTGCCAAGATCGGCGAGCAAGCGTTCACGCGCACGAAGCAAGCGTTGGCGATCAATGTGGCTGACGCGGCAGGTGCAATCGACGTTGTGGCGCGCCTCCAGGAAAAGGCTGACCAGGGTCACGCTTTGACCATACAACCAAAGGCCGCTTCGGGGTTGGCTTGTCGGTGAGCCAGGGCCGTGATCCATTGCCGTGCATAACAGATGCGCGGTCGCGCTCATCTCCCCACTGCGGTGGCCGTCAAGAAAACAATGTTCGCAAGCCAGTGCCTGGTTCAGCAGCGGATCGAGCTTCAACTCCCACTGAGCCAACACCTCGGGACGGATCATTACCGTGATGTTGTCGATCTCCCCATGCTGGTGATAGAGGCCGTGGCGACGACGGCCGTAGCTGATGCAGCCGGCGCCTTCGTCGATCACGTAGCGACGTTGCCGGCGCCCCTCACGAAAGCTGCAGGCGGCCTTGCCCTTGAGCAGGTTGGTGAAACTGAAATGGATACATTCGCTGTCGTCCTGCAAAGGCAATTCGATCGGTTGCTCGAATTTGCTTTGCCAACGCACGATGTCGAGGCCGTCCTGCAGGTTCATGCGCGTGACCCGACAGTGCGCCCCAGGTCCGAGACCACTTCCATATTCTCCCGTGATGATTCGCGAGACCGGCATCGGCTCTCCTGCGCCTCCTTGAACGACTGACATCGTGAATCTCCTGTTGACCGGATACGGCTCGAATCAGATCACATTGGGGTAGATCTATGCAATTGATAATTATTAGCATCTGGCGCGTTTCCCAAGCTGCGCCAATTCGTTGCAGGCAACGTAACGCGCATCGATCAGAATCCTCGCTCAAGGACCTACAATGTCTGCACGACGCAACACGACGGCTATCCGTGGATCTTGCTACAGACGTAATACTATAACAATAGTTTTAACTTGGACACTGGCCAGTCCGGTACTCGCCGCCACTGACGAGACCTTTGAATTACCCGTCTCGACGGTGACCGCGCGCATGGAGCAGGAAGACCCGCGAAACCTGCCCATCAGCCTCAGCGTGATCAGCGGCGAGCAACTGCGTACCCAGCGGCTCGACACGCTGGAAAGCGCCCTGCGCAATACGGCCGGGGTCAACGTCAATTCCTCCGGCGGACCGAATGACTTCAACGTGCTGATCCGAGGCGTCGGCTCGCTGTACCAGATGTCGATGGATGACAGCTCGGTGGCATTCAACATCGACGGTGTTCCGGTCGCGTCACGCAGCCTCGGTTTCGGCACCCTGGATATCGATCGCATCGAGGTGCTCAAGGGTCCCCAGGGCACCATGTCCGGTGCGATTGGCCAGGCGGGCGCGGTGAACATCACCACTCGCCAGCCGACCCGCGAACCGGAAGGTTATGTACGCGGCGAGGTGGGTCAGGAGGGCCAGTTCCTCAGCGAAGGGGCCATCGGCGGGCCGATCAGCGACAGCCTCAGTGGTCGCCTGGCCGTGCGCCGTGCCGGCTATGACAGCTGGATCGACAACGACCGGACCAACGATCCCATCACCAAGCCGCGCAACGAGGCTTATCGCGCCAGCCTGCTCTGGGACCTCAACGATGACACCCATGTGCTGTTCAGCGCCGAACGCCAGAAAACCGAACGCGCCACCAACTCGTTGGTGCTGCGTCCTTATGGCAGCGATCCCAGCCTGGACCTGTCGCCCGGTCTGTTCGATGACAATTACAAGACCACCGAGCGCTACACCGTCAAGCTCGATCATGACTTCGCCAACAGTCGCCTGACGTCGACAACCGCCACCTCCACCGCCGATTTCGAAGGCCTGGTCGCCTACGACAGCAAATTGATGGGCGCCCTGTATGGCACCCCGAGCGAGTACTGGGCGGTGGACAAATCCTTCGAGCGCAGCTGGAGCCAGGACCTGCACTTGAGCTCGCTGCCCGACGCCGACACGTTCTGGATCGCCGGCCTTGCCGCCAGCCGCAACGAGCGCAGCTACGACACGCCGCGCAATACCTATGGCACCGCCGATGCCAGGTTTCGCGACTTCACCACCACCACGTACGCCGGCTACGGCGAAATCACCTTCCCGCTCACCGAGCGGCTGAAGCTCACCACCGGCTATCGCCATTCCTGGGATCGCAAGACCTACGACGGCCAATACTTCGCTGGCGCCAGCGCCGTGGACGATTCACGCAAGCTGACCGACCACTACGGCACTGGCCGCGTAGCCCTGAGCTATGCGCTTACCGCGCAAACCAACGTCTACGTGCAATTGGCGCGAGGCTATAAATCCGGCGGCTTCAATGACTATGCGGCGCAGGTCAGCGACAGCGAGCCCTACAAGGCCGCTGTCAGCCGCGCCGTCGAACTGGGGTTCAAAAGTGAGACCGAAGATCGTCGCGGCAGCTTGAACGGTGCGCTGTTCTACACCCGCGTGCACGACGACCACCTGTTGGGCTACAACGCCGCAACCTTCGCCACCAACGCGTTCAATGCCGATACCCGCACTCGCGGCGCCGAACTGGAGGGCACCTGGCACTTCGACCATGACCTGACCGTTGCGGCCAGCGTCACCTACCTCGACGCCAAGATCACCAGCGCCGTGCAGGGCATCCAGGCCGGTGATGTCGCGGCGGGCAACCGTACCCCGGATGTTCCGCGCTGGAGTGGCAACCTCAACATCGGCTGGCGGCACCCGTTGGGCACCTTCGCCAGCCTTGGCGAAACCACCTTGAACACCAGCCTGAACTACCGCTTGGTGGGCGAGCGCGCAGCCGATCCGCAGAACCACTTCAACCTGGACAACTACGAAAAACTCGACCTGCGCGCCGGCCTGGAAAGCCGCTTTGGCGAAGTCTATGCCTTCGCCGACAACCTGCTGAACCAGACCTACGACACCTATGGCTTCTACAGTGACCCGGTGGCCTACGGTGCGCCGGCACGGCGGCGCACCTTGGGGGTCGGCTACACCTATCAGTTCTAATCTGCCCTTTGATTCAAAGGGCACTCAGAACGAATAGCTGTACCCCACGCCGGCCGAGCGCCCTCGGCCCGGCATGCCGGTGATCACCTGATCGGTGGAGTACGATCCATACAAGTCGTATCGCGCATCGAGCAAGTTGTCGCCCCACAGATAGACTTCCGAACCGCCACTCTCCAGGCCCACGTGCAGGTCCAGCTTGGCGTAGCCCTTGAGGTCGTAGTGATTCTGCGGGTCCGCCGGGCGATTTTTCTGCACGCGATAGTTGAGCAACGTGTTCAGGCGCGGCGCCGGCAATCCCATGAACTCGCCCAGGTTCCTCTGCCAGGCAATGCTGAAGTTGCCGCTCCACAGCGGCACATCCGGCACACGATTTCCCGCGGTGACATCACCGCCGGAAACGCCCGGTGCATCAGAGGTCACCACCGCATTGGTGTAGCTGACGGCGCTGCCCAGGGTCAGTTCATCGGTGACATGCCACGTGCTCGACAGCTCGGCGCCCTTGCTGCGGGTATCGGCGTTCACGGCGCTGACCGCCAGGGTGTTGAAGTCGTACCCCAGCAGGTGGTCGTCCTGCACACGGGTCATGAACAATGCTCCTTCAAGGCTCAAGGCGCCCTCGGCGCTTTCATGCTTGAAACCGACTTCGGCGGAATTCACCTTGGCTGCCTTGTAGGGTTCGCTGTCCCTGACCGATGTCGCGTAGTCGTTAAAGCCCGCTGATTTATAGCCCCGCGACAACACCGCATACAGGTTCGTCTGTGGCGTGAGCGCATAGCTCAACGCCACGCGTCCGGTGCTGTAGTTATCCTGCAAGCGGCGGTCGTCGCCGGTGGTAGTGCCACCGCTGGAATAGTCGGCACCATAGGTCTTGCGGTCCCAGGTGTGGCGCAGGCCGGTGGTGAGCTTCCAGTCTTCGGCGATCAGATAGGTCATCTCACCGTACAGCGCATAACTGTTGGTGGTGAAATCGCGCATCTGCCGGGCGCCGTTGGTGAAATCCTCGGAATCGAAGCTGCGCTCGGAGCGTGACAGATTTACCCCGGTCACCCAGAACACATCGGCGTCCGCCAGCGAACCCAGGCGCAGGTCCTGGCTCCACACGCGCTCCTTGGCGGTATCTTCGATCAGGTATTCGAACGGTGAGCCGTAGAGCGCTTCGGTGATGTTGCGGTCGTAGCCTTTTACCGCATTGAAATCGGTGCTGGTGTAGGCGCTGATCGAGGTGATCCGTGCCTGCGCCAGGTCATGATTGAGTTCGAAAGAATAACGCTCGTTAGTCTTCTGGTTGTCATCGAACGTACCGGGCGTGTAGTCCAGGCTGGGGCGGTTGCCAAACGGGCGAAGCATTTCCAGGCCGGCATAATGATCGGCGCGCTGGCGCTCGGCGATCAACAGCCCGGTCGTGCCCTGGTCGTTATCCCACAGTAGGCTGCCACGCAGGGCCAGGTCGCGAGGCTTGGTCAACGGGTCGCCGTCCTGCTGGTCGTCGACCCAGTTATCAAAGCCGCTGCGGCGCACAGCAATGCGTCCCGCGAGGGATTCGGTCAATGGCCCGCCAACGGCGCCTTCAGTCATGAACTGGCCCTGGTTGCCCACTTCGCCGCGCACATAACCTTCCAGTTCGCGGGTCGGTTTGCGGGTGGTCACGTTGATCGCGCCGGCCTCGCTGTTACGCCCGAACAACGTGCCCTGAGGCCCCTTGAGCACCTCCACTCGCTCGACATCGAGGGTGGCCATCGCCGAGTTGCGCACCGACATCGGCACCCCGTCCACATTCAGTACCACCGAGCCGTCGTCCATGCTCATCTGGTTCAACGAACCGACACCACGGATGCGTACATTGGCATCGTTGGCGCCACCCCAGGAGTTCACATCCACGCCCGGCGTGGTCCGCAATGCGTCCTCCAGGCTGCGCAAGCGCCGGGTTTCGAGGGCTTGTCCGTCGATCACCGTAAGCCCGAAAGGAATGTCCTTGGCGCTCTCTTCGTTCAACCGGGCACTGACCGTCAGCGGGGCCAGCTCGATGACCTCCGAGCTGGCGGCAGGCTTATAGTCGGCGGCATAGGCCGTACATATCTGGCTGGACAAGGCCAGCGCCAGGGTTTGGGTCAGGACATTCTCACGCCAGCCCAACGGACGGCGTAGCGGTTGGATAGACAGCGGTGCTGACATGGAAAACTCCGGGGAAAAGGGATGGTTCGAATTCATTGCGCAGGCCCCCAGCGCTTGAGCGCCGCGGTAACTGCCTGATCGGAGGGCGCGCCCAGCAGGTCGTGGATCGCGGCGGGCCATCCCTGGCCTTTTCGGATATTTGCGGTCAATGCCGTCAGTTGTTCGGCGCTCTGCACGGCCACCCAATCAAGGCTCACCAGCGGCGCATACGTCGCGACCCAGCTCTGTTCGTGGGCATTGGCCAAGGTGCCGATGGGCTCGCCGTCATTGCCCAAGGCGCGGGTCAAGTCATCGCCCATCAACTTCACCAACGCCGAACGGGCGTCGGCGCCGTCGACGTCACCGACACACAACAACCCGATCGCGCCCGCCACGCCCTGGCTCAGCAGGAGGTAGCCCGGGGCTTGCCGCAGGTCGCTGGCGTCGATCAGCATTCGGCGCGCGAGCAGTTCGGCGATATGTGCGCGACGCGTCCAGCGTCCGACGCCCGCCGGCGCTACGTCCCAATCCGGCGTCTGGCTCAGCAAAAGATGGTTCTGGCTCAACTGGCTGGCACCCATGCCGGTCGGCCACTGGCTCAGGGACTCGACGGTCGGGCGACTGCCCAGACGCCGAGCTACACAAGCGGACATGGCTTCCAGGTCTTCGCGCACCTCACGGGCGGTTTGTTGGCGGCCGGCATCGGCGAGCACTTGCACGCCGTCGAGGTCTCGCGTAGCGCCCATGTGATAGGCGAAGTCCAGCGGCCCTGCGCTTTGACCATTGAACGCCTGGCCATCGACCTCGATCAGCCACTGCCACGCCCCCGCCGGTGCCACCGCGTCTACCGCGACTGCGGACCCTGCCGGCAAACTCGGCACTTCAGGCGGCAGACCGGCTTCGGCACGTTGTACCGGCGCACGCAGCAAGCGTCCGCTGTCCAGGCCCAGCCGTGGCATCACACGGCGCGCTTGCAGCCACGCTCCTCGCGGCCCCAGCCAGAATGCATCACCCTCGGAAGGCCAGCCGGCAGCTTCCACCGTCCAGTTCAGTTGCACGTTGCAGCCGCTCGCCGCGCACTCCGCCAAAGGCACGCGCAAATGCCCGGCCGCCTGTTCGAAAGTGACCGGTCGGCCCATGACGCTCACCGCCGTGACGTGCAAACCCGACGGCAGTTCGGCGTCCAAATGCTTATTGGCGGAGATCAGCGTCCCTAGCGTCCATTCACCCTCGACACGTCGCGCAACGCTGTCGACGCGCAAGCGCAAGCGGCCGTCCGCTACCTGCCAGGCGCCCGCCCCGGCCAGCCAGCGCTGTTCCCATTCGGCGTGCTCGGCCCGTTCCTCGGCCACCGACCGGTACTCGCCCTGCTCCACCAGACGCCAATGCAACAGCGCGCCGCTGCCCAGCAATCCCACGGCCCCCAACACCAACAGCGCACCGGGCAAGCCCAGCAGGCGGCGACGCACATCGACGAGACGGCGCCGTTCCGGACCACCAGGCAAAAGCAGCGCGGCCACCGCGACCATCACCAGGCAGCCGGCAAGTTTCCAACTGGTCAAGGTGGCGAGATAAGGCAGCCAGGGCGCCCAGCCCGTGAGTTGCGACAACGCCACGTGTGCCGGAATCGCCATGGCATAGGCGGGATAACTGACCAGCCCCAACTCATGGTTGAGTACCAGGAAAAACGTCAGCAGCATCGACATCGCGTAGGCCAGGCCGGAGCGACGGATCAAGGCATGCACCAGCACCGTGAGCATCGCCAGTTCCAGCAGCGGCGGCGCGAACACCAGCGCCTGATAGATCAGCACAAAGCCTGGCGCCAGGTTATCGGGGGCGGCAATCGCGCTGATCACCAGGCTGGCAAAGCCCGGCACCAGCGCCAGGGCCAACGTCGCCGTCAGCACGCAGGCCACCCGCCCCAACAAACGCAGCCACGCCGGTGCGGGGATTGCCTGCAACATCGCGCCCAGGCCTTCGACGTCATCGCGCCGGCACACCAACCCCACCAGCGCCGCGACAATAAAGGCGATCACCAGGAACGACGCGCTCGACAGCAACGGCAAGATCAGATCCGGTCGCGGCACCATCGGCCCGCGCGCATGCCAGACGATGTGGACAAACCCGCTGAGTATCCCCATGGCCAGCAGCAACCCAAGGGCGACCCACCAAACGCGTCGGGCAAACAACTGCCGCACCTGCCAGCGAACCTCGCGCCACAAGGCCTGCGACCAGCGGCTGGCGGACAACGGGCCAGGCAAGCGCACGTGGCGGGCCAACAACATCGGTGGCTCGGCCAGCACAGCGCCGCTGCGGCGGCCCATCAAGTCCTGGCGGCTGGTGCGAGCCAGGACCACGGCCAACAGCAACAAGGGCAACCCACACCACAGCGCCCGGTTGAGCCAGAACCCCTGGGTCAGTACCAGCAGCGATTGGGATTTCTGCGCAGCGGTCCAGGTTTCCACCTGGGCCTGGGCAAACGTAAACAGCGAAGGATCAAGACTGGCGGCCAGCAGTGGGTTGATATGGCCGCCCTTGAGCACCACCACCGCGAACATCCACAACAGCATCAGCACCGTCGCCAAGGCAAACGGTGCGGCCAGGCCTCGGCTGCGCAAGGCCAGCAGGTAATACAACGCACCGATCCCGGTGCTCACCGGCAACAGCAAGGCGACCCAGGCAAACCCCAGCGCCGACCAGTTTGGCGCGCCGATGCTCGCTGCCGGCACCCAGTCGAGCCAGCCCAGCACCGGGCTGACCAGAAAGCCGACGATCAACGAACTGGCGAGCAAACCGCCCACCAACGCCGCACCGATAAAACGTCCCCACAACAGCGCCGGCAGCGACAGTGGCAAGGCCAACAGCACTTCTTCCAACTGCGCGTTGCGGTCCCTCAGGGCCGGTTGGGCAAACACCCACGCCCAGGCAAAAAACAGGAAGAACATACAGCCGCACGACATCAGGTAAATCAAGCTCGGCGCATTGCGGGCGATCTCGCTGGCGCCCATTTTCTGCACATAGTCGGCGTTGGCCAGAGCCATCAGCAGATAGCCGGTCAGGCCGAGGAACACCAGCAACGGAATGCCGCTGCGCAGCCCGGCGCGCACTTCAACCCAGGCCTCGCGCATCAGCAGAGCAAAAGTATTCATGCGTCGAGCGCCTCACCCGCCTGGGCCAGCGCCAGGTAATAGATGTCTTCCAGGCGCGGTGCATGGGGCACGAAGCGCGGGTCGGCGGGACGTTCGCCGTGCACGATGACGCGGCTGCCCTGCGGGCTGGCGGCCACATGCAAGGCGTCGGGCAGCGACTCGCCACGGTCCAAGGACGCTTCCCACAATCGGCCCTGCT
Organism: Pseudomonas sp. SWRI154; assembly: GCF_014268645.1. Classification (NCBI taxonomy): domain Bacteria; kingdom Pseudomonadati; phylum Pseudomonadota; class Gammaproteobacteria; order Pseudomonadales; family Pseudomonadaceae; genus Pseudomonas; species Pseudomonas sp. SWRI154. Next base: position 118,155 of record NZ_JABWQW010000001.1, read on the forward strand.
CGGCGCCCAACAACTGCGCCGGGCTCCCTTCGACAATAATCTGCCCACCGGCCAGCACCGCCAGTCGGCTGCAAAGGTTCTCGACGTCCTCGACGATGTGGGTCGAAAGCAACACGATCGATTCGGCGGCAACATCGGCGAGCACCCGATGGAAACGGTTGCGCTCGGCCGGGTCGAGGCCTGCCGTGGGTTCATCGACGATCAACAGGCGTGGCGAGCCCACCAGCGCCATGGCGATGCCGAACCGGCGCAGCATGCCGCCCGAATAAGTGGCGAGCGCCCGATGGGCAGCCTGTTGGAGGTTGACCTTGTCCAGCAGGCCCTCGATTTCCTCGCGGCGCTGGCGACTGTCGGTTCGCCCCTTGAGCCAGGCAAAACGATCGAGCAGGTCCCGTGCACTCACGCCTGGATACGCGCCAAGTTGTTGCGGCAGATAGCCCAGGCGACGACGCAAATGATCGGCATCGACCAGCACATCCACTCCGTCCAGGTGAATGCTGCCGGCGTCGGGTTGCTGCAGGGTCGCGAGGGTCCGCATCAGACTGCTTTTGCCCGCGCCATTGGGTCCCAGCAAGCCATACATCCCCGGCCCGACGCTCAGGTCCACGCCGCGCAACGCTTCGACGCCGTTGCTGTAGCGCTTGCGCAGGCCGCGCACTTGTAAACCCGAATCGACAGACATCTACAGCTCCAGACCAGAGGGACACAGGCCCTGCATGAGGGCGGCGAGCGACGGTAATCAAGGCCATGGGCCGGGCTCTACCCGATTCAAGTCATTTTCCAACCGCATCCTGCGACCGACCGGCGTTGTGCCTAGCCAGCACGCCACTGCAACCGGTGAGCGAGACGCGGATGCGGGGCTAAAACGATTCGATCCGGGTAGTTGGCAAAATGAGAATGACTAGCATCTTCCCCCAAGCAACTGCCTGCCCCCAGCGCCTGGGCCAACCCCGGTCCGGGCCCTAGTAATGAGAAGACGTTGAGCCATGGCCACTCCCAGCACCTCAACCGCAACACTGCTGCGCCAGTCCCTTTCCCAAGCCCTCGAGCTGCCCGCCGAGCAGATTCCCCTGGAGGCGAACCTGATCGAATGGGGGCTGGATTCCGTCACCCTGATTCGCCTCGCCGGCCAATGGCGCCGCCACGGCCTGGCCGCGCGCTTTGCCGAGCTGATCGCCGACCCGCGCCTGTCGGCCTGGCTGGCACTGCTCGATGTGGCGCCTGCCGCCCCCGCCGCGCCCACTGTACAGATGGACGAAGGGCAGCCTTTCGAACTGGCGCCGATGCAACACGCTTATTGGATCGGGCGCGCCCCCGGCCAGCAGTTGGGCGGTGTGGCCGCGCACTTCTATAACGAATTCGATGGCCGCGACGTTGACCCGACTCGCCTGGAAGGCGCCGTGCGGGCGTTGCTGGCGCGCCACCCCATGTTGCGTGCGCAGTTTCTCGACGACGGCCGCCAGCGGATCCTTGCCCGCAGCCCCTGGCCGGGATTGAAAGTGCATGACTTGCGCCAGGCCAACGCCGAGCAACGGCAACAACGACTGGAGGCGTTGCGCGCAGAGTTATCCCACCGCCAGATGGCCGTTGAACAAGGTCAGGTGCTGGATATCCAGTTGTCGCTGCTGCCCGACGGGACGCGCCTGCACTTGAACCTCGACATGCTCGCCGCCGATGCGCTGAGCCTGCGTACCCTGCTCGGTGATTTGGTGCAGCTGTATCGCCAACAACCCCTGGCCGCTCTGGACTACAGCTTTGCTCGTTACCTGGCCGACCTGCGCCACGAACAGGCCAGCCCCGAGCAACGTGCCCGTCATCAACAAGCCCGTGACTATTGGTTGCATCGTCTGGACGCGTTGCCCGGCGCCCCACGCTTGCCCATCAAGCCCCAGGGCGACGATCGCCAGGTGCGACGTCGACACCATTGGCTGCCACCGTCCCAGCGCCAGGCCTTCGAACGCCACGCCCGGGAGCACGGTCTGACGCCGGCGATGGCCTTGGCGGCGGTGTTCTGCGAAGCCCTGGGCGCCTGGTGCGAGACACCTGAACTGCTGCTCAACCTGCCGCTGTTCAACCGCACGCCACTGCATGCCGATGTCGACCGCCTGGTCGGCGATTTCACCTCATCGATCCTGCTGGCTTGGGACGGTCACGTCGCCGGCACGTTCGCCGCTCGCGCCACGGCCCTGCAACGACGCTTCCACGGCGATGCGGCGCACAGCGCGTTTTCCGGCCTGGAAGTGCTGCGCGAGTTGTCGCGGCAACGCGGCGAGCAAGTGCTGGCGCCGGTGGTGTACACCAGCGCCCTGGGGCTGGGGGAATTGTTCGCCGAGGGCGTGCAGGCGTGTTTCGGCCAGCCGGCCTGGATCATTTCCCAGGGCCCGCAGGTGTGGCTCGACGCCCAGGTCACCGAGCTGGATGGCGGCATCCTGGTCAATCTCGACGCCCGCGAAGGGCTGTTCGCCGACGGCGTGCTGGATGGCTTGTTCGAGGCCTATACCGGTCTGTTGCAGCGCCTGTGCTTTGATTCTTCAGCCTGGGATTTGCCGCCTCCGGCGCTGATTCCCGCCAGCCAACTGGCGGTCCGCAACAGCGTCCAAGGCCGAGCGGCACCCCTGCCGGTACAGCGCCTGCACGAAGGCTTTTTTGCCCAGGCGCGCCTGACGCCCGAATTGCCCGCGTTGTTGCATGGCAATCACCTCGTCATCCACTACGGCGAGCTCGCCGAACGTGCCCTACAAGTGGCGGCCTACCTCGAAGGCCAAGGCGTGCGGCGCGGCGACGTGGTGGCGTTGCAATTGCCCAAGGGCCCCGAACAGGTCATCGCGGTGCTGGGCATCCTGGCGTGCAGCGCCACGTACCTGCCCATCAGCGTCGATCAACCCGTGGCGCGTTGCCAGAAAATCCGGGAGTCGTCGGGCGCATGCTTATTGCTCACGGAACTGCCCGCCGCCAGCACGGCGCTGGACGGCCCCCGGCCCGGCGCGATCAGCGACCTGGCCTACATCCTCTATACCTCCGGCTCCACGGGTGAACCCAAGGGCGTGGAGATCAGCCATCTGGCCGCCGCCAACACCCTGGAAGACCTGCATCGGCGCTTGCTACTGAACAGCGACGACCGAATCCTCGCGCTCTCGGCGCTGGAGTTCGACCTCTCGGTGTTCGACCTGTTTGCCGCGCTGTCGACGGGAGCGGCGGTGATCGGTATCGAGCCCGAGGCGCAACGTGATGCCGGACGCTGGCGTGAACTGGCCCTGCACCATCGCGCCAGCGTGCTCAACTGCGTGCCGGCGTTGCTCGACATGCTGCTCGGTTGCGCCCCCACCGGCGCCAGCCTACCCCTGCGCGCAGTGTTGCTGGGCGGCGACAAAGTCGCTCCGGACCTGGCGCCACGGCTGTGGGGCCAAGCCCCCGATTGCCGCTTCATGGCCTTGGGCGGCGCCACCGAAACCGCGATTCACTCGACCCTGTTCGAAGTGCTGCCCGGCCAACCGTTGCCCTGGCACTGCCTGCCTTATGGGACGCCACTGGATAACGTCCGCCTGCGCATCGTCGACCCGCACGGCCACGACTGCCCGGACTGGGTCGCCGGTGAATTGTGGATCGGCGGCGCCGGTGTGGCCGAGGGATATCGCGGCGACCGGGTGCGCAGCGCTGAACGTTTCGTCGACTATCAAGGCTTGCGCTGGTACCGCACCGGCGACAATGCCCGCTATCACCCCGACGGCAACGTCGAGTTCCTTGGGCGCAGCGACTTCCAACTCAAACTGCACGGCTATCGCATCGAAGCCGGCGAAGTCGAAAGCACATTGCTCGCCTGGCCAGGCGTCGAGCACGCGGTGGCCCTGCTGGCCGGCCAGCAACTGGCGGCGGTGGTGCGTCTGACGAACGGCCCCGAAGCGCCCACCCGGTTTGACCCGCCGGGCCTCGCCCGGCATCTCGCCGAGCGCCTGCCGGGCTACATGATTCCCGGCACCATCCTGGGCTGCGCACAGTTGCCCTTGACCGGCAATGGCAAGGTGGACCGCAAAACGCTGGCCGCCTGGCTGGCGGCCAACAGCGCCCCCGCGCAGGCCAACCTGTCCCCTCCCAGCGGTGACATCGAAACCCAGGTGGCGCGTGCCTGGCAGCAATTGCTGGACTGTGGTGAAGTCTGCCGCGAGCACAATTTCTTCGCCCTTGGCGGTGACTCCCTGAGCGCCACCCGCCTGGTGCGGCTGCTTGCAGAGCAAGGGCTGGGGGGCGCGCGGATCGCCCAGGTCTTTGCCAAACCGGTGCTGGCGCACTTTTGTGCCGATTTGCATCGACAAGTCCTGGCTGAAGCGCTGCACACAATTGTGCCCGACCTGCCGCAACGCCACGCGCCTTTCCCCATGACCGAGGTGCAGCAAGCCTATTGGCTGGGCCGCGATCCGAGCCTGGTACTGGGCGGCGTGAGCTGCCATTTCTATCGCGAGTACGACGTCGAGGACCTCGACCTGCCGTGCCTGCAGAACGCATTGGATCGCTTGATCGAGCGTCACGAAATGCTCCGCGCGGTGTTCGATCAATGCGGCCAGGCCCGCATCCTGCCCGTGCAACAGTTGCCGTCCTTCGAGATCGGCCAGGGCTACGCCAGTCTCGACGACTTGCGCGAACACTGTGCCCACCGCGTGTTCGATCCAGGCCAGTGGCCGCTGTTCGATGTGCAGGCAGTGACTCAGGGTCGGCACACCCGGTTGGCCATCAGCCTGGATAACCTGATCCTCGATGCCCTGAGCATCCTGCGCTTCTACGCAGAACTGGATGCCTTGTACCGCAACCCCGAATTGACGCTGGTACCACTGCAACTGTCGTTTCGCGATTATCAACTGCAATCCGCGGTGGACGCGGCCGAACTGCAAGCCGCGCAACGCTTCTGGCAGGAGCGCCTGCCCGAGTTGCCAGCCCATCCGCAACTGCCGCTGGCGGTGGACCCCGCCAGCCTGGGTCAACCGCGCTTCGAGCGTCTGCAAGGGCAAATCGACGCGCAAGCCTGGGCAGCGATCCTGGCCAAGGCCCAACAACACGGCCTCACCGCGTCGGCGGTGCTGCTCTGCGCGTTTGCCGAAACCCTTGGTCGCTGGAGTGCCCGTCCCGATCTCAGCCTCAACCTCACGCTGTTCGATCGTCGGGCTCTGCATCCCCAGATCGATCAGGTCATGGGCGATTTCACCTCCCTGACGCTGCTCGGTTATGTCCCGCTGCCCGGCGAACGCTGGGTCGACCGCGCCCGGCGTACCCAGCGCACCCTGGGCGAGGCGCTGGAACACCGTTGCCTCGGCTCGGTGAGCCTGCTGCGCCAACTGGCCCGGGGCAATGGCGAGCAACAGGCGCGCATGCCCGTGGTGTTCACCAGTGCGCTCGGGGTCCCGGATGGCACCGCCGCGCCGGTGGACGGGCCGTTTGCCCGGCAAGTCTTTGGCCTGACCCAGACCCCGCAGGTCTGGCTCGACCATCAGGTGGTGGAAGCCAACGGCGGTATAGCCTTGAACTGGGACTATGTGGTCGGCCTGTTTCCCGAAGGTCTTGTCGAAGCGATGTTCGACGCCTATTTGTACAGCTTGAACTGGCTGGCCGAGTACACCTGGGACAATCCACCGCCCGACCTCCTGCCCCAAGCCCAGGCGCAGTTGCGCGCCCAGCTCAATGCCCCAGGCCCAAGCGTGCCGGGTGACCCGACCTTGCACCAAGGCTTCTTCGAACAGGCACGCCAAGCGCCACAACGTCCGGCGCTGTTATGGGGCGAGCACGGCACGCTGAGCTATGGCGAGCTGGCCGAACAGGCGCTACGCATCGCCCGCAGCCTGGTGGATGCCGGCGTGGTGCCGGGCGATCTGGTGGCGGTGTCCCTGGCCAAGGGGCCACGACAGATCGCCAGCGTGCTGGGCATCCTGGCCGCGGGTGCCGCGTACCTGCCGGTCGGGGTCGACCAGCCGTTACAGCGTTGCCAGCGCATCCTGCAACAGGCCGGCGTCACGCTGATCCTGGCCGGGAAGGACCCGCAACTGTCCAGCGTCAAACACCTCGATCCCCTCCGCGCGCTGGACGCGGAACCGCTGCCGGCGCCGCTCGCCATTTCGGCCGCAGAGCTGGCCTACGTGATCTACACCTCAGGCTCCACGGGCCAGCCCAAGGGTGTGGAAATCACCCACCGCGCGGCGATGAACACCGTGGCCGAGATCAACCGCTGCCATGGCATCGGCGCCAGCGACCGCACCCTGGCGTTGTCAGCGCTGGACTTCGATCTTTCGGTATACGACCTGTTCGGCCTGCTGTCGGTGGGCGGCGCGCTGGTGCTGATCGAAGAGGGTCAGCGCCGCGATGCGCGGGCCTGGCTCAGGGCGTTGCAACAGCATCGCGTGACCCTATGGAACAGCGTGCCGGCCCTGCTGGACATGCTGCTCGAAGCCAACGCCCACGACCGCCAGCCACTGGGCCTGAAAGTGGCGTTGCTGTCGGGCGACTGGATTGGCCTCGACCTGCCGCAACGCTTGCGGCAACAGGCGCCAGATTGTCGCTTTATCGCCCTGGGCGGCGCCACCGAAGCGGCGATCTGGTCTAACCATTTCCAAGTGCAACAACCCTTGCCGGGTTGGCGCTCGATCCCCTACGGCGTGCCGCTGGCGAACCAGGCCTACCGGGTGGTCGATGCCCTCGGCCGCGACTGTCCGGATTGGGTCACCGGCGAGCTGTGGATTGGTGGGGCCGGCGTCGCCCGCGGCTATCGTCACGCGCCACAGTTGAACGCCGAGCGCTTCGTCGATGGCTGGTACCGCACCGGCGACCTGGGTCGCTACCACCCCGACGGCTTGTTGGAGTTTCTCGGCCGCGCTGACAGCCAGGTGAAGATTGGCGGCCATCGAATCGAGCTGGGCGAAATCGAAGCCGCCCTCGCCCGCCACCCCTGCGTAAACACAGCGGTGGCACTGGTCGCGGATAACCGACTGATGGCCGCCGTCACCGCCAGCACCGAGGCGCAGGTCTTGGCGCGACACCTGGAGCAATGCCTGCCGGGGTACATGCGCCCGGAGCAGATCCTGGTGCTGGAACACTTGCCTCTGAGCAACAACGGCAAGGTCGATCGCCGGGCGCTGCTGGTCTCCCTGGCCGACGCCGCCCAAACGCGCCCGGTGGTTGGCGAGCAACCGCTGCGCCCGGACGAACAGGTGATCGCCGAACTCTGGCAGCAATTGCTCAACGTGCCGAGTGTGTCGTGCCACGACAACTTTTTCCGCCTCGGTGGCGACAGCCTCCTGGCCACGCGCTTTCTCGAAATGCTGCGCACCCGCCTGGGCGTCGAACTGCCCATGGGCCAGTTGTTCGGCGCCGCCACCTTGACCGAGGTGGCGCAAATCCTTGAGTGCCAGCCGTCTTCGGACAGCGTTGAAGAGGGCGTCATCTGATGCCCGCACAACCTCCCTTTTCTCCAGGAGCTGTATCCATGCCCGCCGCCAAATTGTTAAGTGAACTCAAGTCCCTCGGCGTCGAACTCTGGCCCCAGGACGGACAACTGAAATTCCGCGCCCCGCAAGGCCTGCTCAATGCCGAGCGAATGGCACAACTGCGCGAGCACAAAGAACAGATCCTGCACCTGCTCGAAGTACAGGAACGGCCACAGGTCCTGGCTGACCCGGCGAACCAGCACGCGCCCTTCCCGCTCACCGACGTGCAGAACGCCTACCTCCTGGGCCGCCAGTCTTCATTTGGCTACGGCAACGTGGCCTGCCACGGTTACCTGGAACTGAGCTGGCCGACGCTTGATCCGCAGCAGGTGGAACAGGCGTGGAACCGTCTGATCGAGCGTCACGACATGCTGCGCGCGGTGATCGCCAGCGAAGGTTCGCAACGCGTGCTGGCCGACGTCGACCATTACCCGCTGGTCGTGACGGACCTGCGCGGCGCCACGGATGAACAGCATCGGCACGCCGTGCAACAGATCCGCGAGGCCATGGAACAGAAGCTCTACCCCACCGATCAATGGCCGCTGTTCGAATTGCGCATGAGCCGCAGCGAGAGTGGCGATACCCTGCATTTTTCCATGGATTCGCTGATTGCCGACTGGGCCAGCGCACAGTTGCTGTTCAACGAGTTGGAACAGTTGCTGGACGATCCCCAAGCCACCCTGCCGGCCCTGGACATCACTTTCCGCGACTACCTGCTGGCCGAGCGTGGCCTGCTCGAAGGCAGCCGCCATCAACGCGACCGCGAATATTGGTTGGCGCGCGTCGACGACTTGCCCGCCGCACCGCAACTGCCGACGCCCCTGAGCGGTGAAGACACGGCCCCGCCGCGCTTCCAGCGGCATTCGGCCCAGCTCGACCGGCAGCAATGGAACGCCCTGAAAAAAGCCGCCAACGAACGCGGCCTGACCCCTTCCATTGCGGTCCTCGCCGCCTACGTCGGAACCTTGCAACGCTGGAGCCAGCGCCCTGCCTTCAGCCTCAACCTGACATTGCTCAACCGCTTGCCGCTGCACCCGCAGGTGGATCGATTGGTGGGGGACTTCACCTCCGTCAGCCTGCTCCAGGTCAACGATCCGCAAGACCAGGACTTCACCCAGCAGGCCCGGCAACTGGGCAGCCAACTGTTTGCCGACCTGGAGCACCGGCTGTTTTCCGGCATTGAAGTGATGCGTGAAATCGGTCGCCGTCGTGGCCGTGAAGCCACGGCCATGCCGGTGGTCTTCACCAGTGCCATCGGTTTGGCGATCGAACCACCGGCGGCCAGCCAACGTCGGGTGGGCCACGGCATTACCCAGACCCCGCAGGTCACCCTCGACTGCCAGGTGATGGATGACCGCCATGGTTTGCACATCCATTGGGACGTGCGCCAAGGCGTGTTCCCCGACGGTTTGGTCAACGACATGCAGCAGGCGTTCCTGGCCCAACTGCAGCGCTTGGCTCAGGACCCGGACGCCTGGGAACAACCGATGCACGTGCCTCTCCCAGCCTGGCAGCAGCGCGAGCGCCTGGCGGCGAATGCCACCGCCGCGCCGCGGCCCACCGGTCGCTTGCACGACGGCCTGCTGGCCATGGCCGATGAACATCCGCAAGCGCTGGCGGTGATCGACGCCAACGGCAGCCTGACCTACGCCGCACTCGTCGAACGCGCCCTGGCCGTCGCCGCCACCCTGCGCCAGGCCGGTTGCACCGGCGAGGAACCGGTGGCGATCCTCATGCCCAAAGGCCTCGACCAGGTCGTGGCGGCCTACGGGGTATTGCTTGCCGGGGCCGCCTACCTGCCACTCGACAGCAATGCCCCGGCCGCCCGCCGCTACCGCGTGCTGCGCAGCGCCCAGGTGCGCCATGTACTCGGCCAGTCTCACGCCTTGCCCAATGCGCCGCTGGCCGATGGTCTGCGCTGGCATGCGGTGGATCAACTGACACCGGCTCCAGCCGATTTCAAAGCGGTCGACGGCAACGCCGATGACCTCGCCTACGTGATCTTCACCTCCGGCTCCACGGGCGATCCCAAAGGCGTAATGATCAGCCATCGCGCCGCCCTCAATACCGTGCAAGACATCAACCGGCGCTTTCAGGTCAATGCAAAGGACCGCGTGCTCGGCTTGGCGCAGCTGAGTTTCGACCTGTCGGTATACGATCTCTTCGGTCCCCTCGCCGTGGGCGGCGCGCTGGTGCTGCCCGACCCGGCCCGTGGCGCCGACCCGTCGCACTGGGCCGAGCTGATCCAGCGTCACCAAGTGACGCTGTGGAATTCGGTGCCTGCACAACTGCACATGCTCGCCCACTACCTGCATGCCGAGCCCCGACCGCTGGACAGCCTGCGCCTGGCGTTGTTGTCCGGTGACTGGATCCCGCTGAACCTGCCTCCGCAACTCAAGCAACTCCTGCCCGACCTGGCCCTGGTGGGTCTCGGTGGCGCGACCGAAGCCTCGATCTGGTCCAACCTGCACCCGATCGGCGCGATTGACCCGACATGGCGAAGCATTCCCTATGGCCTGCCCTTGGCCAACCAGGGCTTTCGCGTGCTCGACAACCAATGGCGCGACGCGCCGACCTGGGTGCCTGGCGACCTATACATCACCGGTGTCGGCCTGGCCCAGGGTTACCTCGGCGACCGGGCGCTGAGCGAGGCGCGGTTCTTCGCCCATCCCGTTGACGGCCAGCGCCTGTATCGCACCGGCGACCGTGGACGCTACCTGCCGGGTGGCGAACTGGAGTTCCTCGGCCGTGAAGACGGCCAAGTGAAAATCCGCGGGCATCGCGTTGAACTGGGCGAGATCGACGCGGCATTGCTCGCCACTCCTGGCGTGGACAGCGCCATCAGTCTGGTCACCGGTGACGCATCCGGCGAGCGTAGCGAGCGCAGCCTGATGGCTTTCGTCACCGCTGCGCAGACAGCACCAGAGCCGCTGCCGGACGCGTCGTTACTAACGACGATCAATCGTTATGCCGACAACCAGGTCGGCACCTTCGACGCACAATGCGTTCGCGATTATCAGGCAGACCTCAAGGTTGCGGCGTTGAGCTCGATGCTGGAAGTCATGCTCAAGGCCGGCTTGTTCAGCGGCGAGCTGGCCGAACCCGATGCGCCGGCCATTCTCGACGCCTTGCAGGCACAGCCGCGCCATCACTGGCTGGTGCGGCGCTGGTTGGGCGCGCTGTGCGAGGCGGGCCTGCTGCAACTCGAACAATCGCGTTATCGCCTGGCGCAACCGGCACCCGAGCCGGCGCTGGCCTGGGGTCGGGTGGAACAGGCGGTCGCTCCGGGGCTGTGCAGCCAGGCGCTGTTCGACTACCAGCTCAACCATGTCTGGCAATTGCCACAGTTGCTCAAGGGCGAGGTCAACCCCTTCGACCTGCTGTTTCCCCAGGGCCAACAGGACCTGGCGTTGCAGCTGTACGGCGGGGACGCCGTCTCGCGCTACAACAATCACAGCATCGCGGCCCTGATCAATCGCCTCGCCACGCACCATGACGGCGACGGTCCGCTGCGCATCCTCGAAATCGGCGCCGGTACCGGGGCCACCAGCGCGCCCGTGATCGGCTTGCTCGATGGCCTGGACGTCGATTACCTGTTCACCGACATGACCGCTTTTTTCCTGCCGGCGGCCAAGCAACGGTTTGCCGAGCACGCCTGGGTGCGCTACGGCGTGCTCGACATCGACCAGGACATCCGGCCCCAAGGGTTGGCCAGCAACAGCGTCGATGTCGTGTTGTGTGCCGGCATGCTCAACAGCGTCAAGGACATCGACAAAGCCCTCGGCCAGATCACCGAACTGCTCAGCCCCGGTGGCTGGTTGGTGTTCAGCGAACCCACCGGCGAATGGCCGCCGATCCTGTTGACCCAGGGCTTCATGATGACCCCGGTCAACGGCGACCACGACCTGGGTCGCAGCGGTTTGCGCGACGCCGAAACCTGGCAGGCACGGATCCAGGCGTTCGGTGGCGAATGCCTGCCCGCCCTGCCCCAGGCCGATCACCCGCTGGCCGCCCTCGGCATGCAGGTGTTCGCCGCCCGTTTCAAGGCCGGGTTCCAGCGCCTGACTGTCGACAGCCTGCGCCGCGCCCTGGCCCAGCGGTTGCCCGAGTACATGCTGCCGGCGCACCTGCAAGTGCTTGACCACTTGCCATTGACCGCCAACGGCAAGATCGACCGCAAGACCCTGGCCGGCTTGCGTCCCGCCGTTGATACCCAGGTTTGCAATGACCAGGCGACGCCGAGCGACCCTCTTACCGCCGAGCTTTGCCGGCTGTGGGCCGAGGCCCTGGGCTTGACGCAGATTGGCGTCAACGACAGTTTTTATGAAAAAGGCGCCGACTCACTGATCCTCGCCCGGGTCGCCGGTCAACTGCGTGAACAGCTGCCCCAGGCCCAAGGCTTGAGTTACGACACACTGCTGCGGCAGATGCTCAACGAGCCGAATGTCGCCGCCCTGGCGCGCCTGCTCAACCACGGCGAAAGCGCGTCAGCCGCCACTGCTGCTAGCGGCGAAGCCCAGCGTTCATCCAGCAGCAATGCGTTGGTGGTGCCGTTTGGCGGTGGCGATGCCGGACCGGTACGGGTGATGTTCCACGCCGCCCTTGGCACGCTGGATTACTTCCAACACCTGGGTCGCGCCCTGGCCGAACAACAAGCCGGGCCGGTGATCGGCTTTGCCGTGGCCGACACTGAGCGCTACCTGGCGCTGGAGCCCAAGCGCCTGATCGAAAGCGTGGCCCAGGACTACGCCGAACGCTTGATTGCCGACGATCACCAGCACTTCCAGTTGATCGGTTACTGCCTCGGCGGGCTGCTCGCCACCGAGGTCGCCCGGCGCCTGCTCGAACGCGGCATGGATGTGGTGGACTTGAGTCTGATCGACAGCATTCCGATGTTCATCGACACCGACGAGGAGCTGGCCTACGAGGCGATCTTCGTGCCCAACCTGAACCTGGATCCGGTCAAGACCGTGTTCGGCGCGCACATCGAAGACTATGACGTGTACCGCGCCATCGATCTGCTGATGGCCCGTGACAATCGCCGCGTGCCGGCCGGGGCCATGGCTTCGTTGAGCGGCGACCCGGGCCTGGAGGCCCTGGCGCTGGCGGTGCGACAACAATCGGCGCGCAGCCAGGAAGAACGCCTGGCCGAGTACGCGCGCCTGGCGTCGGGCCAAGCCGGGGTGCCCATCGGCCCGGAGCTGGTGCCGACGCTGTTTCGCGTCTGCCGTCACAGCATGCGCGCGGCACGGTTCGACCCGCCGCCGTTCCTCGGCAACATGACCTATCTGCGCTGCCTGGAGCAGCAGTCGTTCGGCATCACCGGCGGCGTCGGCCACCTGGCGGCGCCGTTCTGGGAAGACGCGTGCCTGGGGCGCTTCGAGTTGATCGACGTGCCGGGCAATCACTTCAGCGTGATCGAACCGCCTCATGTCCACACCGTCACCGCGCACCTGCTGGACGCCCTACGGAAAAACTCATGACGAGCGCTTTGGATACCCTGAAACGTCCGGTCAACCGGCTGATTCGCATCGGCGTGGCGTTTGCCGCGGTCGGCGCGCTGGTCAATCTGGTGCCCTTCATCGGCCTGGCCGAGCTGGGCCGGTTGTTGCTGGCCGGCAGCGTCGACCCTCAAACCTTGTGGCGCTGGGCGGCGCTGGTGGTGATCGCCTTGAGCCTGGGCTGGATGGCCAACGGCGTGGCCCTGTGGCTGACCCATCTGGCGGACCATCGCCTGCAAGCCAGCCTGCGCGAAGCCATGGTGCGCAAGCTGGGGCGCGTGCCCTTGGGCTGGTTCACCGACACCACTTCGGGGGCGGTGCGCAAAGTGGTGCAGGACGATCTGGAAGACCTGCATCACTTGGTCGCCCACCACGCGGTGGAACTCACCGCGGCCATCGTCACGCCCCTGGCGGGGCTGGTGTGGCTGGTCACGCTGAACTGGCGCCTGGCGCTGCTGGCGGTGCTGACCTTGCCGGTGTATGCGCTGGCCTATGCCCTGATGATGCGCGGCTTCGGCGCGAAGATGCAGTTGCTGGACAAGAGCATGAGCCGAGTCAGCGCCGCCATCGTCGAGTTTGTCCATGGCATTGCCGTGGTCAAGGCGTTCGGCCAGGTGGGCCAGGCCCATCGCAGCTATCAACAGGCGGTCAACCAGTTCAGCGAGCAATACGCCGGTTGGGTCAAGCCGCTGCTGCGCCTGGAAGCGTTTTCCTCGATGGCCTTGAGCGTCCCGGTGATTCTGCTGATGAGCCTGGGAGTGGGCAGCCTGTTGCTGGCCGAAGGCTGGATCACGCCGCTGCAATTGTTCGCCGAGACCCTGGTGGCGGTGGTGATTCCGCAGTCGCTGTTGGTGATCAACCAGAGCCTGACCGCGCAACGCACCGCCCTGGCGGCTGCCGATCGCATCGAAGCGCTGCTAACGGTTCAAGAGCTGCCCGCGCCGAACGTCAGCAAGCAGCCCCAGGGCAGCGAGATCACGTTTGAACAGGTGCAGTTCGGCTACGACCCCGAACACCCGATCCTCAACGGCGTCGATCTGCGCTGCCAGGCCGGCAGCGTGACCGCCTTGGTCGGCGCCTCCGGTGCGGGCAAGTCGACCCTGGCCAAACTGGTGCCGCGCTTTCACGACGTCGACGCCGGCTGCGTACGGGTCGGCGGTGTCGATGTGCGGGAAATCGACCCACGCGAGCTGTACCGGCAGGTCGGTTTCGTCTTGCAGGACGCGCAACTGGTGCATGGGACCGTGGCCGATAACCTGCGGCTGGGCCGCCCCGAGGCCAGCGACGCAGAGATGGAGGCGGCGGCCCGCTCGGCGCAGATTCACTCACGCATCCAGGCCCTGCCCCGTGGCTACCAGTCGGTGATCGGCGAGGATGCGATTTTCTCTGGCGGTGAAGCGCAACGCCTGTCCATCGCCCGCACGCTGTTGGCCGACACGCCGGTGCTGATCCTCGACGAGGCGACCTCCCACGCCGACCCCGAATCCGAAGCGCTGATCCAGGACGCCCTATCGGCCCTGGCCCGGGGTCGCACGGTGCTGGTGATTGCCCACCGTCTGGCGAGTATCAGCGGCGTGGACCAGATCGTCGTACTCGATCAAGGTCGGGTGCTTGAAAGCGGTCGTCACCAATCCCTGCTTCAAGCCAACGGCGCCTATGCCCGCCTGTGGCGCGCCGGCGCCAAGCGTTCAGTCCTCGAGCTGGAGATGTCCCTGTGATCCGCAGTCTTGTCACTTTACTGGGGCCGGCGCATGCCGCGCGCCTCTACCGATACCTCGCATGGCTGGTGACCGGCGCCGTGTTGCAAGGCCTGGCCGTGGCTTTACTGGTGCCGATCCTGCACGCGTTGTTTGCCGGTGATCCGGCCACGGCGATGGCGTGGCTGGCCGGTCTCGCGGCGATGACCGCGCTGACCTGCATCGCCCATTACCAGCAGGCGATGAAGGGCTTTGCCCTGGCGCTGGTGGTGCTGACCACCTTGCACGATCGCCTCGGCCAACACTTGGCCAGCCTGCCCCTGGGCTGGTTCAATTCGGAAAAAGTCGGGCGCCTGTCGCGCAGCGCCACCAGCGGCACGCTGATGGTCACCGGCTTGTTTGCGCATTACCTGGGACCGGTGGTTTGCGGCGTGGTGGTGCCGGCCACGGTCGCGCTGACCCTGTTCATCTTCGACTGGCGCCTGGGCCTGACCGCCGTGCTGTGCGCACCGCTGATCTACTTCACCCATCGCTGGTCAGCCGATGCCATCGGCCAAAGCGATGCCCGGGTCGAAGCCGCCGCGACCCTCGCCGGTAACCGAGTGGTCGAGTTCGCCCGTTACCAGCAAGTGCTGCGCGCCTTTGGCCGGACCCAAGAGGGATACGCGCCGTTGCAGGCGGCCAATCTGGCGCAGAAACAGGCCGGCGGCTCGATGGTGTCCCAGACTTTTCCGAAACTGCTGGCCGGCGGCCTGGCCGTGCAATTGGCCTTCGCGCTGCTGGTGGGCGTGGGCATCGCCCTGGCGGCCCGAGGCGACATCGACGCCATCCAGCTGATCACCCTGCTCGCCCTGGCGGCACGCTTTGTCGGGCCACTGGCCGAGGCGGCGGCACGCAGCGGGCTGTTGCGCATGGCCGGCAATGACTTGGAGCAACTGGTCGGCATCCTGCGCGAGCCGTCATTGCCGCAACCCCAAGTCAGTCAGCCGTTGAGCGACCCCGGCAGCTTTGCCTTCGAACACGTCAGCTTCGCCTACGCCAGTGGCCCGACGGTGCTACGCGACCTGACATTCCACGCCCCGACCCATTCGATGATGGCGATTGTCGGCGCCTCGGGTTCAGGCAAGACCACCGTCACGCGCCTGCTCATGCGCTTCTTCGACGCGAGCGAGGGCCGCGTCAAAGTCGGCGGCGTCGATGTGCGCGAACTGTCCAACGAGGCCTTGATGGCGCAACTGTCGCTGGTGATGCAGGACGTCTACCTGTTCGACGACAGCCTCGAAGCCAATATCCGCGTCGGCAAGCCGGACGCCAGTGCGCAGCAGGTGGCTGAGGCGGCGAGCCTCGCCGGCGTCGACGAAATTGTCGCGCGCCTGCCCCAGGGCTGGCTCACGCCGGTGGGCGAAGGTGGCGCGGCGCTATCCGGTGGCGAACGCCAGCGGGTGTCCTTGGCCAGGGCGCTGCTCAAGCGCGCGCCAATCGTGCTGCTGGATGAAGCCACTGCCGCACTGGATTCGCACAACGAAGCCTTCGTGCAGACGGCCATTCAAAGCCTGAAGCAAAGCTCGACGGTACTGGTCATCGCCCATCGCCTGCCGACCATCATGGCCTCCGACCAGATTCTGGTGCTGGACCACGGCCGCCTCGTGGAAGCCGGGACTCACCCGCAACTGCTGGCGCTCGACGGGCGTTACGCCGGGTTCTGGCGCGACCGCCAGCGCGCCGGTGGCTGGCGCCTGAATGCGCAGGCCCAGCCATGCTGATCGGTGTGCTGGGCGCCAGTGGCGATGTCGGCCTGGCCAGCGCTCGGGCGTTGTTGAGCCTGGGCGTGAACGCGCTGCGCCTGGGCGGGCGTGATCCGCGCAACGGTGCGCGCTGCCTGGCATCGCTCCAGCAGCAATGGCCCGACGCACGGTTGCAATGGACAGCGGTGGATTTCAATGATGCCCCTGCCCTGAACGGGTTCACCCGTGGCTGCGACGTGCTGCTCAACTGCGCCGGGCCTTCCTGGCAATTGGCCGACCGTGCCGCACGGGCGGCGCTGCAAACCGATGCGCATTACGTGGATGCGGCCGGCGAGATGACACTTGACCCACACCAATGGCGCAACCGTTGCGCCGTCCTCGGTGCCGGTCTGCAACCGGGGCTCACCGGCTTGCTGCCGCGCTGGCTGGCCGAGCAAGCCTTCACCCAGGTCCTCGGACTGACCAGCTATTTCGGCCTGCGTGACCAATTCACCGCCGTCGCCGCCGACGACTTCCTCCAAGGCTCGGTAGATGGCACCAGCGAACCCTTGGCGGCCTGGCGCAACGGCCGCTGCAGCCGAGCGCTACGCCGCAGCCAAGACGTGCTGCTGCCGTGTTTCCCCGGCCAGGTTCACCTGCTGCCCTATTTGAATCGGGAAGGTGAAAGCCTGGCTATGGACCTGCGCCTGGAGGTCGGCCAATGGTTCAACGTGATCACCGACGGGCATGTGCTCAAGGCGCTGGGCCTGGCCCACAGCCTGCCGCGCGCCGAAGCGGTGCAGCGCTTGTGCGAGGCCAGCCTGTTGGACCTCAGCGGCCAGGCCCCTTTCGTCACATTGCTGCTGCAACTCGACGGGCTGTGGGAGAGCCAGGCGCGCACCCGCAGCCTGGTGCTCAGCGGCGCGGGCAATGCGGCGCTGACCGGGGCAATGGCCGCGGCCACGGTGGTCAGCGTGGCGAACGGGGAAATCAGTGCCGGCTGCCATTTCGCCGCCCAGGCGTTGCCACCCGCCGCCAGCCTTGAACGCCTGCAGCGCACCTCGGCGATCCATGCCATGAACCTGCTATCCGGCCCGCTCGATCAGCTGCGCAGCGTTGAAGAAGGTTGCCTATGAACAGCGCACTGAATGAACTTGAACACCTGAGCCTGGGCGTGATGGCCCAGGTGTTGCTGCACACTCAGGCCTTGCCGGTGCAAGTCTGGCGCAGCGCCGGGCAAATCAACCAAGCCTTGGGCACGGCTCCCCGCCATGCCTGGATTGTGCGGCGCTGGCTGGCGGCGCTGACCCGCACCGGTGCGCTGCGCGAAGACGCCGGACGCCTCGCCTGGCAGGGCACGCCGCCCCAGTCCGCCGTCGAAAACCTGCCCAGGCTGTACGCCGAGCTGGGCTTCCCGGCCAGCATGGCCACCCTGCACCGCCAGGTCATCGAGTGCCTGCCCGACTTGTTGCGCGATCGACTCGCCCTGGCACCGATGCTGGTGCAATCAGGTGACCCCGTCGCGGTGCTCGGGGCCTACCAGCACAACCACTTCACCGCAGCGATCAATCAAGCCCTCGCCGCACGAGCAAGCGAAGTCCGCGCCCATGGCGATGTGCTGCGGGTGTTGGAGCTGGGCGGTGGCGCTGCCTGCACTACCCGCGCCGTGCTGGCAGCATTGCAAGCGTGCGAAAAGGACTATCGCTTTACCGACATCAGTTCGCTTTTCACCGGGGCGGCCCAGCGTGAGTTTCGCCTGGAACCGGGCATGCACGTCGGCTTGCTCGACCTGGATCGAGACTTCGCCGAGCAAGCCATCGAAGCGCGCAGCCAGGATCTGGTGATCGCCGGCAACGTGCTGCACAACGCCCGCGACTTGCCCCGCAGCCTCGGGCAGATTCGCGCCTGCCTGCGGGACGGCGGGCGCTTGTTGTTCAGTGAGTCCATCGCGGACAACCCGGCGATGCTGACCTTCATGCACCTGCTGCTGTCACCGCCCGCCGGGGCGCCGTTGCGCGACACCGATGAAGTCTTCATCGCGCCCGACACATGGCGCCAGGCCTTGCAGGCCCAGGGTTTTCAGTTGCTCGAAGTATGGCCAGAGGCCACCGACCCGCTGGCGGCCGCCGGGCAACGTTTGTTTCACGCCGTAGGAGTTTCATGATGATGCTGCACGTTGACATCCTGCTGACTGATCTGCCGGTTGGCGCGTTTCCATGGCATTTGCCCGCCCTGACTGACCTGGGCACTCATCAACGCTCCCCGGCACGTCTGTTGGCGGTGATCGAACGCCAACGCCCCGCCGTGGCGGTCATGAACACCGAGCAACTGGAACGGCTGTTGGACTTCCCCGCCCTGCCGTTGACCGACCTTAGCTATCTGGAACAGGTGCTGTTCGTCACGGCGCAACCGGGCGACTGGCAACTCGCCGAGCGGGCGGCGGCGCAGCTCAACTGCCGCGTCCAGGGGTTTACGGAAGCCCTCGGTGAATGGCGCGACCTGGCCAGCGTCAAGCTCGAACATCAACGTTGGCGCGAGCGGGCCCTTGGGCATCCCGACGTGAGCAGTCTCGCACTGCACGGCCAGGCGCTGTTCGCCGTGCCTCACCCCTGCGAAACGGCATCGGTAGAGGATCACCTCGATGCCACGGAGGCCGCCCTCGATCAGCAGTTTGCCAGCGAGCGACTCGTCGAAGCGGTACGGCTCAACGATCGGTTGGGCCACGCCGCGTTGCTGTCCATGCTCAACGGCCTGGACCATTGCGGCCTGCTGCCCGCACCGTTGAATGATGTCGGCCAGGGGCTGGCGCTTGCGGGCATCGCGCCGGGTCATCGGCCATTGATCGCGCGTTGGCTGGACGTGTTGCAGGGACAAGGCCTGTTGCGCCGCGCAGGCACCCAGCTGCATCCCACCCTTGACGCCCGTGACTGGAGTGACGCCGCTCTGGAGGACATCTGGACGCAACTGACCCTGGACTGGGCGCGCAACACCGGCGGTAGCGGCACCCTCGACTATGCGCGGGACAATGCCCGTCAATTGCCGGCGCTGATGCGCGGCGACTGTGCGGCGGTGCACCTGTTGTTTCCCGAGGGGCGCACCGAACGGGCGGCGGCGTTGTACCGCGAAAGCCTGGCGGCTCAGTACCAGCATCGTGCCGTCGCCCATTGGGTGGGGGCCTGGACCGCGCGCCAGCCGGCCGATGCAACGTTGCGCGTGCTCGAAGTCGGTGCCGGCACCGGCTCGACCACCCAGGCGGTGTTGCCGGCCTTGGCCGACGCTCCGGTGGACTACCTATGCACCGACGTGTCGCGCTATTTCAGCGAGCAGGCCGCCGCACGTCTGCAGGACTGGTCGTGGGTTCGCCATGGCGTATTCGACATCGACCGCCCTGCCCTGGCCCAGGGTTACCGCAGCCAGGCTTGGGACCTGATCATCGCCGGTGGCGTGCTCAATGCCGCTCGCGATACCGAACGCTCCCTGGCGAACCTGCTCGCCTTGCTCAAGCCGGGCGGCTGGCTGGTGTTCAGCGAACCGACGCAAGAGGAGTTCTGGGTGATGGCTTCCCAGGCCTTCATGCTCAACCAGGCCGACGATGAACGACAGCTCAGCAGCGCCACCTTCCTCAACCTCGCGCAATGGCAAGCCGCACTGGCCAGGAGCGGATTCCAGGGCAACCGCAGCCTGCCCGCCGCTAACCATCCGCTGGCGCCCTTGGGCCATCGGGTCTTCGTCGCCCAGGTGCCCGCCCAGCGCCTGAGTCGCGAGGCGTTGGCTGCGTACCTCGAAGAACCCGCCTTGATCCTTGAGCTGCCCGACCAGTTACCCGACGACCACACGCTGGCCCAATGGGCTCGTCTGCCGGAGACTCGCCCATGAACTGCACCCCGGCGCGCAAACGCGTGATCGTGGCCGGCACCGCGTTCGGTCGCATCTACTTGCAAGCCCTGGCCCGCGCCCATGATCGCTACCAACTGGTGGGCGTCTTGTCCCGTGGCAATGCCTACTCACGGGCCTGCGCCGAGCATTATGGAGTGGCGCTGTACGAGACCGTCGAACAGGTGCCGGATGACGTCGATATCGCCTGCGTGGTGGTGCGCTCCGGCGCAACCGGTGGCGCTGGTGGTGACCTGGCGCAACAGTTTTTGCGCCGTGGCATCCACGTGTTGCAGGAGCACCCGGTACACCACCGCGAAATCGCGACTTGCATGCAGGCGGCGCGCCAGGGCCAGGCCGCCTATGCGGTGAACACGCTGTACCCGAATATCCTGGCGATCCGCCGTTTTCTTGCCGTGGCCGCTTACCTGCGCGATCAGCAGGGGTTGGCGTACATCGAGGCCGCCTGCAACAGTCAGGTCGCCTATCCGTTGCTGGATATTCTCGGGCGCCTGGCCGGCGGTCTGCGGCCTTGGACGTTCACGGCATCCGCCCCCGCGTTCGCCGGGCAACCCTTCACGCGGCTCGATGCCCGTTTTAATGGCGTACCCATCAGCTTGCGAATACAGAACCAGGTGCACCCCAAGGATCCGGACAACCACTCGTTCTTGCTGCATCGCCTCGAAGTCGGCTGTGAAGCCGGTGTGCTGAGCCTGGGCGACACCCACGGCCCGGTGCTGTGGAACCCGCGCCTGCACGCTTCAAGGGACAGCACCGACCGGCTGATCATGGCCGGCCCCGGCAGCGAACGACTCGCCGGACCGACGATGGTGGCGCTCGATCCGCAGGTGCCCAAGAGCTACCAGCAAGTATTCAACCAGGTCTGGCCCGACGCGGTCAGCATCGCCCTGGACGCGTTATGCCGCGACATCGATGAACCGTCGCGACGCCTGCGCGGTGGCGTCTGGGCCACCGAGGTGTCCCTGGCCTGGCGCGAAATGAACAACCTGATCGGCATGCCCGCCTTGATTGAGCCGCCCGTGCCCCGCGCGCTACCGCTGGCCGAACTCCAAGCCCTTGCCGACGCCGTGCAACCCCCTCGCGGTGACGACACCGCCCAACTGCTCGGAGCGCTGCCGTTTTGAACACTGCCCAACCTTTGTCCAATTGCAGCCATGTGTTGCTGTGGGTGCGCGACTTGCACCAGGCCGTGGCGAATTTTCGCGCCGCCGGTTTCGACGTGACCTACGCCACCGCCGAGGCCCGCGCGCAACACGCGCACATCTGGTTCAGCCAGGGGCCGATCATCGAATTGCTCACCACACCGCGTCACGCCTGGCTGTTCAAGTGGCCCATCGACTGCCTGGCCGGCCGTGGCGCCGGGCGGCGGATGTTGCGCTGGGCCACACAGGGCGAAGGTTTCTGCGACCTGGCGCTGCTGTGCGATACCCCGGCCCTGGCGCCGCGCCTCAAGGGATTGGCGGGATGCGGCGTGGCCATGGGCCGCACAGTGAACTGGCGGCGGACCTGCGCGGATGGCCGCCAGACGCGCTTTCGTTTCGTCTACCCGCGCCACGACCGCCTGCCCTTCCTGGTCACGCCCTATGAGCCGGCCCAGCATCCGCCCCAAATGATTCACCCCAACGGCGCAACGGGCCTGGCGGCAATCCACCTGGGCGTACACCCCGCCGACCACACCGCCCTCAGCCTGCTGACCGGCGACGACCCGTTGCTGCGTATCCAAGCGGCTGATTACACCGGCGTACGGGCGGTGCAGATCGCCGGCCTGGCGCATCCGCTGATTCTGCACGGCGCCCGTTTGCTGGGATGCCCGACCGCTCAAGGAGATTGCCATGCTTGATGGATGCACCGACTGGCCCGAGGACTTTATCCGCCGTTATCGCGAGCACGGTTACTGGCAAGGCGTGCCGCTGGGCCAGCTGTTGCGCGAGCAGGCGCAGCGCACGCCGCACAAAGAGGCGCTGGTGGACGGTCATCGGCGCTGGAGTTACGCCGAGCTCGACCTGCAAGCCGACCGCTTGGCCGCCGGCCTTGCCGACCAAGGCTTGCGCGCCGGCCAACGAGTGCTGGTGCAACTGCCGAACATCGCCGAGTTTTTCAGCCTGACCTTCGCCCTGTTGCGCCTGGGCGTGATTCCGGCGTTCGCCCTGCCGGCCCATCGCGAACATGAACTGGTCCACTTGGCCCAACTGAGCCAGGCCGTGGCCTATGTGATTGTCGACCGGCACCTGGGCTTCGACTATCGGCCGCTGGCGCGCGTCCTGCGTGAACGGGCGCCGAGCCTGCAACAGGTCGTTGTGGTCGGGGCGGCCGAAGAGTTCGTCGCCCTGGGCGACTGCGTCGCTCAGCCTCGTCCACTGCCCGCGCCAGACTCAAGGGAAGTCGCTGTGTTGCTGCTGTCCGGCGGCACCACCGGCCTGCCCAAGCTGATCCCGCGCACCCATGACGATTACGCCTGCAATGCGCGCCTCGCCGCCCGGGCCTGCGGCTTCGACAGCCACACCCGCTACCTCGCGGCGTTGCCCGTGGCTCATAACTTCCCCTTGGCCTCACCCGGCGCGTTCGGGGTGTTCAGTGTCGGCGCCACCCTCGTGCTGGCGCCGGAGCCCAGCCCGGACACCACCTTCGAACTGATCGAGGGCGAACGCATCACCCACACGGCATTGATCCCGCCGCTGGTGCTGCTTTGGCTGGAGATGGCGCAATGGTCCGACCACGACCTGAGCAGCCTGCAATGGCTGCAGGTCGGTGGCGCACGACTCAAGGCCGAGATCGCCGCGCGTATCGGCCCGGCCCTGGGCTGTGGCCTGCAACAGGTCTACGGCATGGCCGAAGGGTTGCTGTGCTTCACGCCGCTGAATGACCCGCAAGCACGCATCTTCGAAACCCAGGGCCTGCCGCTCACCGCCGACGACGAGATCCGCATCGTCGACGCCGATGACGTGCCGGTCGCGCCAGGCGCCGTCGGCGAACTGCTGGTGCGCGGTCCCTACACCATTCGCGGTTACTACAACGCCGGCGAACAGAATCTGCGCGCCTTCACCGCCGATGGTTTCTACCGCAGCGGCGACCTGGTGCGGCGCTTGCCCGAAGGCCATTTGATCGTAGAAGGACGAACCAAGGATGTGATCAACCGCGGCGGCGAAAAAATCCCGGTGGAAGAAATCGAGAACCTGCTGCTGGGCCATCCGTTGATTCGCGATGTGGCACTGGTGGCCTTGGCCGATGAACTGCTGGGCGAGCGCAGTTGCGCCTGTGTGCTGGCCCACGCAGAGCAGCTCGAACTGGGCACGATCAACGCCTGGCTGCGCGAGCGTGGACTGGCCGCCTACAAATTGCCGGATCGCTTGCAGGTGCTGCGTGAGTTCCCGTTGACACGGCTGGGCAAGGTCAACCGCAAGGCCCTGGCGGAACAGGTGCAAGCGTTATGAACAGCGAAATGTCCCCATGGTTGCGCGTGCTGCGTGAGGGCGACCAATCGCGGGCCCGGCTGGTGTGCCTACCCCACGCCGGGGGCAGCGCGAGTTTCTTCCGTCCGTGGCTGGCGCACCTGCCGGGGGATATCGACTTGCTGGCCGTGCAATATCCCGGCCGTGAAGAGCGATTCAACGAGACGCATATTGCCTGCCTGGCCAGTCTGGCCGAACACATCAGCCAGGCCCTGTTGAGTTTGCCCACCCGCCCGCTGTGGCTGTTTGGCCACAGCATGGGCGCGGCGCTGGCCTACGCCGTCGGTGTGCATCTGGAGGCGGCCGGCCTCGGTGCCGAACATGTGTTTGTCTCGGCCCACCCGCCACCGCACCGGCAACCGCCCAGTGACCTGCACCGCCAGGACGACGCCGCGCTGATCGCCGACATTCTGCGTCAGGACGCCGAGGCCACAGGCCTGTGGGACAACCCGCAGCTACGCGCGCTGTTCCTGCCGACCCTGCGCAGCGACTACCAGGCCATCGAGACCTGGCGACCGGTGCAGCTTGACCGCTTGACCGCGCCCATCGACGTATTGCTGGCCCGGGCCGACACGGATGTCAGCCTGGACCAGGCCCGGGCCTGGGCGGACCTGAGCGAGCACACCCCGGATATCCGCCAGTTCGACGGCGATCATTTTTATCTCAAGCAACAACCGCGCCCCGTGATCCATCACCTGCTGCAACGCGCTGCCTATCTTCAAGGAAACTCGGTATGAAAACCCCGGAACACTGCACCGGCCTGCCGGACATTCGCCACGCCATCGACACCCTGGACCAGCAGATCATCGATGCCCTGGGGCTGCGCATGCAGTACGTCAAGGCGGCCTCGGCGTTCAAGCCCGACCAGGCCAGTATCGCCGCACCGGACCGCGTCGCGGCGATGCTGCCGCAGCGCCGGCAATGGGCACAGGAGGCCGGACTGGACGGTGAATTCATCGAGGGCCTGTTCAATCAGGTCATCCACTGGTACATCGCGGAACAGACGGCGTTCTGGCTGCAGAAGAAGAGCACCGCCGTATGAACGAAGCCGCCTTGTTGAACGTGTTCGAAGCTGCGCACCAGCGCGCGCTGAAGCATCAGCGTCCCGTTGTCGCCGTGAGTTCGCACTCCGCACCGACCCTGGATCCCTTGGTGCTCTACGAAACGCACCGGCAGGGCTTCTTCTGGTGTGCTCACTCACCGAGCCTGACACTGTTCGGCCTGGGCAGTACCTGGCAGATCGAAGCCACGGGGCCCCAGCGCTTGGCCGAGGTGAATCGTCAATGGTTCGCACTGTGCGCCGACGCGGTGATCGACGGCCCTCATCCACCGCTGCTGCTGGGCGGCATGCGTTTCGACACGCAGCAACCCTGTGCACCGCATTGGGCACCGTTTGCCGATGCCAGTTTTCACCTGGCCCAATGGCTGCTCAGCGAGGACGGCGACGGCCGCTGGCTGCGTTGCCAGTGCGTGGTGGAACCCGGCAGCGATCCGGCCGCCTTGGCGCACGCCAGCCTGGCGGCGTACCAACAGCTTTTCGCGTCGCCACGCGCGCGCCCATCGTGCCCCGAGGCCATCGAACGCAACGCATTGCCAGCACCACAATGGCAGGCCAAGGTCGCCAACGCCTTGCAGGCCATCGACAGCGGCGAGCTGAGCAAAGTGGTGCTCGCCCGCCATGTCGAATATCAGCTCAATGCCACGCTCGACAGCGGCGCCGTCATGCGCCGGCTGCACGAGCGGCGCAGCCACGCCCACCTGTTCGCCCTGCACCGGGGAGACAGCTGTTTCATCGGCGCGACCCCGGAGCGGCTGCTCAGCTGCCAGGAAGGCTACCTGAGCACCCACGCCCTCGCGGGTAGCGCTCGTCGCGCCGTGACGCCCGAAGAAGACCTGAAAGTGGGCGCGGATCTGTCGGCGGACCCCAAGGAGCTGCACGAACATCAATTGGTGGTGCAGACCATTTTGCAAGGATTGACTGACATCGTCAGCGACCTGCGGGCAGCAACCCGACCCGAACTGCTGAAACTGGCCACGGTGCAGCATCTGAGTACCCCAATCACCGCCCGACTTGAAGCGGGACGCAGCTTGCTGGACGGCATTCAGGCCTTGCACCCCACCCCAGCGGTCGGAGGTTTGCCTGGCCCGACAGCCATGAGCTTCATTCGGCATAACGAAGGTTTTGACCGGGGCTGGTACGCAGCGCCCGTGGGCTGGCTGGACTCACGAGGTAATGGCGATTTTCTCGTGGCCCTACGTTCGGCGCTGATGACACCTGGACATTGCCACTTGTTCGCAGGATGCGGGATCGTTCGTGGTTCCCAGCCGGAGGATGAGTACGAGGAGACGCAAATCAAGCTGGCTAGCATGGAGGATGCATTACACCTCTCATCTTGCTAAGCGACACTCGGGCCGTTCAACGGAGGGCGCATCATTGCGCCGACTCCGCCCAGTGACTATGAGAGGTCACTTTTCGATGCCCCCCCAATTCCTCAACGCTGATTTCACGCATGCACCTTGCCGCTGACTTACCTAGAACCAATACCCCCATCGCCCCACCGGCCAGAGGTCGAACCTTAACCTCTGGCGCAGCAGCCAGAGCCCGATCAGCGGAGCTGAGTCCAGTCATAAGCCTTATGCGTTCAAACCGTTCCAGCCGTGAACGCCCACGTACAGACCAACCCCAATGATCAACACGCTGGACAAATAAGGCGCCCGTCGCGCAACGGTGCCCAGCCACGGCCAGCGGTTGGAGGCCTGCCGTGCGCCGATGGCAGCCGCCGCTCCCACGGTAACCAAGGTGATCGCCAAGCCAATGCTGAAACACAAGACCAGCATGCCGCCCAGCGCGACTTCTTTAACTTGAAGGCAGAGCAACAGAACCGTGATGGCAGCCGGACAAGGAATCAGCCCACCCGTCAGGCCGAACACAATGATCTGGCCCGTGGTGACTTCACGGTTGGTGAAACGCTTGCGGATATCGTTGGCGTGCGCCCGTTCGTGGGCGTCCTGGTAACCTTCCAGAGACAGCTCCAAGCCTTCCAGTTCGGCGTGTTCATGCCCATGATCATGCTCGTGAAACTCAAGGTCATAATCGTGGGAGTGCCCGGCATGCCCCAGGCTCAGGCGGGCGCTGAACTCGTGTGGCTCGGGAATATCGACCGTCGACTCCAGGCATCCATCGCGTTCGGTAAATGAGAACGCTTGGACGCTTCCATCGGCGCGCGTAGTCGTTAGGCGAACATCCGCGGCGGCCCAGACATGCCCGGTCAACGTTTTCAGGCGCCAGTGAGGGGGCATGCCCTGCTCGAAGATCGACAGCTCGACATGGCCATGGCCGGTATCGATGCGATGGGTTTCATCATAATGCCCATGGTCATGCTCGCCCTGATGATGCGCATCACCTTGCTCGAACTTGAACATCTGTTCGCCACGCCACGTACGCCAGAGCATCCACAACGCGATGGCAATGATCAGGGCCGCAGATGCGAGTTGGAAGTACGGCTCCGTGGTCTCGGCATCCAGCCCCTGGCCCAGGTACATGCCACCGATCGCGACCAGCCACACCACGGCAGTGTGGGACAGCGTAGCCGCCAGGCCGAGCAACACCGCCTGTTTGACCGAGCCTCGGATGGCAACGATAAACGCCGCCATCATGGTTTTCGAATGACCCGGCTCCAGCCCATGCAAGGCACCCAACAAGATAGCGCTGGGGAAATACAGCCAGGCGTGAACGCCACCTTGTTGCAACAATTCAGCAAAATTCGGCATGTGGGACCTAGAGGTACTTGGTGATTTGCTTGAAGGCTTCCAGCGGCGCGCGCTCGCCCCTGTCCAACGCCGAAACGGTGTCTTCCAGGCAATGATCGATGTGATCCTGGATCAACGTCCTCTTGGCCTGGCACACGGCTTTCTCCACCGCGTGCAACTGCTGGGCGATGTCCACGCACTCACGCCCCTCTTCGATCATGAGGATGATGCTGCGCAGGTGACCGTCCGCGCGTTTGAGGCGCTTGATGATCGCTTCATGGCTTTGGTGGGTATGGGTGTGGGGATGGCTGTGTTCGTGTTGGTCACTCATGACTTGAGTCTCGGACTTCAATGAATTACGCTGGCAATCCTATCCCCCCAGGGGGGATAAGGCAAACCCAGAATAACGAGTCGAAACACGATCATTATGTTCAGCAGGACACTGACAACAGCAGTGGTATTCGCGCTGGCTTTCGCCATGTTCATGGCCTGGGCCGGGCATACCCGTACGCTGTCGATGTTGTCGGACCAGCCCTCTTGGGATGTCGCGCAAGACGCTCATCATCATTCTCATGATGAGCAAGCTGACGTGTCATGTTCAAACTGCGCGGATCACTATCACTCCCCGCTGACGCCCGATCATCAGCACGAGACGCCGCAACTCACCTCCGTGCTGATCCTGGCGGCCCAGCCACAGCTCTCTCCACAAGGCGAGGTCCTTGGTTACGCCGTTCCTCGTGCGCCCATTTTTCTGATCGAGCGTCCACCTCGTCCTTCGCTTGCCTCCTGACATGGTCACCCTGCGGCCCTTGATCACTGCAACGAAGGATTTTATCCATGCATTCACACTCAATTAGAGGCGTCGGCGCGTTCACTGCGCCTTCGCATCGCCCACTCCTGCTGTTGTTTCTATTGCTCGCGTCATTTCTTGTCGGAATGCCCGATGCCCTCGCCCATGCCGTCGCTGAAGGCGATAAAGGTTTCATCCAGGAAAGCGCCGGCGTCATGTTGCTGCCCTTTGTCTACATGGGCGCCAAGCACATGATGACCGGCTACGATCACCTGCTGTTTCTGTTCGGGGTGATTTTCTTCCTGTATCGCCTTAAGGACGTAGGGCTCTACGTCACGCTGTTCGCGGTCGGACACTCGGTCACCCTGCTGCTCGGCGTGCTGACCGAGGTCAGTATCAGCTCGTACATTATCGACGCCATTATCGGTTTCTCGGTGGTGTACAAGGCGCTCGATAACCTGGGCGCCTTCCAGCGCTGGTTCGGTTTCCAGCCCAACATCAAGGTCGCTACGCTGTTCTTCGGCCTGCTCCACGGGTTTGGCCTGGCAACGAAAATCCAGGAATACGAAATCTCTCCCGACGGTCTGATCCCCAACCTGATCGCCTTTAACGTTGGTGTCGAGATCGGCCAATTGCTGGCCCTCAGCGCGATTCTCATTCTGATGGGGTATTGGCGGCGCACCAGCAGTTTCTGGCGCCATGCCTACACCGCCAACGTCGCCATGATGAGTGCCGGTTTCCTTTTGATGGGTTACCAGATTACCGGCCTGTTTGCCTCAGCCTAAGGAATTTCAACCATGTTCAATACGCCACTCCCTACTGTTAATGAACTGCCCAGCAGCCGCCAACTGGTGCGCTCGACCGTCATCGCCTTGCTGACTGCGGTCGGCTTGTTGGTCACCGTCGTCATGCCTTCGGAATATGCGATTGATCCCACAGGCGTGGGCCGTGTACTGGGCCTGACGCAAATGGGCGAAATGAAAATTACGCTCGCCCAAGAGGCGTTTGCGGATGCAGCGCCGCAGCCGGTGCAAGAGGCTCCGGCTCCGCAGATTGCAGCTGCAACCCCTGCAGCTCAACCTGCGCCTTCACCCGCGGTCCCGCCCAGCCCGGCCCTGAAGACAGATGAAATGACCGTCACGCTAAAACCGGGCGAAGCGACAGAAATCAAACTGGAAATGCTCAAGGACAAAACTGTCAGCTATGAATGGACGGCATCCGGCGGGCCGGTGAACCATGACACCCATGGCGAACCCTACAACGGCGAAAAAGGCTATTTCCATAGCTACTCCAAAGCCAAGCAGGTCAAAGGCGACAAGGGCGAATTCACCGCTTTGTTCGACGGCACCCATGGCTGGTTCTGGCGTAATCGCACGAATAATGACGTGACCATTTCGTTGAAGACGACAGGTGATTACCTGAGCGTAAAACGCTGATTCCAGTCGAAATACATTTTTTAATGCTTACGGAAAACTCAATGAACGCCTCAACCACGCTGTTCCGCTCCGTGCTTCTGATTTGCTTTATCGGTCTGATGACCGCCTGTGGAGGCGGCGAAAAGCCTGCCGAATCCGAAAGCGCGGGTCATGGGCACTCGCACGAGTAATGCCATAGGGCAAGAGGCCGAAAATGCGGCCTCTTGCCCGTCGCAGATACGACGCGCCGCTCTCACTGTGATCTGCCGTCGGCGCCTGCAATCAAGTCAAGCTTGAGAGGCACCAGAACCCACCAAGGCAAACAAAAAATGACCTCATTCAGCGGGTTCTCTTTACAGCGTGTCCGAGCGGCCAGCCAACCAGCTTTTCAACTGGCTCTCGAAGCGGCTTCTCCGCTGCAAAATAGCGCTGTGTCTTTCCACAATGGTCGAACCCTGTAGATCTCCAGAGTTCAGCTAATAGGATGCCCGCGGAGCTCTACGGCCTGCTTAAGCTTCTAGCTGAGCGCTGGTCCGAGTTGCCGATCATCATGATTTCGAATTACTGCTTGTCCAGTGAGGAAGTCGAGCATGCCAAATCAACCCTTGCTGTGTTTGGCCTCCAGCTTGTTGAACGTCACCTGCCCGCCTTCGGCCTTGTAGCCGGTGTTATCCAAGGTGTATGCCCCAGCCTTGAAATACAGCTGTTTGCCCTGCCAGCTTTTGCTGAGCTGCGTGCCCCACCGATATCCTTGCGAAATCACATGCAGGTAGCCCGCCGAGCTCAAGCGGACCTCGTAGGTGAACCGCTTGTTCAGCTAGACATCCTCGGCAATTACCACCTTGGTGTCCGCGCTGCCCGGCTTGAGGCGATAGTTGGCAATCACGCTGCCGGTCTTCCTAGCCTTATCATAGACATACTCGACCTTCAGCAGCGGGCCCTTGCCCTGGTAGATATGAATCTGCGGTAACCGTCCACCAGGCGCGGCGTCTCGATGACTCGGGCAGGCGTGCCGGCCGGGATGGTCAGGTTCCAAGTGCTTAGATCAATCATGGCATGGGCTCCTTGAATAGGTCGTGGTTTCATTTGCAGGTATAGAAAAAGCCCTTATCGACAGGGCTTTTGCTGGGCAGCGCCAACTCTGATGGGCTTCCCTAGAATGGTTATGAACACCAAAACGCTAACATTGCCCCATGTTTAACATGAAAATGATCAACCAGACCCAGCTAAAACCAGGCCAGCGGTGTAACCCTTAGGGTTGCTTTGGTCTGCCGCCCCAAGGGGCTTCGACCAACAAGGTAATGTCATCCCTCCAGTGCCAACCGAACCTTTGCCCCCAAGCATCGTCCGAGCTTAAGCGTTTTAGCTAACTGCTCGCCACGAGGTTCCGTTTGAAAGCTGCCATCGTTAAAAATTACCGTCTGTTCGTCAAGACCATGGGCTATGTGGGCTGGGCGTTGTTCTGGTTGTTGCTCTGGGACATCGCCGTCACGGTGGACTTCATGCTATTTCTCAACGCCAAGCTGAACCTGCCGCTGATGCCGCTGACCTTGCTCGGCTCGGCGTTGGTGGTGTTGATCAGTTTCCGCAACAGCAGTGCTTACAACCGCTGGTGGGAAGCGCGGACGCTATGGGGGACGATGATCAACAATTCACGCAGCTTCGCCCGTCAGGTGCTGACACTGCTGGACGATGCCGACAGCGAGGTGAATCCGGTCAAGTCGACCCTGTTGCGCCGCCACGTCGCTTATGTGAATTGCCTCGCCGCGCATCTGCAAGGCCAGCCTTGTCCCGAAGAGGTGCGGGCGTTTATTCCGACCGAAGAGTTTGCCCGCAGTGGCACGACCAATAACTTTGCCAACGATATCCTCACCGGCTCGGCGACTTTGCTCGCGCGGGAATACCAGACCGGGCACCTGGACAGTATTCGCCTGGCGCGTCTGGAGTCGACGCTGGTGGACCTGTCCAACAGTCAGGGCGGCATGGAGCGGATTGCGAATACGCCGCTGCCCTACCCTTATGTGTATTTTCCACGGCTGTTTATCTCGCTGTTCTGCCTGATTGTGCCGGTTGGACTGGTGGAATCCCTGGGCTGGTTCACGCCGCTGGCTTCGACCGTGGTTGGGTTTATGCTGCTGGCCATCGAGCGCATCGGCACCGATCTGCAGAGCCCGTTTCGCCACAGCGAACATCAGATTCAGATGGAAGCGCTGTGCGAAACCATCGAAAAGAACCTGCAGTCGATGCAGCGCGATTCCTTGGGTGATGTGCGCGGGCTTAAAGAGAACGCTTGAGCAATCGGGAACCGGCAGTGCTTGTGAAGGCTCCCGAATGAATCAAAACGCCGGCGCAACATCTGCGTGATAACGCTCAATGGGCGCAAGGCAGGCATAACCAAGCTCACTTTTTCGGAAGATCTTTTATGAAATCACCAAAAGTCGATGATTACATCGCGCAATGGCCATTGCTGGGCATGGGCTCTGCTGCCCCTTGGGCGGTGACTCAGGATTGCGAGAATCGGATCCTGGCATTGCTTGAAGCGCTTGGCGCGGGATACCGGCGTCAAGGCAATATTGCTGTTCATGAAACAGCCGTCATTGAGCAAGGAGCCGTACTGAAGGGCGCAGTGATCATCGGCGAGGGCTGTTTCGTAGCTACGGGCGCTTACCTTCGTGGAGGTGTGTATCTCGGGAGAAACTGCATTGTTGGCCCCAGCTGTGAGCTGAAAAGCACCTTCATGCTGGATCGCAGTAAGCTCGCACACTTCAATTTCGTTGGCGATTCATTGATTGGCGAGTCGGTAAATATTGAAGCCGGTGCGATCATCGCAAACTATCGTAACGAACTGGACGGGGCTGATATAAAAATCCGCCACGAAGATTATGTGATCGAGACAGGAGTCAGCAAATTCGGAGCGCTGGTGGGTGATGGCTGCAAGATTGGCGCAAACGCAGTGATCGCTCCAGGCGCTTTATTGCGGCCAAAAACATATGTTCCTCGTCTTGGATTGATCGACCAGTTCGCCTACGATTAACATTCTTAACCGTTGGTACGGTCAGAAAAATGCCCTTCCCACCGGCCCAAGCCCACCGCATATAAACCTAGGCCCGTTCCCAATCTCGAGGATCATCCGGCAATCCAAGGATGGTGATGTCCAGCAGCTCAAACGTTTCTGGATGGAGTAGAGCTGGCTGCGTCGTTAAGCAAATCATCAACGGCATGCATAATGCCGTGATAGCTGCCCAAGCTCTCGTGATCGAACACTGGATGGAATTTTCCATTGCCTGATTGGGCGATGCAGAACGTACCGACTCTTTCGAGGCACAAGCAGTAGGGTAAGTGCAGAAACAAAACAGACGATCGCAATACAACCGTTGATATTAGGAGATCCCAGACAAAAAAAAGCCACTCATCTGAGTGGCTTTTTTTTGAATCTTGGAGCGGGAAACGAGACTCGTATCTGGCATCCGACTCGTTGAAATCCAAGGGGTTTCTTTTCTTGCTGGAGCAGGAAAAGACTTGATTCTGGACTTGTTTTAAAAGCACATCAACGGGCAAGAAGGGACATCCAAACCTAAGCGTTGACGACGCTACGCGCCAACCCACATCCTGAGTGTCCGAGCGCTTGGCTTTCATCGGACAGTCCCTGCTCATACGATAACCACCCATCACGCTCTTCCCACCTGATGGCCAACGCCGGAGATTTGCCGCAGGCCCGGCAGGCAGCTATATATTCAACAGAACCGTAGGATTAAACCTTCGCCATGCCGCATTTCCAATCATGCCCCTAGGATGCGCTCCAGCCGTTCCCGTGCCGTAGTCGTCAACCTTTTAACTCTCATCAGTCGAGCAATCTCAAGCGCACGGTCACCAATGCCGACCACTTCCGCAGCGATACGAAGCTCTTCAGCCGCGATTTCCTCGATGGAACGACTATCCGAATCCGACGCAGGCACTCTATAAGTCGACCAATTCGCAATGTCCGATTCGGAATGCCAGACAAACGCCTCGTCTGCCGCCGTAACTTGCACGTGGTGATATTGCTCTGCGAGGTCAAGCACACGATCTCGGATGAGTCGCCCCGATCGCTGAAAGCCGTGGGCACGAGCTACGCGTTGAACCAGTACAGCATCGAGCATGGGAGCCTCCTGGCGCAACACCTCAGCAATGACCTCGCTCAGAACAGCCACATAATCCGGCTGGTAAAACTGGGCCGCATCGATCAAGGGCTTGATGCCAGAGAGATCCGCGATGCGATATTCACCACGTTGCGGAATCACCATCGACCCCACCGTAGCTAAACGGGCGATGCGAGCCTCCGACGCAGTCGTAACCGGGGCAACAGGCTCAGAAACTAGCGACTCGACATTCTCTTCTTCTAACTCCCGTCCTACAGGAAACTCGATGATCGCCGCGACAGTTGGCGAATCAGGAGCCATAGAAGTCTCACGATTGGCCCGTGACTCATCCAACAGACTGTTCAGCGCCGCATGCAACCGCTGAAGGGCCCCCTCCTTGTCTACCCACCATTCGGTAGACCACAGGCGGAGCAAGCTCCACCCGAGTCCGCGCAGGATGGCGCCCCGCACCTTATCCCGGTCTCGCGCGGTAGCTGCGCTGTGATAAGTGGCGCCGTCGCACTCCACTCCTGCCAGATAATCACCTGGACGATCAGGATGGACGATGCCGAGATCAATGCGAAAACGCGAAACGCCTATTTGCGGTACCACTTCCCAGCCCAGTCGACGCAAGCCCTTCGCCACGGCTTCTTCGAAAGGCGAATCGTAGCTGCCCACAGAGCCGTGTACTGCCTCCGCAAGCGCTTTTGGCCCGCGTTGAGCGAACTCGATGAAATGCTTCAGATCCCGAACGGCTCGTGCATTGGTACGGTTAAGGTCGATCATGAAAGGATCGAACGATGAGAACACCAGCATCTCGCGGCGCGAGCGGGTAATGGCTACGTTCAGACGACGCCAACCGCCGTCCTTATTAAGCGGACCAAAGTTCATCGACATGCTCTGAGCTCCCGCCTCGGTGGGGCCGTAACCGATACTCAATATGATCAGATCGCGTTCATCCCCCTGCATGGTTTCAAGATTTTTCACCACCACTGGCTCAGTCTGAGTTTCCTGGAAGAACGGCTCGATTTGGGGATGTTGAGCCCGAGCCACGTCGAGTAGATCGTTGATTAGCTTTTGCTGATCGGAGTTAAGGGTGATGATTCCTATGGTATGGCCCGCCGCAATAAACGCAGGGTCCATCAGCCGTTTAACCGTTTCCGTGACGATAGCCTCTGCCTCGGCCTGGTTATATCTGCCCTTTCCTTTGGCGTAGGTGCCCTCCACTCGGCGCCACTCAACGGCACTGGCGCGCGTCTCTGACGCAGGGAAGGTTATGAGATTGCTGTCGTAATAATGATGGTTCGAAAAGGCAATCAGGCTTTCATGCCGGCTGCGGTAGTGCCAGCTAAGGCTGTGGCTCGGTACGCCAGCCCCCAGACATTCATCCAGGATGCTTTCCATGTCTTCTTCGGTATCGTCATCGGCAGCGCTAGCGCCGCGGTTGAAGAAATTGGTGGGCGGCATCTGCCGAGGGTCACCTGCAATGACTACCTGCTTGCCCCGGGCAATTGAACCAATGGCATCCCAGGGGGCGATTTGCGAGGCTTCGTCAAAAATCACCAAATCGAAAGGCGGCAGATCAGCCGGAAGAAATTGAGCGATCGACAACGGGCTCATAAGCATGCACGGTGCTAAACGGTTCAACGCATCGCCCATCTCAATCGCCAATTGGCGAACGGGCTTGTGCCGACGAGATTTTTGCAACTCATGCTTGAGTGTGCCGAAACCGCTGCTTTTGGAGACATCATTCTTGGACGGAATCTGCCCGCACAGTTTGGCACGGATGTAGCGCACGGTCAGTTTTGCCAGTTCGTCGTCAAGTTTACTGAACGCCGCAATGTCACTCATGTGTTCTGCGGCCACGAAGGTGCGCAGCAGTGGCTCTTCGTCGATGCCCTTTCTTGCGAACCAATATGCATATCCAGTCTGGAACGCATTAATAGCGGCCTCAGGCAGCAGGCTACCCCGCTCCAGCGCATTGGCGATAGGCGCCAGGCCTGCTTCATCGGCCTGCTCTTTCACCCGGCACCAATCGCACCAAGCTTTAAGCTGCCCCTCTTGGCTAACGATCTGAGTGGAGATATCGCGCAACCCCGCGATAGACGAAATGACGTTGCCCCGTGTAGCAGCTAGCGCACTGAACTGGTTCGATATTTCCTCATACTTGGAATAAGTACGTTGCAGCTCAGCGATCGCGATACCGATATGAGTATCGGGACCAAGCATCTCATTAGCGTCCACAACTACGCGCTGGATCGCAGCGCGCAACGAGATCAGTGCGTCGGGTGATTCAGCTAGTGCACTGATTTTGCGGCGCAACTGCTCGGCCAGCTCAGTCGCTTGCGCGAGTCGGGCCCGGTCGCTGTTGGTACCCTGCCAGCCGGGAACAGACTGCAAGTCCACCGCCAAACCGTCCAGCTGCAGCAGAAGGGCCTGTTGCTGCTCCAGGAGTTCCAAGTCGTTGATCGTATCCGGCAGTTCCGTTGCACCGCCGAGAACCGCCAACCGCTTGGCGACTTTCTTTTTTGCGAGCGATGCGAAAAACCAGAACTTACCCGCGGCCCCATGCCATGCCGCACGAAGCTCCTCAGCTGGAACACGACGGCATGCTTCGTCGGCGTAATTTACCGAAAGGCTTTGCTGAAGTACCTGATAGCGATCGACCCAACCAACCGCTCGGTGCGCGGACTCGATACGTACCTGTGCATCCGGAGCAAAGGCAAAGGAAAGGTTTACTCCGTGACACTTACCGAGCAGCGATGCTAATTCCGAGATGTGCTGATAATGAATGGCCTCAGTCTTCGGAATAGACGCGTTCATCAGTCCCAGGAGCCGATCACAGGCGTTGTTCAAGGCATCTAGCGCCAACGGTAATTCGCGTGCGCAGGCCGCAATCTGGGACTGCCAGGCATTGGACCACTGCGTCTGCGCCAAACTGCTAAACGCAGGAGAAAGATCTCTGGCTGCCGCGCCATTCAACCCGAGTCGACGAGCAAGATCCTGGAACTCATCGTATTGAGTTGCATCGTGTTCGGCCGCCTCCGACCACTGAAGTTTTGGCGTCGCACTGGTGTGATCACGTATCACCCGGCCGATGGCTAGGTGTAGCGAAAGTCCGTTTGCATGACGTCGATGCAGCACTTCAACCAATTGATTCAAACGTGAGCGCAAAACCTGCAACCGGCCTGCTTCGCGCTCCCAATCTTCTGCTGTCAGAGCATCGCGAACATCCCAGGCACGATCCAGCTGTTTTAGAACCTCCACCTTCGATGCTTTGCTAGAGTGAAGTTCAAGGCAGAACTCCCCCAAGCCCTTTTCCGCCAGTCGTCGATATACCACCTCTAGCGCAGCGCGTTTTTCTGCGACAAACAACACCCTGCGACCCATTGCCAGGTTTTGCGCAATCATGTTGGCAATGGTCTGAGACTTGCCGGTACCGGGTGGTCCATCGAGCACAAAACTGTGGTTGCCTGCTGAAGCGACCACCGCCGACAACTGCGACGAATCGGCCGGCAGCGGAGTAAACAACTGCGCCGGTGTCACGACCATATCCAACTGCTCGGGGCGAGGAAACTCATCGCTACCGATCAAGCCTTCGCCCCCAGGGCTTCGCTCTAGCAAATGTTTGACCATCGTGCTTTGCATAAGCTGAGCGGAGTGAGTCGCTAGGTCCTTCCACATCAAGTACTTGGCAAATGAGAACGTTCCCATCACCACATCGGGGACCACCTCAAAACCCGGTATATCACGCACGGCGCGGCGCACCATGTTCCAGATGCTAGCGACGTCGATCCCACTTTCATCTGCGGGCAGCTCTCCATCCAATCCTGGGATCACCAATTCGAAGTCATGGCGCAACAACTCAAGTAACGTCAGGTTGAAACGAGGCTCTTCGTCGAGCATGCTCAGAGTCACCCCCGACAATGCGCTTTTGCGTTCAAGTTTTATTGGCAACAGGACCAATGGCGCGGAGTAGGTTTTGGGATCATCCGCGCTTTTCTTCCACTTCAGAAACCCAATAGCCAAAAACAGCGTATTCGCACCACCTTCCTCGAGATCAGTCCGCGCCTTTCGATAGAGCTCGACCAAGATGGCATCCAACTTAGTCTTTTCCAGGTTCGCTAGTACCTCACCACGATCCAGCGCTTGCCGGGCCACCTCTTCCAAGAGGTTTTCTCTGTTTTGCTGCTCATACAACGCTGGGTCACGACCGCCACTCCTGAGGTCAGGCACCGGGACTACCCGGATACGCTTGCCGCTAGCTAGTAAATCCTCAAGCCCCGCAGGGTCCGGGCACATCAAACGAACACCTTTCGCGCTGTCCGGAAGGTGTAACAAGCGATTGCGCGTAGTGAGATCCAGCAACTTACGCTGCCACAAGATGAGCTTACCTGCGGCACCATTGGTCTCCACAACGATCTCAACGTCGAAGCCTGGCAACGACGGAGCCTCTTCTAACACTTCACGTTGCTGTGGCTGTTGTCCCGATTCTACGGGAACATCGTAAGCCGCTACGCTCGCCGAAAGTGGACGGATCTTTTGCATGCGCGCGCGATGTACATCAATTGCCATGACGAAGTCGTCATCGCTCAGTTGGCGCTCGGCAGCAGAAACGGCATGGCTAAAACTCGGAAACGGAGATTGCGTAGCTAATGTGGTTTCAAAAACCACGAGTTCCTTAAGATCGAGACGTTTACGAACGGCCGACGCTTCATCGGTCAACAATTGTGAGAATTCCTGAGGCTGTAGCCAGACTCCGGTGAATGCGTGCCCCTTGGTCATGATTA
Organism: Pseudomonas sp. SWRI154; assembly: GCF_014268645.1. Lineage (NCBI taxonomy): Bacteria > Pseudomonadati > Pseudomonadota > Gammaproteobacteria > Pseudomonadales > Pseudomonadaceae > Pseudomonas > Pseudomonas sp. SWRI154. Next base: position 156,746 of record NZ_JABWQW010000001.1, read on the forward strand.
CTAGAGGGTTAAGCCCGGCTTGCTCTAATGCCGCGGCAAACAACAGTGCGCTGTCCAAGCACGTGGCAACACCGTTTTCCAGAACCTGACTGGGCGTGCGGATTTTCTGCCCCTGCTGCTCAAAACTCGCCGGAGGCAGCGCATAGCTCAGCTTAAAGCTGCACACACCTGACCAGATAGCAGACGCAAGCTCCCAGGTCCGCGTGCGAGATTTTCCTTCATAGCCATCAATGCCATCTTTTTTTCCTGCACCGCGTAGTACGTCTGACGCCGCCTTCAACAACCGATCGACGGCTGGATCGTTAGGCATACAGAAGGCCGGCAGTAGCTCTGGCATAGCATTGAGGCCACCCCACTCTGCCCGCGCCAAGAGCTCAGTCGGCAAGCGTTCATCAGCAAGCAGCTCATCGCCCTGGAATAATCGCAATATTACTTCTGCGGCCAAGCTTTCGCTCAAACCAGCCAGGTAATTCGCATTTAGCCTGATATCGCGATCGCTAACGGTGAGTCGATCACCAGGACTGACCCGGTCGATGTGCCAAGTACGGGTTTCAACAAACTCAGGATCAGTGGTGAGCGTAAGTACTAAGCCCTGCTCAGGCACGTCTCCTTCGTTGCTGATACTAAGCTCACGCAGCAGTGGAACAGCGTTCTGGTGCGAGGCAAAGCCGACTTTTCGGGCGACAACCGCCTCGATCTTCATGCTCATCAACGTCTCCTTGAGCGATACGCCTGCATTCCTGGCAAAGGGAGGGCGGCTGGATATAGCGCCGAGGATACATTGCCTGAAAAGCATTCGCACCGAAAGCGAACGCAAACCGGATTTGAAGCGGGAGCGGCTGGTACTGGAGGCAACGACCTGCATGCACGTTACAATATCGGCAAGACACTACCCCAGGATCACGTCGCACGGTAATTCCAACGCAACAATGATCCTTGGGGCTGCCGTAGCAGTGACTACTGGCCTTATCATTTTGTTGTTGATATAGATTTCAACGCCGGCATGTCCAAGCACCAAAAAAATAGTTTATGCTTTTCGACAAACCTACATTGCCATACAGGAAGCAGCGCATTGTCAGAACCGCTCGCAATTTCTCCATTTCAACTAATCGATGCTGGAATTAAAATATCTCCATACTTCGGAGCGCTCATCTTGGCGATATACGTTCTAGGAAGAACGAATGCGCTTTTCTATATCGTATACCGTGGCCATCAAATTTTAGGGGGAGCAAAAGACTTTCATAGCAAGTCCGCCCAACGTCATTGGAAAGCGCATGAAGATTTCCAACGATTTAACCTGTGGTTCGGCATGAACCTCCGAACCTCACGTAATATGACAAAATTCTTGTCTTGGTTAGATCACCATGAATTAACTATCGAGGAACTCTGCCGTGCGCGACGCTACTTCAACGCAAACAAACTCGAATTTGCGATTCCTACACCGTGGCACCGGTGGACGATGCGCGCCAGCATCTTGGCAGGTATCGCAATACTGACTGCGGTCTGGGCGGTATTTGTCGATGCCAGACTGGCTTTTTACACCGTGAACAAAACCAAGACTAGTTTCTGGGTTGAAGAGAACCAAGCCAGGAGTTCTACCGGAAAAGCTTTGGATTGGCTCTCAGAATCTTGGATAATCGATACAGAATATTGCCTATTTTCCACAGATACCGCCCCGCTCGCCAATGAATGGGACAAAGAGGTTATCTGCGATCTAGTGTTGGGAAACCAAAATCCACAAATAGAAGAAGCCATTAAGTCTCAAAGATTTATCGCTGTAAGTGCCGGCATTCTGGGAGCGGCTTGGTTTATATTCTTGCTATTCATCGTTGACCGTGAGCGCAACGCTAAAGCACTGCTGCAAAAGGTGGACAAAAACAATACAGAGCCTACACTTTAGTCGTATATATTTTACGAAAGACAGCAACCGGACTCATTAACTATGGACAACCCATTTACTAGAAGCTAATAACAGACTTGATTATGGCCTAATGATAAATCCAAATGCAGTCACTCACAAAACGAAGCATGAAAATAATTCCCTCTTGAGGCGCGCAAGGAGGGTAACTTCAAGGCGCTGCTCGGTCATTTGATAAACCTTTTCTCGGCAATAATGGCAACACCAATCCGGTCTGCCAGAAATAGCACCGTGTCGAATATACTCGAATCCTTGGTCAAGCTGCGTAGCGCCCCCCCTGCGGGCGGAGCGCACCGTCAGGAATCCGGTCACCGAAGAGCACCACCGCACGTGCCGAATCGTCTTGTCACGACACCCAAGACAGCCCTCGCGCATCTGGGCATTGGCGGTGGATCGCCTCAGCCCATTTGTGCGTTGCGGGGGTATTGATCCTTCTCAGTGTGATTCCCCATTTACGGAGGGGGGACAGTGGACAGATCGACCAAGTGCAGCGGCTCCGTTTATGTCTTTCAGGTTAGCTTTGGAATACGCTTGGCTTTGGCCAAATCCTGAACAAGCCTGCCACACATCAGTGCGCGGCGGGTGAACCTGTACGACTCAGTTCATCAGATACAGCTCTTAAGATATGTGCTCCTCGGTAAAAATGGCATATTATGCCAATGGTCGAAAAACCTGTTTGCCCAAAGCTGGAGCTAATTATGGCAACGCGAAACGTTGTGCTCACCCCTCACCAGGAACAGGTTATCCAGGACCTGGTGCAGTCCGGCCGTTATCAGAATGCCAGCGAAGTGATGCGAGAAGGTTTGCGCCTATTAGAACAGCGCGTCGCCGAAGACGCTGCCAAAATTGAGGCTCTGCGTCAGGCTACCTCGATCGGCATTATGGATCTTGAGCACGGGCGCTTCACTCAGTTGAACGAAGGGGAGCTGGAGCACTACCTCGAGGGCTTGAGCCAGGAGGCAACTATTCCCGCGAGCGAGAAACACTGAGTATGCCGCCGTATCGGATTTCCAACGCGGCGCGCGCCGACATTGTCGACATCCTTAGGCTCTCCCAGACGCAGTTCGGCGAGCAAGCACGCCAGCGCTACCAGGCGCTGATCCTCGCGGCGCTGCAAGCGCTTGCCGACACGCCTTATCGCATTGGCAGCCACGACCGCGATGAGCTTGCACCGGGCCTTCGCAGCTATCACCTCATCTATTCACGCCAGCAGGCTAAACACCCCCATGGAACGGTCAAAAGCCCGCGCCATGTCGTGTTCTATCGCTTGGCAAACGACGACGTGATCGAGGTCGTCCGACTCCTGCATGACTCCATGGAAGTGCAGTTGCACTTGCCTAATGACTGATCACCGACCTGGCCCAAAGGCTTAACTGGCCATGAACAGCGAAGGTAAGACGGCCCCCTCTACATCGCAACCTGAGCGCCCTCGCTGTCAGCCGACTCGGTGACCAATTGAAGCGGCGGGTTTTCTGGACCCGACCGGACTATCGAGACCCACAACCAGAAACACGATGCTCAACGTTGCGTCCCCTTTTCAGTGCTGAACAACCGTTTCTTAGGCGTTTTCCGTGGCCCCTAGCGACCAGTGCCCTCGCAACATCACGTAGAACGCGAGCATCTCGTAGGCTAACTTCAGTATAGGTACCGGGAGAAATACGAGGCTGCTTATTCGCCCAAGAAAAGCGGAAGTGCCAGCTCTTGGTGCCTTTCGTATTCACGAAAAGCGCAAGGCCATCAAAGTCAGGAAGGGTGTAGTTTTTGGCGCGAGGCTTGGCGTGTCGGACCGCCGTAACGGTAAGGACCATCGTACTAACTCCACTCATATGAATGAAGGAGTGTTGTAAAGTATTCAGAGTCCCAAGCAGCTCTAAAAACTGACTTACCAAGCGTCGAATTGATGTACTAAAAAATATACTGAAAAATCGTGGATGTTGATGTATCAGAATGGATTTTACTGGAACGAAAAAAGAGGCCTAAGCCTCTTTTTTTGGTTTCTACATACTTCAATGGAAGCCTATAGAAAAATAATTGGAGCGGGAAACGAGACTCGAACTCGCGACCCCGACCTTGGCAAGGTCGTGCTCTACCAACTGAGCTATTCCCGCGTCTTGGTGTGGCGCATTCTATAGAATCGAAACACGCCGTCAACCCTTTGATTCAAAAAAAGTTTATTTCGGATCGACGTCAGTCCGCAGGTGCGGCCAGGCGGCGCGCAGGTATTGGACCATCGACCACAGCGTCAGGCCAGCGGACACCAGCAGCAATCCGTAACCCAACAGCACCCAGAAGGTGAAGTCAGACGGGTTGGCCAGCAGGATCACCAGGGCCAGCATCTGTGCGGCGGTTTTCCACTTGCCGAGGTTCGACACCGCGACCTGGGCGCGTGCGCCCAGCTCGGCCATCCATTCGCGCAGGGCCGATACGACGATTTCCCGCCCGATGATCACTGCCGCCGGCAGGGTCAGCCAGAGGTTGCCGTGTTCCTGCACCAGCAGCACCAGGGCCACCGCGACCATCAGCTTGTCCGCCACCGGGTCGAGGAACGCGCCGAATGGCGTGCTCTGTTCCAGGCGTCGGGCCAGGTAGCCGTCGAGCCAGTCGGTCGCGGCTGCAAAGGCGAAGACCGAGGCGGAGGCCACGTAGCTCCAGTGATACGGTAAATAGAACAGCAATATGAAGATCGGGATGAGCAGGACGCGTAGAACGGTAATCAGGTTTGGGATATTCATCGGCACAACTGGCTACGAGGTTGACGGGCATTCTACTCGCTATGCAGGTTTGCATAAATCGACTCAGCGAGCTTTTTACTGATACCGGGTGCTTTGGCTATCTCCTCGATGCTGGCACGAGACAGTTCCTGCAATCCACCAAAATGTTTCAACAAATCGCGTCGGCGCGTCGGGCCAACCCCTGCCACGCCCTCCAGCGTTGAGGTACGACGGGTTTTGCCACGACGTGCGCGGTGTCCGGTAATGGCGAAGCGGTGAGCTTCGTCGCGGATCTGCTGAATGAGGTGCAGCGCCGGCGAATCCCCTTTCAGGGTGAACTCATGGGCCGCGTCGTTCAGGTACAGCGTCTCGAATCCGGCCTTGCGCGTCGCACCCTTGGCCACGCCGAGCAAGATCAGGTCCGGGACCGACAACTCATTGAGCACGTCGCGGGCCATGGACAGTTGCCCTTTGCCACCGTCCACCAACAGGATGTCCGGCAGCTTGCCCTCCCCGTCCTTCAGCTTGCCGAAGCGCCGCATCAGCGCCTGGTGCATGGCCGCGTAGTCATCTCCCGGAGTAACGCCCTCGATGTTATAGCGGCGGTAATCCGACTTGATTGGGCCTTCGGGACCGAACACCACGCAGGAGGCGACGGTCGCCTCGCCGCTGGAGTGGCTGATGTCGTAGCACTCCAGTCGCTGTGGCGGTTCATCCAGATTGAGAACGTCAGCCAACGCCTCGAATCGCGCGGCAACGTGCTGGCGATTAGCCAACCGCGCGCCGAGGGCTTGTTCGGCATTGGTCACGGCCAGTTGTTGCCAGCGCGCACGAGTACCACGTACGCGATGACTGATGGTCAGCTCGCGACCACGGAGCTTATCAATGCCTTCGATCAGCGCGGGGAAATCTTCGTGGACGACGTTGACGATCAACTCGCTGGGCAAGTCGCGCTCCGGGCTGCTGATGTAGTACTGGCCCAGGAACGCCGCCATCACCTCGGACACGTCTTCCTCGATCCCCACCTGGGGAAAGAAGTTCTTGCTGCCCAGCACTCGGCCGCCCCGCACGCTGATCAGGTGGACGCAGGCGCCGCCCGGGTTGATGAATGCGGCTACGACATCGACATCGCCGCTGCCGCCTTCCATGCTTTGCTGATCCTGCACGCGGCGCAGCAGGCCGATCTGGTCACGCAGTTCCGCGGCGCGCTCGAACTCGAGGTTGACCGAAGCCTCCTCCATGGCCGCCGACAGTTCGTCGGTCAGCGCATTGCTGCGACCTTCCAGGAACATGACCGAATGGCGCACGTCTTCGGCGTAGACGTCGGGTTCGACCAGCCCGACACAAGGTGCCTTGCAGCGCTTGATCTGGTATTGCAGGCACGGCCGGGTGCGGTTCTTGTAATAGCTGTCCTCGCACTGGCGGACGAAGAAGGTTTTCTGCAGCAGGCTCAGGCTTTCGCGAATCGCCCCGGCGCTGGGATAAGGACCGAAATAGCGTCCCTTGGCCTTCTTGGCACCACGATGAATGCTCAGGCGCGGAAACGCCCCGTCGGACAGGAACACGTACGGGTAGGATTTGTCATCGCGCAGCAGGATGTTGTACGGCGGACGCCATTCCTTGATCAGCGTCTGTTCCAGCAGCAACGCCTCGGTTTCATTGGCGGTGATGGTGGTTTCGATTTGCGCGATACGCCCTACCAGGGCGGCAGTCTTCGGCGCCAGGCCGGTCTTGCGGAAATAACTGGCCAGGCGCTTCTTGAGGTTCTTGGCCTTGCCGACGTAAAGCAGGCGCGCCTCGCTGTCGAACATGCGGTACACGCCGGGACGGCCGCTGCAGGTGGACAGGAAGGCACTTGGATCAAACAGTTCAGTCATTTTCAGGCGCTGGCGTCGACCATGCCATGGCGCACCGCCAGCAGCGTCAACTCGACGTCACTGCTGATCGAAAGCTTCTCGAAGATACGGTAACGGTAGGTATTGACGGTCTTGGGCGACAGGCACAGCTTGTCGGAGATGATTTGGACCTTTTGGCAGCCGACGATCATCAGCGCAATCTGGATTTCTCGTTCGGACAACGCATCAAAGGGCGAATCGTTGGTCGGCTGGAAAGACTTGATTGCCAACTGCTGGGCGATCTGCGGGCTGATGTAGCGCTGCCCGGCAAATACCAGTCGGATGGCCTGGACCATCTCGTTCAAACCGGCGCCCTTGGTGAGATAACCTGCGGCGCCCGCCTGCAACAACCGGGTAGGGAACGGATCTTCTTCGCAGACGGTCACCGCAACGACCTTGATATCCGGATGGCTGCGCAGCAGTTTACGCGTGGCCTCGAGACCGCCGATGCCCGGCATCTTGACGTCCATCAGCACCACGTCGGGTTTCAATTCACGTGCCTTGATCAGGGATTCTTCCCCGGATTCGGCTTGGCCAACTACCTGCAGGCCATCGATGTCAGCCAGCATTCGTGTAATGCCCGTACGGACGAGATCATGGTCGTCGACCACTAACACCCTAATCAAGCAGACACCTCACGATTTGGTCTTATATGGGTTGCCCACACCTTAGCAAAAAGCGTTCGGCAGACCTAGCGCAAACAGGCAGATAAAAGTTACAACACATCTTCGCTGGCGTGATTGCCGTAGATTCAAGCATCGACGTCTCGCTGCATTCTCAGGAAACACTCATCCTCACCGACAACGCGCAGTTTCATGCGCTCATAGAGAGCCCTGGCTGGATTGTCATTGAAAACCGTCAGGCGCAACGCCGGTCGCCGCTCTAGCTCCACCAGGTCCCAAACCTGTCCGATCGCCCAGGTTCCGGCACCCTGCCGACGAAACGCCTTATCGATCTGCAGCTCCCGGATATACAGGGCACGAGCGTCACGGCTGAGGCTGACGAAACCCAGCGCCTGGCCGTCACGCTGGATAATCCAGTTCTGGCGAATGACCCAGGCCAGATCGAACGCTTCGTCCTGCCACAGCAAATCATGGCGCAGATAATAGGGAAGCATATTGTCGCAAGTCAGTTGCCGGGCGTATTCGATGTCACTGACCTCGGCCGCACGCCATTCAAAGCTCATGGAAACCTCGTCACAGTGCTGGCACTGGCAGGACTTGCCCCGCCCAGCCGGTAGCGTCGCGGCGCGCAATCACTAATAATTCGCCCGGGCCCGGCGCTGCTGTGATCAGCGAACCGTCCGGCCCCCAAATGGCACTGCGACCAGCGGATTCCCAGCCTCCGGTGGCGCCGCCGTGATTGGCCATCAACACGGCCATCCCATGCTGCCTGGCATATCCTTGCAACAACCTCGTATCGGACACGTAGCCACCTTCGGTAATCAACACCCCTGCGGCATACAGCGTAGCGCCTCGCCCGGCTGCCGCGGCCGCATGGCTGGCATGGGAGAAATCGGCACACACCGCCAACGCGATGCAGTCTTGCCCCATCGTCAGCGTCGAACCGCCTCGACCCGGGGCGAAGGCAACTTCTTCCCCTGGATGCAGATGCTGCTTGCTGTACACACCAAGGGAACCGTCCGCGCCCAATACCAACGCGCCGATCATCACCGGATCGGTGGCCGATAAACGAATGGGCATGCCCACCACGGCGGTCAGGCCCAGCGTTTGCGCCAAGTCACGCAGCGGTTGCAGCACGGCATCCTTCGGCAGTATCGCCAAATCCGCCGCTAGGCCACGCTCGTAACCGGTCAGCGACAGCTCAGGGAATATCAGCAATTGCACGCGCTGTTCAGCGGCAGCTTGCATGAAGCGCTGATGGCGCATGAGGTTGGCGCTAACGTCTCCTGCAATAGAGGTCGATTGGGCAACAGCAAAGACTGAGGTGTTCATGGCGGGTCCGAAAATGTCAGCGCGAAGATGGAGTCTGTCATAAAGCCAGTCGGACTCAAGCGTGGCGAAAGCTTTCGCCAGTCGATAGAACTTTGTTATTGAACGCCCGCACCACGCTCGGGTAAGCTCAGGTCCATTCATCGGAGACAAATCATGTCCAACGCCCTTGCACCGCTTCAAACCGCCAGCGCCCCGCGCTCGGTTGCGGCTGCCTGGGTGAACAGCGTGCAGACTCCAGTCAGCTTTTATTTTGGGTATTGGTTTAGCCACTGGCGCGCCTGATACCCAACCGGCGGCCATTTTAAACGGGTCGCCTACCAGAGTTTTCCAAACCCCCGGTCGGCCTCCCGACCGGGGGTTTTGTTTTTCCGGCCCCTGACATTTGCGACACCAGACAACTTGAGGATCGAGCCATGAACTACGCCACTTATTACCGTTACGACAGTTTTTCCGCCTGGCGATTTACCAGCCACCGCTCGGGACAGCCTGCCGCCTCCGATCGGTCACCTACCGGTGGCAAACCAACATTGCCGGCCATTACGGCCAATTGTCGAACACCCCAATAGGGCCGGCGCGGGAACGAACCCGCTGCTCGCCCAGGAAGCCAGATCATGAATTCGTCCATCGCCGCTTTGCCGCTGTCTACGCTCAACCCTGCCAACGAAGCCCTGACGCTGCGTCTGCCAAGCTCGTTGCAACTCAAGCACCAATTACCGCTCAGTGCCGCGTTGAGCCATCAAGTGAGCGTCCATCGCCAGGCCATCCGCGCGATCCTCGACGGTGAGGACTCCCGCTTGCTGGTCATCGTCGGCCCCTGCTCGATCCACGACCCGAAATCCGCCCTTGAATACGCCGCCAACCTGGCCCGCCTGGCCCGCGAAGTGAGCGACAGCATGCTGCTGGTCATGCGCGCCTACGTGGAAAAGCCCCGCACCACCGTGGGCTGGAAAGGCCTGGCCTACGATCCTGGCCTGGATGGCAGCGACGACATGGCCACCGGCCTGGCCGTGTCCCGAGAACTGATGCGCGAAATGCTGCAGTTGGGCTTGTCCGTCGCCACCGAACTGTTGCAACCCATGGCCGCCGGCTACTTCGACGATTTGCTCAGTTGGGTCGCCATCGGCGCCCGCACCACCGAATCACAGATTCACCGGGAAATGGCCAGCGGCCTGGGCATGCCGGTCGGTTTCAAGAACGGCACGGACGGCGGGGTCGGCATCGCCTGCGACGCCATGCGTTCGGCTGCCCATCCCCACCGGCATTTCGGCGTCGACAGCCAGGGACATCCGGCAGTCATCCAGACCCAAGGCAATCCCGACACCCACTTGGTACTGCGCGGCGGCCATAGCGGTCCCAACTACGATCACCAGAGCGTGGCCCAAATACACAAGGACCTCACGCGCCTCATGATCCCGGCTCGCATCATGGTCGATTGCAGCCACGCCAACAGCGGCAAGAATCCGTTGCGCCAACCCCAGGTGTTTGATGATGTGCTGGAACAACGACTGCAAGGCAACCGCGCCCTGATCGGCATGATGCTGGAGAGCCACCTGTTCGAAGGTTGCCAGCCACTAGGCCCGGCGATGCGCTACGGCGTATCGGTAACCGACGGGTGCCTGGGCTGGGAGTCCACCGAGCAACTGCTGCGCCAGGCGCATCGCAGATTGCGACTGGCGATCTGATCTTGCGTGGCAAGCCCTCCCTGAAAGGCAGGGCTTTGCTCAACGAACCTGAAAAGTAAGATCCGGGGATCGCTGACTGACATCATCCAGACGCTCAACCTGATAGAACACGCTCACTGATCTGTTGCGTTGCGCCTGCCAAAAGGCAATCGGTACAGTAAAGACCACCGGCTGGCCTGCTGTCGCCTCGGTGATTTCCCGCTCGTAGACAGTGAAACCGGCTCCGTTACACTGAAACCAGACCCATTCGCCCGCCTCCAGCCCAACACCATCGAGGACGACCGTCGCCACGTCCGGGAGCGCGTCGACATCCAGCCAGCCCTCGCCTAGCTCCTGTACACGGGGCGCTTGCAAGGCGGGTCGCACCAGAGGACCTATCCGGATAGACAACGGTTCGGCACGGCGCACCGAATGCCCGTGCCTGACGACATAGCTCAGGGTCAGCGAGTGCCCTAGGTGAGGAGCAATCAGCGAGCGATCGATCCAGAACGATACCGTACGGCCCACCGCATGGGCCTCGATATCCAGCACATCCCGCCATAACGGCTTGGAATCCCGACTGGCAATGAGGATCAACCGATCTCCTGCCGCCATCTTCGAATAGGGCCGCACTGTCAACGACGTCCCCTCCGGTACCCGTCCTGGGTCAAGACTGCCGCCGACCGCATCATCCGCGATGGGTGGCAACAAGTGCGGTGACACATCGCCAATTTCCAATTGAAGAGACTGTGACACCCATGCAGCAGGAATTTGTCTGCCGGTTACCTGATAGGAAATTTCCAGCGAGCCTCCTTCCAACTCAGCGATATGGCGTCCCCGCACTACAAAAACGATGTCGTGTCCAACCTGTCGTTCCGTGACAAACCGGCGAACCTGGTGCTGGTAAGGCTCACCTTCGTTATTGAGCCCATGCCAATACAGCAGCAGCTCATCGCCACACGTCATCATCGGGTACGCCTTGACCGTGATGACAGCCTTGCGCCAGGCGGGATCTATCACGCCTTCTCTGGCCTTCGCAAATACGGGCGCCGATAGCCGGCGCGATGGAGGCCTGCTTTTGCCAACAGGCAATTCAATGGTCATTTTTCCAGACTCCAGTCCTTTGGATAAAGGCGCCGTCTCCTGGGACAGCACCGGAAGGACCATTAAGAACTCTTGTGCCCAAACATACAGTCAGACAAGACGACACCGGGCGTGGCCTCCTGCGCCAGTACCTGTCGCCTCAAAGGGCAAAGGCCATCGGAAGTATCTAGCGATCGTAGGAGAGGTCCGACTTCTAAGGAAAATATCCCGCGTTATTTACTCCACTTTCCGCAGCTAGCAGCGGTTTCGTCCTACACCGCCCAGTGATGGCCTGGATTAGAGTGGCGCGGTAACTCCACGTGAACCTCTTCGAAAAAGGTACGAACATGCAACGGAATGCAACCACCCGCTTTCCCATCCTATTGGTACATGGTTTGTTCGGGTTCGACAGGATCGGTACGTCCGAACTCTTCCACGACATCAGACAGGCATTGCTTACCGCCGGCGCCCGAGTGTTCATCCCGTACCTGTCGGCCACCCATTCCAATGAGGCACGCGGCGCACAGCTGCTCGCACAGATTGAGCGGGTCCTGGACGGAACCGGCGCGGCCAGGGTCAACCTGATCGGCCACGGCCAGGGTGCGCTGGCCGCCCGCTATGCTGCCGCGCTAGCGCCTGAAAGCGTCGCCTCGGTGACCTCGGTCAGCGGGCCCAACCACGGATCCGAACTGGCGGATTACTTGCGCAAGGCCCTCACGCCTGGGCGCCTGCCGGAGCATGTGGCTAATCGGGTCGCCACCCTTTTCGCCGATTTCATCTCATTGATCGGCGGCCAGGCGCAGCTCCCGCTGAACGCCATCGCGGCACTGGCAGCGCTCACCACCGAAGGCGTAGGCGCCTTCAATGATAAATACCCACAGGGTCTGCCCAAGACTTGGGGGGGCAATGGACCGCAGTTGGTCAACGGCGTTCGCTATTATTCCTGGAGCGGCACGGTGCAGGACGCTGCTGACCCAACCTGCGCTGACGCGCCAGACACCTTGCATGCTTTCTGCCGGGCCTTTTCCGAATACTTCATCACTGAGGCCGGGCAGAACGACGGCATCGTCGGACGGTTCAGCTCGCATTTGGGCAAGGTCATTCGCTCCGACTATCCAATGGACCACCTAGGCGCCATCAACCAGACGGCCAGCGCGGGCCGGCAACAGCTAACCAACTCCACGGAGCTCTACATCAAGCACGCCGAACGCCTGCGAATCGTCGGGCTTTGACGCAATTTTGACAACAAGCCCGTACTGATTCCGGTAGGCTGAGCACTTTTAAAGACACTGAAAGGAAGTTTCCCATGGCCAAAGCCACTGCCCGCCACATCCTGGTTTCCACCGAAGAAAAGTGCAACGAACTCAAGGCTCAGATCGAAGACGGCGCTGATTTCGCCGAAGTTGCCAAGGCCAACTCCTCGTGCCCGTCCAGCCGTCAGGGCGGCGACCTGGGTTCGTTCGGTCCTGGCCAGATGGTCAAGGAATTCGACACCGTGGTGTTCAGCGCCCCGATCAACGTGGTCCAGGGCCCGGTCAAGACTCAGTTCGGCTACCACTTGCTGGAAGTAACCAGCCGCCAGGACTGATCCCGATTGATCTACATAACGGCCCGCCTTACGGTGGGCCGTTATGTTTATGGCTCGAGGGGCTGGCGATCAGCACGCCGCTCGCGTACAAATCGTGGTCATCGATCACCCGGCTTTAAGGCTGACAATGCGACTGGCGTTTCCCTCCTGGCTATTCACTGCGGTGGTCCTGCTGACAGGCGCTGCCAGCGTGAATGCCGCCCCCGAACATGCCCTGACGGTTTATGGCGAGCCGGCCAAGTACGCCGAAGGCTTCAGCCACTTCGCCTATGCCAACCCCCAGGCGCCCAAGGGCGGCACGATGCGCCGCTCAGCCATGGAAATCGGCCACTTCGACCATGTGCTGCCGTATATCGACAAAGGTATCGGTGTCAGCCAGGTCGACGGAATGCTTTATTCGCCGCTGGCCCAGCGCTCATTGGACGAGCCCTACACCGTCTACGGGCTGGTCGCCGAGAAGATGGAACGCGCCGAGGATGGTCTGTCCCTGCGCTTCTACCTCAATAGCAAGGCCCGTTTTGCCGATGGCAAGCCCATCACTGCGCAAGACGTGCGCTACAGCTTCGAGCTGCTGATGACCCAGGGCAGCCTGCGCTATCGCACACAATTTGCCGCCGTCAAAGGCGTTGAAGTTGAGTCCGAACGCACCGTTCGCTTCGACTTCAAGAACAACGAAAATCGCACCCTGCCCCTGGACATCGCCACCCTGCCGGTCTTTCCCGAACATTGGTGGAAGACCCGTGATTTTGCCAACGGAGGCGGCTACGAAGCGCCTTTGGGCAGCGGCCCGTACCGCGTAAGCAAAGTCGACTCAGGGCGCAGCATTACCTTCGAGCGCAATGCCGACTGGTGGGGCAAGGACCTGCCGGTCAGCCGCGGGCTCTACAATTTCGACCGCTTCAGTATTGAATACTTCGGCGACACCGATGTCGCCCGGCAGGTCCTGCGCGGCGGCGCCTACGACTATAACCGTGAGTTTTCCGCCACCGGTTTCTCCATCGGTTATGACGGCCCGGCCTTGCACGACGGCCGCTTGCAGAAAGGCCACCTCGCCACCCAAGCGCCCCAGCCGGCCCAAGGCTTCGTGTTCAATCTGCAGCGTCCACAATTCCAGGACCGTCGCGTACGCCAGGCGCTGGCGATGCTCTGGGATTTCGAGTGGAGCAACCGCCAGATGATGCGCAACCTCTACGTGCGTCAACAAAGCTACTTTTCCAACACCGACCTCGCCGCCCGGCAACTGCCCGATGCGGGTGAGCTGGCGATCCTCGAACCGTTGCGCGGCAAAATACCCGATGAGGTGTTTAGCCAGGTATTCCAGGCACCGAAGACCGACGGCAGCGGCGTCATCCGTGACAAGCAACTGCAAGCCTTGACGCTGCTGGAGCAGGCGGGTTGGAAACCCGACGGCGACCGCTTGGTGAATGCTGAAGGCGAGGCCCTGAGCTTCACCTTCCTGGTCACTCAGAACGGTATCGATCGCTTGCTGCTGCCGTACAAGCGAACCCTGGCGCAGATCGGCATCGACATGAGCATCCGACGCATCGACTCGTCCCAGTACGTCAATCGCCTGATGAGCCGCGACTACGACATGATCATCACCGGCTACCCCGTGAGCACTTCGCCGGGTATGGAGCTCTACAATTACTTTGGCTCGGCGGCGGCCAACGACCCGGGCGCGAACAACTACATGGTGCTGCAGAACCCCGCCGTCGACGCCCTGATTGACGGCCTGGTCAAGGCCACCACCCAAAGCGATATGCTCCGCCATGCCCACGCCCTGGACCGGGTGCTGCAATGGAATTACTACTGGATCCCCAACTATTATCCGCCGGGCAGTTCGACCGTGTGGTGGAACCGCTTTGGCATGCCGAAAATCCAGGCGAGCAATGACGAGGCCATCGAAAGCTGGTGGGAAGTCAGCACCACACCGCTGACCAACGAGCAGATGACCGCCGAACGGATCAAGCGTGGCACACCGGGAGGGCATCATTGATGTGGGGTTATATTGCGCGGCGCCTGCTGCTGATCATCCCTACGCTGGTGATCATCCTGCTGGTGAACTTCGTCATCGTCCAGGCCGCACCGGGCGGGCCGGTGGAACAGGCTATCGCCCACCTGCAAGGCGTCGGTGGCGCCAGTGTCGGCAGCTCGGGCAGCGCCATGACCGGCAGCTCCCGCGCCAGCCGTGGCCTGGACCCACAACTGATCAAGGACATCGAAAAACAATACGGTTTCGACAAGCCGGCCCACGAACGCCTGTGGCTGATGCTCACCAATTACGCCCGCCTGGACTTCGGCAAGAGCTTTTTTCGCGGTGCCTCGGTCACCGACCTGATCCTGGAAAAAATGCCCGTGACCATCTCCCTCGGGCTCTGGGCGACACTGATCACTTACCTGGTGTCGATTCCCCTGGGCATTCGCAAGGCCGTGCGCCACGGCTCGGCATTCGATGTCTGGAGCAGCACCGCGATCATCATCGGCTACGCCATGCCAGCGTTCCTCTTCGCCATGTTCCTGATCGTCATGTTCGCCGGCGGCACCTCGCTCAACTGGTTCCCGGTGCGCGGGCTGGTGTCGGACAACTTTGAATCGCTGTCGACCTTGGGCAAGATCGCCGATTACTTCTGGCATCTGGTATTGCCGGTCACGTCGCTGGTCATCGGCGGCTTTGCCACCCTGACCATCCTGACCAAAAACTCCTTTCTCAACGAAATTACCCGCCAGTACGTGGTCACCGCGCGGGCCAAGGGCATGAGCGAACGCCGGGTGCTATACGGCCACGTGTTCCGCAATGCGATGTTGCTGGTGGTGTCGGGAATTCCCCAGGCGTTCATCAGCGTGTTCTTCGCCGGCTCGTTGCTGATCGAGGTGATCTTCTCCCTCGACGGCCTAGGGCGCATGAGCTACGAGGCGGCCGTGTCAAGGGACTATCCGGTGGTGTTCGGCTCGCTGTTCATCTTCACGTTGTTCGGCTTGCTGATCAAACTCATCGGCGACCTCTGCTACACCCTGGTGGACCCACGCATCGACTTCGCTGCGAGGAACGCCTGATGTTCAAGCTTTCCCCGTTGGGCCGGCGGCGTTTCGAGCGTTTCAAGAAAAACCGTCGCGGCTGGCGGTCGCTGTGGCTGTTCATCGGTTTGTTTGTCCTGACCCTGGGCGGTGAACTGATCGCCAACGACAGGCCGCTGGTGGTGAGCCACCAGGGCTCGCTGTATTTCCCGGTGTTCAAGCGTTACACCGAACAGCAATTCGGCGGCCAGTTGCCGTTCCAGGCCGACTACCGCAGCAACTACGTGCAGGAGCTGATTCACAAGGACGGCGGCTGGCTGCTCTTCCCGCCCATCCCGTTCAGCGATGACACGCCCAACTACGATCTCAATCAACCGGCCCCCAGCCCGCCTTCGACCGTCAACTGGCTGGGCACCGATGACCAGGCCCGGGACGTACTGGCGCGAGTGATCTTCGGCGCACGGGTATCGATCCTGTTCGCCCTGGCCCTCACCACCATCAGCGCCCTGATCGGCATCGCCGCCGGTGCCTTGCAGGGTTACTACGGCGGCTGGGTGGATCTGCTCGGGCAACGCCTGCTGGAAGTCTGGTCCGGACTGCCGGTGCTTTACCTGCTGATCATCCTGTCCGGCTTCGTCGAGCCGAACTTTTGGTGGCTGCTGGGGATCATGGCGCTGTTTTCCTGGCTGGCCCTGGTGGACGTGGTGCGCGCCGAATTCCTGCGCGGGCGCAACCTTGAATACGTGAAAGCCGCGAGGGCCTTGGGCCTGACCGACCGCAAGGTGATCGTGCGGCATATCCTTCCCAACGCCATGAACGCCACGTTGAGTTACCTGCCGTTCATTCTCACCGGGGCGATTTCCACGCTGACAGCGTTGGACTTCCTCGGTTTCGGCATGCCGGCCGGCAGCGCGTCATTGGGTGAGTTGATCGCCCAGGGCAAGCAGAACCTGCAAGCGCCGTGGCTGGGATTGACGGCGTTTTTCACCCTGGCGCTGATCCTGTCCCTGTTGGTGTTCATTGGCGAGGCGTTGCGCGATGCCTTTGATCCACGCTCTTGAAAACAGCCATGAAGCGGAATCTTGATATGAGCGACAACCTGATCGAAATCCGCGACCTGAACGTGGCCTTCAACGACCAGACGGTAGTACAAAACCTGTGCCTGGACATCCGCCCCGGCGAATGCCTGGCCCTGGTGGGCGAGTCAGGCTCGGGCAAATCGGTCACGGCGCATTCGATCCTGCAATTGCTACCCGACACCGGCACGCGCACCACCGGCAGCATTCGCTATCGAGGCCAGGAGCTGGTCGGCGCCGAGGCCAAGACGCTGCGGGAGCTGCGCGGCAACCGGATCGCGATGATTTTCCAGGAGCCGATGACCTCGCTCAATCCACTCCACAGCGTTGAAAAACAGATCGGCGAAACCCTGATGCTGCACCGGGGCCTGGGTGGCAAGGCAGCACGCCAGCGCATCCTCGAATTGCTCGCCCTCGTCGGTATCCAGAAACCCGCCGAACGGCTAACGGCCTACCCTCATCAGTTATCCGGAGGCCAGCGCCAACGCGTGATGATCGCCATGGCCCTGGCTTGCGAGCCGGAACTGTTGATTGCCGACGAACCGACCACTGCGCTGGACGTGACGGTACAACGCAAGATTCTGCTGCTGCTCAAATCGTTGCAGCAACGGCTCGGCATGTCCTTGTTACTGATCAGCCACGACCTCAACCTGGTGCGCAGCATCGCCCAGCGCGTATGTGTGATGAAGGCCGGGGAAATCGTCGAACAAGCGCCTTGCGAAAGCCTTTTTTGCGCACCCAGGCATCCTTACAGCTGCGAACTACTGAACGCTGAACCGGAAGGCGAAGCCCTGCCCCGGGACGAACGCGAAGATGTCCTGCAGGTGGAGAATCTGCGGGTCAGCTTCCCGCTCGGCGGCGGGCTGCTGCGGCGCAAGGAATACTTGCGCGCGGTGGACGGCATCAGCCTGAGCATCCAGCGTGGCAAGACCCTGGGCATCGTCGGCGAATCCGGTTCCGGCAAGTCCACCCTTGGCCAGGCGATCCTGCGGCTGATCGAATCCGAAGGCAGCATTCGCTTCCAGGGCCAGGCCTTGGAGCATCTGTCGCAAAAAGAACTGCGGCCGTGGCGCAAGCAGATGCAGGTAGTGTTCCAGGACCCGTTCGGCAGTCTCAGCCCGCGCATGTCGGTGCAACAGATCATCAGCGAAGGGCTTGAAGTACACAGTCGGTCCAGCGCCGAGCAGTGCGAAGCCAGTGTGATCCAGGCGCTCAGGGAAGTCGGCCTCG
Source organism: Pseudomonas sp. SWRI154 (assembly GCF_014268645.1). Classification (NCBI taxonomy): domain Bacteria; kingdom Pseudomonadati; phylum Pseudomonadota; class Gammaproteobacteria; order Pseudomonadales; family Pseudomonadaceae; genus Pseudomonas; species Pseudomonas sp. SWRI154. The sequence goes on from NZ_JABWQW010000001.1 coordinate 174,878, forward strand.
ACCCGCAGAGCCGCCATCGCTATCCCCATGAGTTTTCCGGCGGCCAGCGCCAGCGCATCGCCATTGCCCGCGCATTGGTGCTCAAGCCGGCGCTGATCCTGCTGGATGAACCGACCTCGGCCCTGGACCGTACCGTGCAGAAACAAGTGGTCGCCCTGCTCCGCCAACTTCAGGAAAAACACGGCCTGACCTACCTGTTCATCAGCCATGACCTGGCGGTGGTGCGCGCCCTGGCCCACGACATGATCGTGATCAAGGAGGGCAAGGTGGTCGAGCAAGGCGCCAGCCACGACGTGTTCGACTCGCCACAGCATCCTTACACCAAGGAGCTATTGGCGGCGGCGCATCCGGGGCAGGCCTGACTCGATCAGGCCTCGCCGCGCTGGTCCATGGCGTGGGCAAACTCACCGATCACCTCGACCACCTGCTGCGCACCGCGATGGATATCGAGGATGACCGTGCCGGCCTGATTCGCCAGCTTCACGCCCTGCTCTGCCTTGAGCGTACTGGACTGCATGCTGGTCACCGCCTGCTTGGCCAGTTCGCGGTTCTTGCCGACAACATCAGAGATCGCCACGGTGGCCTGGCTGGTGCGGCGGGCAAGGTTGCGCACTTCATCGGCGACCACCGCGAAACCGCGCCCCTGTTCGCCGGCGCGGGCCGCTTCGATCGCCGCATTGAGCGCTAGCAGGTTGGTCTGCTCGGCGATCCCTCGGATGGCATCGACGATGCTGCCGATTTCTTCGGACTGGGCGCTCAGCGCACCGATGCCCAAGGCGACTTGCTGCAACTCATCGGCAATGCTCTGCACCACCGTTACCGTTTGCTGGACCACCGAGGTGCCCAACTGCGTGTGCTCATCGGTCTTGCGGGACGTTTCGAAGGCCAGTCGCGCCGCTTTTGATTCGGTCTGGCGCTGCTCGACCTCGCGGGTGTTGTCGGTGGCGAACTTGACCACCCCATATAACCGGCCATTGGCATCGTAGAGCGGGTTGTAGGTCGCTTGCAGCCAGACCGTTGCGCCTCGTTTGTCGACGCGCTGGAAAAGCCCGCTCATGTACTGGCCACGGTTCAGCTCGGCCCAAAAGCTACGATAGGCTTCGTCCTGCACTTCGCTGGGTTTGCAAAACAGCCGGTGATGCTGGCCGAGCACTTCTTCCTGGCGAAACCCCATGACCTTGAGGAAGTTTTCGTTGGCCCGCACCACGGTGCCGCTCAGATCGAACTCGATGACCGCCATGGAGCGGTCTATCGCCTGCATGAAACTGGATTCGGTTTGCGCACGGAGTGCACGTTCATTCACGTCGCGCACAACCTGAATAACGCGCTGCACGCCTGCGCCGTCATCGCGCACGGGGGCATAGCTGGCTTCAACCCACATCCCGCCGCCATCGCGACGCAGATGTAAAAACCGAGCTTCGGCGGACTCGCCCTGCCCTAAACGTTGCCACAACGCCGCGCTTTCTCGACTGCGTCCATAAGCGGGTTCGCAGAGCATCGAGTGATGCTTGCCCAGGACCTCGTCGAGGGAATAGCCGGTCATTTTCAGGAAAAGCGGGCTGGCGCCGAGCACTTCCCCCGTTGCCGTGAACTCGACGATTGCCATTGAGCCATGCAGCGCCGCCCGCTCCGCTTCAAGAGTTGCCTGCCTGGCCTGGATTTCGTGCAAGGCGTCCTTATGCTTGCGTGAACGAATGAACATGGGTACGGCTCCCAGAGGCGTTGAATGCGTGGCAATGGCCGTCTAAAAGCCTTGCCCGTGGCTGAATATTATTAAGCCATCACTCAACAAAACTTGTACAGCTTTTTATTTATGTACAAGTAATCAGCACACCCTAAAGCGGTAATCAGCTCCAGCCCATTTTCCAACGCTTGCTGTCACACAGTTCGCGCCAATCCAGCAGTTCGACGCGCGTGCTGTGAACGGCCTGCAGTTCAACCTGAATCGGCGCGCCCTGCTCATCGCAAAGCAGCTGGATGACGAGAAAATGCTTCTCGCGATTGACCGGCGCGCAAGCCGTCCACTTGGAAAGCTTGAGCTTTCGGGGGTTGAATTTATTCATGGGCCGTTCCAAACCAATTCATGTACAAAATTTGCTAACTGTACAATTTTATTGAGCGTTCAACCACGACGTATCAGAAGAGAGTTGATCCGCCTTCGCGCCCCGGCATAATGCCGCCGGAAGACCGATTCCGTACCGCAAGCTCCTCCTTCCTGGGAAATGGCCGATGAACCCCACCGAAAGCCTCAAGGATTACAAGCGCGTGCGCACGCTGGCGATCCGCTCGTTGTTCGAGATCATCGAGCAGTCCAGCGAAGGCACGGTGATTGTCGACCGCGACGCGAATATCGTCTGGATGAACGAACGCTACGCCCGTCGCTTCGGCTTGAATTCGGCGGCCGAGGCGATCGGTCGTGCCTGTGAGAGCGTGATTCCTTCAAGCCTGTTGCGTGAGGTGGTGCGCACCGGACGGCCGATCCTGCTGGACATGCAGGACACGCCCAAGGAGCCGCTGGTGGTGATGCGCCTGCCGATTCACGACAGCGCCGGTGCGGTGATCGGTGCCATCGGTTTTGCCCTGTTCGACGAGCTGCACAGCCTGTCGCCGATGCTCAAGCGCTACCTGAGCATGCAGGAAGAACTGGCCTCCACGCGCTCGCTATTGCGGGCGCGCCAGACCAAGTACAACTTCGCTCATTTCATCGGCACCAGCGCGGCCAGCCTCGAGGTCAAGCGTCGCGCCCGACGCAGCGCCAGCACTGACTCGCCGGTGCTGCTGCTGGGTGAAACCGGCACGGGTAAAGAGCTGCTGGCCCAGGCGATCCACGGCGCTTCGCCGCGGGCACACAAGGCGTTCGTCAGCATCAACAGCGCGGCTATCCCGGAGGCGCTGCTCGAAGCCGAATTCTTCGGCACCGCCCCAGGGGCGTTCACCGGCGCCGACCGCAAGGGCCGCGCCGGTAAACTGCAAATTGCCCAGGGCGGCACGCTGTTTCTCGACGAAATCGGCGATATGCCGTTGCCGCTGCAAAGCAAACTGCTGCGCGTACTACAGGAAAAAGAATACGAACCGGTGGGCTCCAACGAGGTGCTGCAAAGCGATGTCCGGATCATCGCCGCGACGTCCACTGATCTTGAGGCGGCAATCAAGCGCGGCGAGTTCCGCGCGGACTTGTATTACCGCCTCAATGTGTTGCCTATCCAAGTGCCGCCGCTGCGCGCACGCCTGGATGACCTGCCGGCCCTGAGCGAAGCGATCCTCGAAGAACTGCGCAGCCAGCACGAACTGAACCACGACGCCCTCGACCTCCTGGGCCAGCACGCCTGGCCGGGCAACATTCGAGAATTGCGTAACGTGCTGGAGCGGGCCGCGCTGCTCAGCGATGACCTGATGCTTACTGCCGACGATATCCGCGCCGCCATCGGCACCTTCACGCCGGTGGTGCGCACCGCCAACCCGAGCCTGGAACCAATGCCGCAGGAGACCTTCAGCCAGGCCCGGGCGCGATTCGACCGGCACCTGATCGAAACCACGCTCGCGCAATGCGGTGGCAGGGTTGTCGAGGCGGCCGAGCGCCTGGGGCTGGGAAGGTCGACCTTGTACAAGAAAATGCTGGCGCTGGGGATTGCAGAGTCTCAATAGAGAGACTATATATCTCTAAAACAGGACAGCTTGGCGAAGCGCTTCGCTGGTGGACTGACACCCGTATTTATCCGGACGTACAAGCCGAATACCGTCTCACCTGAAAGCAAGCCTGCTCTCGAAGTAGCCAAGCTCTCCCTGTAAATCTCCAAATAGAGACAAAGTATTTGGACTCTTCCGCCTCGAAAAAATAATTTCTATATATTTCAAAAACTTAGCGATATGGCACAGATATCGCTATAGCCCTCTCCACAGCATCACCCACAAAAATAACAATCCAGGAGACACACCATGAGTGTGATCATTGCCTTGGCAGCCCTCACGCTGCTGATGGTTGCCGCCTACCGTGGCTACAGCGTCATTCTCTTCGCCCCGATCGCCGCCCTCGGCGCCGTCCTGCTCACCGACCCATCCGCCGTTGCCCCTGCGTTCACCGGGGTGTTCATGGAAAAAATGGTCGGTTTCATCAAGTTGTATTTCCCTGTGTTCCTGCTTGGCGCCGTGTTTGGCAAGCTGATCGAGCTGTCGGGTTTCTCCCGTTCCATCGTCGCGGCGGCGATTCGCCTGCTGGGCACGCGCCAGGCCATGCTGGTGATCGTGCTGGTCTGCGCGCTGCTGACCTACGGCGGTGTGTCGCTGTTCGTCGTGGTGTTCGCGGTCTACCCGTTCGCCGCCGAGATGTTCCGCCAGAGTAATATTCCCAAGCGGTTGATCCCGGCCACCATCGCCCTCGGTGCGTTTTCGTTCACCATGGACGCCCTGCCCGGCACGCCGCAGATCCAGAACATCATCCCCAGCACGTTCTTCAACACCACCGCGTGGGCCGCGCCTTGGCTGGGTGTGATCGGCACGATCTTTGTCTTCAGCTTCGGCATGCTGTTTTTGCAGCGCCAGCGCAACAAGGCCCAGCGCGTGGGCGAAGGCTACGGCACCGAGCTGCGCAATGAGCCGGAGACCGCCGAAGACATCAAGCTGCCCAACCCGTGGCTCGCCGTTTCGCCGCTGCTGGCGGTGGGGATCATGAACCTGCTGTTCACCCAGTGGATCCCGCAGTGGTACGGCAAATCCCATAGCCTGGCACTGCCGGGCATGGCGACGCCGGTGACCAGCGACATCGCCAAACTCACCGCTATCTGGGCGGTCCAGGCGGCGCTGCTGGTGGGCATCGTCCTGGTGTTGCTGTTCGGCTTTCGGGCTATTCGCAGCAAGCTGGCTGAAGGCAGCAAGAGCGCGGTGGGCGGTGCATTGCTCGCGGCCATGAATACCGCGTCGGAATACGGTTTCGGCGCGGTGATCGCATCCTTGCCGGGCTTCCTGGTGTTGGCTGACTGGCTGAAGAACATCCCCAACCCACTGGTCAACGAAGCCGTGACCGTGACGCTGCTGGCGGGGATCACCGGCTCCGCGTCGGGCGGCATGAGCATCGCCTTGGCGGCCATGTCGGAAACCTTCATCAGTGCCGCCAATGCCGCCAACATTCCGCTTGAAGTGCTGCACCGGGTGGCCGCCATGGCCAGCGGCGGCATGGACACTCTGCCGCACAACGGCGCGGTGATCACCTTGCTGGCGGTGACCGGCCTGACCCACCGTGAGGCTTACAAAGATATTTTCTGTATTACGCTGATCAAGACCCTCGCGGTGTTCTTCGTGATCGGTGTGTTCTACGCCACTGGCATTGTGTGAGGTTCCCATGACAACCGCTCTTTCGGGCAAGACTGCCCTGGTCACCGGTTCTACCAGCGGCATCGGCCTGGGTATCGCCCTGAGTTTGGCCAAGGCCGGCGCCAACCTGATCCTCAACGGCTTTGGCGACGCCTCGGCAGTGATCGCCGAGGTGAAACAGTTCGGCGGCCAGGTCGGTCATCATCCGGCCGACGTCAGCGACCCGGCGCAGATTGCCGACATGCTTGCCTACGCCGAGCGTGAGTTCGGCGGCGTGGACATCCTGGTGAACAACGCCGGGATCCAGCACGTAGCCGCCGTGGAAAATTTCCCGGTGGAACGCTGGGATTCGATCATCGCCATCAACCTGTCCTCAGTGTTCCACGCCACCCGCCTGAGCCTGCCGGGCATGCGAGCCAAGGGCTGGGGACGGATCGTCAACATCGCCTCGGTGCACGGCCAGGTGGGCTCGGTGGGCAAGGCTGCCTACGTCGCCGCCAAGCATGGGGTGATCGGCCTGACCAAAGTGGTTGGCCTGGAAACCGCCTCCAGCAACGTTACATGCAACGCGATCTGCCCGGGCTGGGTGCTGACGCCGCTGGTGCAAAAGCAGATCGACGATCGCATCGCCACCGGCGTCGACCCACAACAGGCCCAGCATGACCTGCTCGCCGAGAAGCAACCGTCGCTGGAATTCGTCACCCCGCCGCAACTGGGCGAGCTGGTGCTGTTCCTGTGCAGCGAAGCCGGCAGCCAGGTGCGGGGCGCGGCGTGGAATATCGATGGCGGGTGGTTGGCGCAGTAACCCTGCTGCACCGAGCTTTTGTGGCGAGGGAGCTTGGTCCCGCTGGCCCGGTCCGACGCTTCGGGCGAAGCGGGCCCAAGACACGTCTGCTGCGCAGCCGAGCGGGAGCAAGCTCCCTCGCCACATCCAGCGCCTTGTGCTGAACTATTTGTAAGCCCCAAAAACAAGAGGCACGCCATGTCCGACATCCTTTGGCAACCCGGCCCCGAACGCATCGTCCAGTCGCGCATGAACGCCTTTTGCCAGTTCATCAAGCAACGGCACGGCCTGCAACTGAGCGACTACCCGGCCTTGCACGCCTGGAGCATCGACCAGCGCGAAGCCTTCTGGCAGGCCGTCGTCGACTGCTTCGACATTCGCTTTCACCAGCCACCCACCGAGGTGCTGGTGGAAGGCCCGCAAATGCCCAACGCCCGTTGGTTTCCGGGGGCGACGCTGAATTTCGCCGAACACTTGCTACGCCGTCGCGATAACGCCGTGGCGGTGGTTGCCCTGGATGAGAACGGCGGCGAAGAACGTTTGACCTGGGCCGAACTCGCCGCGCACGTCGCCGGCCTGCAAAAAAGCTTGCAGGCCGCTGGCGTGGTCCAAGGCGACCGGGTCGCCGCTTGCATGCCCAACACCTGGCAGACGCTGGTGGGCATGCTTGCCACCACGAGCCTGGGGGCGATCTGGTCGTGCTCATCGCCGGATTTCGGCACCCAGGGCGTCATCGACCGGTTCGGCCAGATCGAGCCAAAGGTGCTGATCACCTGCGCCGGTTATCGCTATGCCGGCAAGCTCATCGACCAACGACCGAAGGTCAACGAAATCCTTGAGCGATTGCCGTCCTTGCAGCAATTGATCGTACTGCCTTATGCCCAGCCCGATGCATGCGCCGAGGGTTTCAAGACCCAGGCTAACGTGGCGCTATGGGACGGTTTCTATCAACCCGGCGGCGAGCCGGAATTCGCCAGCGTGCCGTTCGATCATCCGCTGTACATCCTTTATTCCAGCGGCACCACAGGCGTGCCGAAGTGCATCGTTCACAGCACCGGTGGCGTGCTGCTGCAACACGTCAAGGAACACGGCTTGCACGTGGATCTCGGCCCCGAGGATCGGTTGTTCTACTACACCACGTGCGGCTGGATGATGTGGAACTGGCTGGTGTCGGCCCTGTCCGTGGGCAGCGCGGTGGTGCTCTATGACGGTTCGCCGTTCCACCCCGGCCCCGAACGCCTGCTGGCGCTGATCGACCAACAACGCATCAGCGTGTTCGGCACCAGCCCCAAATACCTGGCGGCCTTGGAAAGCCAAGGTATCAAGCCACGCCAGGCTCATGACCTGAGCAGTCTCAGGACGATCCTGTCCACCGGCTCGGCCCTGGCGCCCCACAGTTACGATTACGTGTACCGCGACTTCAAGGCCGATGTCTGCCTGGCGTCGATGTCGGGCGGCACCGACATCGTGTCGTGTTTCGTCAATGGCAATCCGCTGTCAGCCGTGCGCCGGGGCGAGATGCAGGGCAAGAGCCTGGGCATGGCGGTGCAGGTCTGGAACGAGGCCGGCGAAGCGGTGATCGGCGAAAAAGGCGAACTGGTCTGCACCCGGCATTTTCCGGCCATGCCCATCGGGCTCTGGAATGATCCCCACCAGGAAAAGCTTCGCGCCTCCTATTTCAGCCAGTTTCCGGGCGTGTGGTCCCAGGGCGATTACGCCGAAGAACTGCCTCACGGCGGTTTCCTGATCCACGGGCGTTCCGACGCGGTGCTCAACCCCGGCGGCGTGCGCATTGGCACGGCGGAGATCTATCGGCAAGTGGAAAAAGTCGACGCGGTGCTGGACAGCGTCGCCATCGGCCAGCAATGGCAAGGCGATGTGCGAGTGGTGCTGTTCGTGCGCCTGCGCGATGGCGTGACGCTGGATGAGGCCTTGGAGCAGAAGATTCGCCAGGTCATCCGAGCCAACACCACGCCACGGCATGTGCCGGCGAGAATCCTCGCGGTCAGCGACATTCCGCGAACCATCAGCGGCAAGGTGGTGGAGCTGGCTGTGCGCAACGTGGTGCATGGCGAGGCGGTGAAGAATACCGACGCACTGGCCAATCCCGAGGCGTTGGAGCAGTTTCGCGAGCGACCGGAGCTTGCGACCTGAGGCCAGGAGCGCAGCGTCCGGCCAATCAATCCATCAATCCCCACTCCCCCGCTGGTGGATCGGCCGGTGGCGTCGCGCCCGACTCGGCATGCAGCTTCAGGCGCAAACGCAAGTTGTTCGCCGAGTCGGCATTTTTCAGCGCTTGCTCCTCATCAATCGCGCCCTCGACCACCAAGTTGAACAGCGCTTGATCAAAGCTCTGCATCCCCAGCTCCTCTGACTTCTCCATGATGCCCTTGAGTTCGCCAAACTCGTTGCGGCGAATCAGGTCGGCCACCGTCGGCGAACCCAGCATGACCTCCACCGCCGCCCGGCGCTGACCAGTGCGTGTGCGGACCAGGCGCTGGGAGACGAACGCCTTGAGGTTGTTGCCCAGGTCGTTCAATAGCTGCGGCCGGCGTTCTTCCGGGAAAAAATTGATCACGCGGTCCAGGGCCTGGTTGGCGTTGTGGGCATGCAGGGTGGAAATCACCAGATGGCCGGTGTCGGCAAAGGCCAAGGCATGCTCCATGGTTTCCCGGTCGCGAATTTCGCCGATCAGGACAACATCCGGCGCCTGGCGCAGGGTGTTCTTGAGCGCGGCATGGAAGCTGCGGGTGTCGACCCCGACCTCCCGCTGGTTGATGATCGATTTTTTATGCCGATGGATATATTCCACCGGGTCCTCGATGGTGATGATGTGGCCGCTGCTGTTGCGGTTGCGGTAATCGATCAACGCCGCCAGGGACGTCGACTTGCCTGACCCGGTCGCGCCGACGAACAGCATCAACCCCTGCTTCTGCATGATCGTTTCCAGCAGCACTTTCGGCAGTTTCAAGTCTTCGAAACGTGGGATATCCAACTTGACGTTGCGTATCACCATGGACACGTCATTGCGTTGCTTGAAGATGTTGACCCGGAACCGCCCGACACCGGCCAGGGAAATCGCCAAGTTCATTTCCAGTTCCCGATCGAACTCAAGGCGTTGTTCGGCGTCCATCAATGACTCGGCAAGCCCGGCGATGTCGCCGACCTTGAACGCCTGGTTGCTCAGCGGCTTGAGCACGCCTTCAAAACGCGCACAGGGCGGTGCACCGGTGGACATGTAGAGGTCGGAGCCGTCCTGGCTGGCCAGGATTCGTAATAAAGGATCAATTTCCATGGTCAAAAATACTTCCACTAACATCAATGGACACGCTGACCCGAGCCGGAAAAACCTCAGATCAACCCGCGCTTACCTTCTCCAGAGGATAGTAGAAGCCGCAGCATCGACATGACATCCAGGAATTCCCGTGATGAACGCAATACCCGCCAGCAGCGACATACAGCAGGTGATCGCCCGCCTGGACTGGACTTCCAGCCCGCTGGGCGCCATCGAAACCTGGCCGCAGAGCCTGCGCACCGCCGTGGACATCATGCTCCACTCGCCCATGCCGATGGCCGTGCTGTGGGGCCCGCAGCTGACCCATCTGTACAACGACGCCTACGCCCGGCTGGTCGGCGACAAACATCCCCGGGCATTTGGCCAGCCCACCCATACGGCCTGGCCCGAACTTCGGGAAATGGCCGAAGGGATTTATCACAGCGTGTTACAAGGCCGCATGCGCACCTGCCGCGACCAGCAGTGGCGCATGCCTTTCAGCGGGCGACTCTGTGATGTCTGGCTGGACTTGACCTACAGCCCGGTGCATGACGAGAGCGGCAGCGTAGCGGGAATCCTGATCACCGCCATCGAGACCAGCGAACGGCGGCGCCTGGCCCAGGAATTCGAGCGGCGCTCCGAGGCCAGCCTCAAGGCCCAGCAGGAAAGCGAAGAACGCCTGCAACTGGCGCTGGCGGCCACCGATGCGCTGGGCACCTGGGATTGGGACATCCGCGAAGACCGCTTCATCGCCGATGCGCATTTCGCCCTGCTCCATGGCGTCGATCCGCATCTGTCGCGCCAATTACCCATCAACGCCTACCTCGAAGGCGTGCATCCCGAAGACCGGGCGATGGTCGCGCGCAGCATCAAGCATTGCATCACCCATGGCACCGAATACGCCGAGGAATACCGCCTGCTGCAGCCTGACGGGGAGCTGCGCTGGGTGTTCGTGCGCGGGCGTTGCTACAAGGATCGTCATGGTCGACCCAAGCGTTTTCTCGGCGCGGCGCTGGACTTGACCGAACGCAAACGCACCGAACACGCCTTGCGCCAGAGCCAGACCGAGCTGCAATTGATCATCAACGCCATGCCGGTGCTGATCAGCTACGTCGATCGCGAAGAACGCTTCCGGCTCAATAACAGCGCCTACCTGAACTGGTATGGACTGACCCCGCAGGAGCTGTACGGCAAGACCATTCGCGAAGTCATCGGCGAAGAAGCCTACGCGGCCCGCGCTGAACAGATCGCCGGCGCCCTGGCTGGCAAGCCGTGCAGCTTCACCGTTGAATCGGCCCACCGTGACGGCCGGCCGCGCCACGCCTTGATCAATTACCTGCCCCGCCGTGGCGGCGACGGAGCGGTGAACGGCTTCTACATCTTTGTAATCGACGAGACCGACCGCAAGAAAACCGAGGAAGCCCTGCGCAACCTCAACGAAACGCTGGAAGAACGGGTGATTGCCCGCACCCAGCAATTGGCCGAAGCCAACCATCGCCTGCAAAGCGAAATGTTCGAACGCGAGCGCGCCGAGGAAGCGCTGCGCCATGCGCAGAAAATGGAAGCGGTGGGCCAGCTCACGGGCGGCATCGCCCATGACTTCAACAACATGCTCACGGGGATTCTCGGCAGCCTGGACCTGATGCAGCGCTACATCGCCTCCGGCCGTGCTGCCGAGATAGGCCGCTTTACCGAAGCGGCCATTTCCTCGGCCAACCGCGCCGCCGCCCTGACCCATCGCCTGCTGGCCTTCTCCCGGCGCCAGTCGCTGGACCGCAAGCCATTGGATGCCAACGCCCTGGTGCATTCACTCGAAGACTTGTTGAGCCGGACCACAGGCGATCACATCGTCTTGCGGCTGCAAATGGCCGGTGAGCTGTGGCCGGTCAGCACCGATGCCAGCCAACTGGAAAATGCCCTGCTCAACCTGGTGATCAACGCCCGGGACGCGATGCCTGACGGCGGCGAATTGACCATCGAAACCGCCAACGTCTACCTCGACGGCCACGACATCAACACACTGGAGCCGGTAAAAGCTGGCGATTACGTGATGATCGCCGTGCGCGATAACGGCACCGGCATGACGCCCGCGGTGCTGGCAAAGGCCTTCGATCCGTTCTTTACCACCAAGCCCATCGGCCAGGGCACCGGCCTGGGATTGTCGATGATCTACGGATTTGCCCAGCAATCCGGTGGCCACCTGAGCCTGGACAGCGTGCCAGGCCAAGGCACGCGCGTGCAGCTGTACCTGCCGCGGCTGCACGTTGCGCCGGCCGAGCAGGCTGCCGAACCGGCGACCACCGACGCACCGCCAGCCAACGCCGGCGAAACCGTGCTGCTGGTGGAAGACGAACCGGCGGTGCGCATGTTGGTGCTCGATCTGCTGCACGCCTTGGGCTATACCGCCCTCGAAGCCGAAGAGGCGAAACAGGCCATTGCGTTGCTGGAGTCCAGGCAGCGCATCGATCTGCTGGTGACCGACGTCGGCCTGCCGGGCATGAATGGCCGGCAGTTGGCGGAAATCGCCCGCCAGCACAGGCCCGACTTGAAAGTATTGTTCATGACCGGTTACGCACAGAAAGCCACCGAGCGCCAAGGGTTCCTGGATCAAGGCATGGACATGGTCGCGAAGCCGTTCACCCTGGATCTGCTGGCCACCAAAATTCGGGCGATGATCAACCATGGCAAGTGACTTGAGGCATAATCGCCGCCCTTTTGCACCGCTCAGGTCACCGCTGCAATGAAAGCCCAAGCCCGCCATATCCTGGTGAAAACCGCCGAAGAAGCCGAACAGCTCAAGCAACGCATCGCCAAGGGCGAGGCGTTCGACGTCCTGGCCAAGAAATACTCCACCTGCCCCTCCGGCAAGCGCGGCGGTGACCTGGGTGAAGTACGGCCGGGGCAGATGGTCGGCGCCATCGACGCGGTGATTTTCAAGAAGCCGCTGCGAGTGGTGCACGGGCCGATCAAGAGCAAGTTCGGCTATCACCTGGTGCAGGTTTTTTACCGGGATTGAAGCGATCCCGGGCTGCGAGCCGACCCCTCGCCACAAATGCATGATCTCTAGGGATGTCGCTACCTGGCAATCAACGCCCCCGGCGCCTGGATCACCCGGCTCGCCAACAGGTGCCCGGCCTCGGCCGCCTCCGCCGGGTTGCCACCCAGCAAGCGGCTGGCCAGGTAGGCGGCGCTGAACGAGTCACCCGCCGCCGTCGTGTCCACCACCCGTTCGACCCGCTGGGCAGGCACTTCGTAAGACCGACCGTCACAACGGATCAGACAGGCCTCGGCGCCGCGCTTGAGCACTACTTCCGGCGTGCCCAGTTGCGCATACGCGGCAAACACCGCCTCGCTGTCGGCGTGACCGTACAACGCCTGTTCGTCATCCACCGTCAACAGCGCCAGCTCGACGTAGGGCAACACGCTGCGATAAGCCACGCGGGCGGCCTCGACCGAGGGCCAAAGCCTGGCCCGGTAATTATTGTCGAACACCACTTGGGCGCCGCGCCGGCGCGCCTCGATCAGGGTCTCGATGAGTTTGCGCCGCCCCTGCTCGCCGATGACCGCCAGGGTAATGCCACTGAAATAAAGCACGTCATAGCCAGGCAACGCCGCCAGGATCGGCGCGGCGGCCGGCGTGGTGAAGCACTCGCGCACCGCCGCCTCGTTGCGCCAGTACAGGAAACGCCGCTCACCGGCCGCATCGGTCTGGATGCAATACAGGCCCGGCAGACGCCCCTGCAAGCGCTGGACCATGCCCAGGCCAATACCTTCAACCGCCCAGCCTTGACACATGGCGTCGCTGAAACTGTCATCGCCCAGGGCGGTGACGTAATCCACCGAACCTTTGTCGCCCAAGGCCCGGGCCAGGTACACCGCGGCGTTCAGCGTGTCACCGCCGAAGCTCTGCTGCAGGCTGCCGTCGGCGCGTTCTTGCAGTTCGATCATGCATTCGCCGATCAGCGCGATGCGAGGTTTTGAAGCTGTCATGGATAAGTCCTGGCATTTCGAGGAGGTCTGGGCACGACTCGGTCTGAACGTTAGAAACAGGTTTCCATGCTTTCGACTACCCGCAATCCCTCATCCACCAGGCACGCCACCCGCCATTTGTCGAACGTCAGGCACGGATGGGAGGTGCCGAACGCAATGACGTCGCCTACCCGCAACTCGATGCCCGACGCCACCGTCATGAACGCATGCTGGTCCATCACCGCCGTCACCTTGCAGCCGCTGATGTCGTCCCCAGCCACCGAATCCGAACCGGGCGCGTAGCGCTTGAGCGGCACCGGCAACCCGGCGTCGTAGGCGACGTCGCGCTTGCCCAGGGCAATCACCGCGAAGCCCGGCTCCGGCAACGATTGCACGTGGGCCCAGACTTCCAGGGCCGGGCGCAGGCCTTCGTGCAAGTCGTTGCGCCGCTCCAGTACGCAGCACTGCGCCTCTTTGTAGATGCCATGATCATGGGCCACGTAACTGCCGGGACGCAGCACGCTGAGGAAACGTCCGTGGGCATTGCGCGCTTCGAACGACTCGGCGATCAGGTCATACCAGGCCGAACCCGAGGCGGTAACGATGGGTTTGTCGATGGCAAACGCGCCGCTGTCCTGCAACTGCATCGCCAGTCCCACCAGGGACGCGGCGAACGCACGGATGCCGCTGACGGCGTGGTCGCCGTGGATCACCCCTTCGTAGCCTTCGATACCGGTCAATGCCAGCGCCGGTTGCGCGCCGATGGCCTTTGCCAGGGCCAGCACCTCGGCCTCGGTCCGGCACCCACAACGACCACCGACCACGCCGTATTCGATCATCACATTCAAGCGCGCACCGCGAGAGGCGAAATAAGCCCCGAGCTCGGCGACGTTGTCTGGATGATCAACCAGGCAATGGAATTCGAACGTCGGGTCGCCCAGCAGATCGGCGATCAGCGCCATGTTCGGCCTGCCCACCAACTGGTTGGCCATCAGCACACGGCGCACGCCATGGGTGTAGGCGGCGCGGGTCTGCACCGCCGTGGCGAGGGTCAGGCCCCAGGCGCCGGCCTCGATCTGGCGGCGAAACAGTGCCGGGGTCATGCTGGTCTTGCCATGGGGGGCCAGCTCGGCACCGCTGTCACTGACGAATGTCTGCATCCAGCGAATGTTGTGTTCCAACGCGTCGCGGTGCAGCACCAGTGCCGGCAGGCTGACGTCCCGCAGCAAATGGGTACCCGGCGCGGCAGCGCCCTTCTCGACGCCAGCGTTATGAATCGCAGAAGACATGGTTGAACTCCTCACACAGCCTCGGCTGTCTATTCGTTGATGCGACGGGCCAGGTTGTTGGCGCTTTCGATCAGCACCCGGCGGTAGTCGGCGTAATTGTCCTTGGCGTCGGCCCTCGGGGCGACGATGCACAGGGTCGCAATCGCCACGCCATTGGGGTCTTTGACCGGGGCGGCGAAGCAATGGGTGAAGGTGTCGGCAACGCTGTCGAAGGAGAAAAATCCATCCATGCCGGCCTGGCGGATTTCCTTGAGGAACTGCTCAAGGGGCAGGCGCTCGCCGTCCGGCAGGATGAAGTCGTCCGGGTCGATCAGGTCGACGATCTGCTGGTCGCTCAAATGCGCCAGCAGCAGGCGCCCGGACGCGGTCCAGGGGATCGGCGCGTTCTCGCCGATGTCCGACGAAATGCGAAAATGCCGCTCGCCCTCCTTCATCAGCGCGACGGTGTATTTGCGCCCGTTGAGCAGGCACATCTGCGCCGTTTCCCGGGTCTGGCGGACGATTTCCTGCAAGGCGTGATCGGCCTCGCGGCTCAAATCGAAATGCCGCAGGTGCGCCTGCCCGAGAAAATACAACTGGCGGCCCAGATAGACGTGACCGTCCTTGCCCACCGGCTCGAGGATGCGCCGCTCCAGCAGCGACGCCACCAGCTCATAGACCGTGGACTTGGGGCTGCCGATGCCGCTGGCAATATCGTTCGGGCGCAGCGGCTGGCCGATTTCCTTGAGGAAATCGAGAATATCGAACGCCCGATCCAATCCTCGGGCCCGGCGTTTGATGGTGTCTTCGGTCATGTCTTTGGTTCCTGAAGTTTCACTCATAGTCGCATGTATCTTTATTGTGGCGAGGGAGCTTGCTCCCGCTCGGCTGCGCAGCAGTCGCAAAAAGATGGGCCTGCTGCGCAGGCCAGCGGGAGCAAGCTCCCTCGCCACAAAAGCGAATTCGCCAGAATATCGGGTTCATCCTTTTTTCTTGTACGCCACACAATCGATCTCGACCTTGCAATCGACCATCATGCTCGCCTGCACACAAGCCCGGGCCGGGGCGTGTTCCGGGCTGAAGTACTCGCCGAAGACCTTGTTGAAACTCCAGAAGTCCCGCGGGTCATCCAGCCAGACGCCACAGCGCACCACATCCTCCAGGCCGTAGCCGGCCTCTTCGAGAATGGCCACCAGGTTCTTCATGGTCTGGTGCGTCTGCTCGACGATCCCCCCGGCAACGATCTCGCCATTGACCGCCGGCACCTGGCCGGACACATGCAGCCAACCATCGGCCTCCACGGCGCGGGCGAAGGGCCGTGGCTGGCCGCCGCCCGCGGTGCTGCCGGTGCCGTAGCGCGTAATGCTCATGGTTATCTCCTTGTTGAATTGAATTTAAAAACGGGTGTTCTTGAGGAATTCCGCCAAGCGTGGCGATTGCGGGCGTTCGAACAAGTCCTTCGGCGGTCCCTGTTCTTCGATGCGGCCCTGGTTCATGAAGACGATCTTGTCGGACACCTCGAAGGCAAAGCGCATTTCGTGAGTCACCAGCAGCATGGTCATGCCGTCTTCGGCCAGCCCCTTGATCACGTTCAGCACTTCGCCGACCAGCTCCGGGTCAAGGGCCGAAGTCACTTCGTCGAACAGCATCAGGCTCGGGTTCATCGCAATGGCCCGGGCAATCGCCACGCGCTGCTGCTGGCCGCCGGACAACTGACCGGGAAAATGATCGCGCCGTTCCAGCAAGCCGACCCGCTGGAGCCATTTTTCAGCCAGGGCCACCGCTTCGTCCTTGGGCAGTTTTTTCACCTTGAGCAGTCCCAGCGTGACGTTCTGCAGCGCGGTCAAATGGGGAAACAGGTTGAATTGCTGGAAGGCCATGCCGGTCATCGCCCGGTGTCGGGCGATGACTTTTTCGGGATGGCGGACACGCTTGCCGTCCACCTCGTCATAACCGATGGACTCGCCGTCGAGCACGATCTGGCCGCCCTGGAATTCTTCCAGCATGTTCACGCAGCGCAACAGCGTGGTCTTGCCCGAGCCGCTGGAACCGATGAGCGTGACCACGTTGCCGCGCTGCATGCTCAGGTCCACGCCCTTGAGCACTTCCAGCGGGCCGTATTGTTTGCGCAGGCCGCGAATGTCCAGCAGCGGTTGGGCGTTGGAGAGGGATACGTCAGTCATGGCAAGGCCACCCGTTTTTCAATGTGCCGCCCGAGCAATTCGATGGCGTAGTTGATGATGAAAAAGAGAAACCCGGCGAACAGGTAGAACTCCAGGGTCATGAAGGTCCGGGCGATGATCTGCTGGGTGCTGAGCAGCAATTCCGCAACGCCGATCACCGACAGCAAGGTCGAGGCCTTGACGATCTCGGTGGAGGAGTTGACCCAGGTCGGCAGGATCTGCCGCAACGCCTGGGGCAACAGCACATAGCCTAGCGCCTGGTAGAACGTCAGGCCGATGGCCTGGCTCGCTTCCATCTGCCCACGGGGCAAGGCCTGCAAGGCACCGCGCACGATCTCGGCCACGTGGGAGCCGCAGAACAGCGTCAGGCCCAGCACGCCGGCCTGGAACGCGCCGATCTGCCAGCCCAGCGCCGGCGCCATGTAGAAGCAGGCCAGCACCAGCACAAACACTGGCGTGCCGCGAATCAGGTCGACGTAGAAACGAAACGGCGCGCGCGTCCAGGCCCGCCCGTAGGTCAGCGCCAGCCCGGCGGCGACACCGATCAAGGTGCCCAACACAATCGCCAGCAGCGAACACTGCACGCTGGTGAGGAAACCGGCCAGCAAGGTGTCCCGGGCGACCCACAACTCATGCAACCAACTGGGGGATTCGTACATGGAACACTCCTAACGGCGGATCGCCAGGCGCTGCTCGAAATACCGCAGCAGCATGGCAATGAGGTAACAGGCCGCGACATACAGGGCCGTGGTCACGAGCCAGGTTTCGATCACCCGGTAGCTCTCCACGTTGATTTTGCGGGCGTAATAGGTCAGCTCCGGCACGGCAATCGCCGCCGCCAGGGACGTGTCCTTGAACAGTGAGATGAAATTGTTGGACAAAGCCGGCAGCACATTGCGCAACATCACCGGCACGGTGACGTAGGCCTTCACCTGCCACTCACCCAGGCCGATCGCCAATCCCGCCTCACGCTGTCCCTTGTGAATGCTCACCAGCCCACCGCGGAACACTTCGGTCAGGTAGGCCCCGGCGTATAACGAAAGCGTGATGACAAACGACGGCAGCTTGTCCAAGCGAATGCCCAGGCTCGGCAAGGCGAAATAGATCAGCAGGATCAACACCAGGATCGGCGTATTGCGGATCACCGTGACGTACACCGAGGCCAGCACTCGCAGCAGGCGGTGCTTGCTCAGCAGCGCGAACGCCAGCAGCAGGCCGATCACGCAACCGATGGCAATCGACACCAGCGCCAGGGAAAGGCCCAGGCCCAGCCCCGCCAGCAAGGTATCGAAATCGCGCCAGACGGCGGCAAAGTTCAACTGATAATTCATGGTCGGCAATACCTTAGTCGGAGCGCCTTGATGTGGCGCTCCGGGCTCACAGGGTCATTTGTATTCAACCGGAAAACCAATGGCAGGCGACGGCAGCTCGACGCCGAACCACTGCTTGAACGACGCCGCATAGGTGGGGAACTCCACGCCAGTCATGGCCTCGTGCAGGGCGGTGTTGACGAAGTTCAACCAGTCCTGGTCGCCGCGCTTGACTGCACAGGCATAGGTTTGCGGGCTCCAGGCATAGGCCGGGCTGCGGTAGCGTCCAGGGTTCTGCACCATCAGGTATTTGACCGAAGACTGGTCGGTGGCGGCGGCATCGGCGCGGTCGGAGTTCACCGCCTGATACATCAAGTCGACACTGTCGTATTGATCGACCTTGGCCTTGGGCAGCGCCTGGTGCACCAGTTCTTCGGCATAGACGTTCTGCAACACCGCCACGGTGACGTCATCGCCCGCCGCCTTGAGGTCTTCGATCTCCTTGTACTTGCTGTTTGCCGACAATAGCAGGCCCACCCCTTCGCGGTAGTAAGGGAGGGTGAACGCCACTTGCTGGGCGCGACTGGCGGTGACGGTGATGAACTGGCAACTCATGTCGACCTTGTCGGTCAGCAAGTTGGGAATCCGCGCGTCGGACGACTGCACCACGAACTCGACTTTCTCCGGATCATTGAACAGGCCCTTGGCGACCATCCGCGCAATGTCGATATCGAACCCCTGCAACTTGCCATCCGCTCCCTGGAAGTGCCACGGCGCGTTGGTGCTGCCGGTGCCCACGATCAATTTCCCGCGTTGCAGCACGCTGTCGAGCTTGCTGTCGGCCGCCTGGGCGACACCCATGGCAGCCGTCGTGGCTGCGAAGAAAAAAACACACGCTTTGAACAAGGAAGGTCGGCGTTGCATGGCAAGCACTCCAAGGTGAGTTTATTCCGCTATACCGGAATGTGGTATGTAACAACGGAATAGACAGCAGAAAGTGTGCCACAGCCTTTCGGCGCGGTGGAGAGAAAAATGGAACCTCAAGGAAATCAGGCAGATAGAAAAACAGCCGATGCCGTGCGAAATCATCGCGCGTCTACGGTTGCTACCGTTGGCTACGGCTGCCGAGTAGCAAGGCCCCAGCGCGAAGCACATCAAGTGCGCAAAACACCCCACCGCACCGAAATGGCTCCGCCAACCTGTCAACTTTGACAGTAGCGACACCCGGTCATGTTGATTATGGTTTTGGGCACGTCTCGAAACAGGGAAAGCCGCCATGAGCTCGCTCATTACCCACGTCAGCACTCAGAAGGACTACCGCAAGGCGCTCAAGACCTGGCGCCCGGTGGTCTTCTATTTCGGCCATCCGCAGTGCTACGCCTGTGGGATGGCCGACCCGCTGTTCTGCAAGGTCGCCGAGACGTTCGAGAGTCGGGCCGTGATCTACAAACTGAGCACCGATCAATCGCCCCGGCACCCGGAAGTCACCGGCACGCCCACTGTCTTGTTCTATAAAGACGGAAAACTACAGCGCAAGCTCAAGGGCATCGGCGACCCGGCCTCGTTCATCCAGACCTTTACCGAGCTGGTCGGCCGGACCAAACCCAGGCGCTTGCCGACGCCGCGCCGTCACGATGTGCGCTGGTTGCGCCAGCAGATCCGAACCTTGTGCACCGCCCGTCGGGCGCCGGCGCTTTTGCGGTGGCGGGCGACGCCTCGGTAACGCCGGGCCTGCGAAGCCCCTTCGCTACGTTTTTGCAAAGTTAGCCCGACAGATACAGCAGATTCTTCTTTGCCGAGCCCAACAACGGCACAACCCGCCAGGACCGCTTTGTTAGTTTATGGGCATGCAATCACGACCTGCTGCCGGCAGTGTCATCAACGCTCTACGGGAGCCCGAAGGATGACCAAACCCTCTTATATTCCGCACAACACCGGACAGTTCTACATCAATGGTCGTTGGCAGTTGCCGGCCCAAGCGACGACGCTGGCTGTGATCAATCCGGCTACCGGGGAGGTAGTCGCCGAGGTTGCCCAAGGATCGTCCGACGACGTTGACCGTGCCGTCGCGGCAGCCCGGGCGGCGATGCCGGGCTGGGCCGCGACGCCAGTGGCCGATCGCGCGAAAATCCTCGGCAAGCTCCATGAGCTGATCCTCGAACATCAGGAATCCCTGGCCCAGGTATTGTCCCTGGAAATGGGCGCGGCGATCGGTTTTGCCCGATCCATGCAAGTGCCGCTGGCGGCCGAACACGTCCGGGTGGCGCACGATGTGCTGTCCACCTATGAATTCCAAAAGATCGAGAACGGCACCGCCATCGTGCGTGAACCCATCGGGGTGTGCGGTCTGATCACGCCTTGGAACTGGCCGCTCTACCAGATCACCGCCAAGGTTGCCCCGGCGATTGCCGCCGGTTGCACCGTGGTGCTCAAGCCCAGCGAACTGTCCCCCTTGAGCGCCCTGTTGTTCGCCCAATTGGTGCATGACGCCGGTCTGCCGGCGGGCGTGTTCAATCTCGTCAACGGCGGCGGTGCCGAAGTCGGCGCGGCCATGGCGGCGCACCCCGAGATCGACATGATCTCCATCACCGGCTCCAACCGCGCGGGCGCCTTGGTCGCGCAAGCCGCGGCCCCAACGGTGAAACGCGTCACCCAAGAGCTGGGCGGCAAGTCGCCGAACGTATTCTTGCCCGACGCCGATTTCGCCAAGGCCGTGCCGCCAGGCGTGATGTCGGCGTTGCGCAATGTCGGCCAGTCTTGCAGCGCACCGACGCGGATGATCGTGCCGAGGAACCGCCTGGCGGAAGTCGAGGCACTGGCGGCCGCCACGGCCAATGCGATTGTTGTCGGCGACCCACAGTCGGAAGACACCGTGCTGGGCCCGATCGCCAACGAGGCCCAGTACAAGCGCGTGCAGGCGATGATCGAAGCGGGCATCGCGGAAGGCGCCAAGTTGATTTGCGGCGGACCAGGCCGTGTGGACGGTTTTGCCAAAGGCTTCTACACCCGGCCAACGGTGTTCTCGCAAGTCGACAACGGCATGCGCATCGCCCAGGAAGAAATCTTCGGCCCGGTGCTGTGCATTATCCCGTATGACACCCTGGACCAAGCCGTCGCCATCGCCAACGACACCGTTTACGGGCTCGGTGCGCACATCCAGGGCCAGGACCTGGATCAAGCACGCGCCGTGGCCGCGCGCATCCGCGCCGGACAAGTGCTGCTGAACTACCCGGCCTGGAACCCCATGGCCCCGTTCGGCGGATACAAGCGCTCTGGCAATGGGCGCGAATATGGGGTCCATGGGTTCGAGGAGTATCTGGAGATCAAGGCGATTGTCGGGTTTGGCTGATTACTCGGATATCGCTGACACCAAATGACACCGAATTGGCCAGCGCTATCCTTGGATTGCCGCAGTGGAGCCCGGAGAATGGCCGGCCTCGTTTGGCAGGACACATCAATGCGGCAAATCAGCGTCAACGGAAAGCCACTTAGGGGCCTGCATCGCCGCCTTCGCTCAATCGAGCGCTGGGCGTCGGGTTTCGAAGGCAATTTCTATCCACGGCAGGACGGTTACCGATACTCGAACTGGAAAATCCCGGTCCACGAGCTGCTGGTCGAAGGCGATCAAGCCCGGATCGAAGTCCAGGCGTTCTGCGTCCAGCAGTTGCTTGAGGCAGCGACCCACCTATCCCGGGCGGCGGACCGCTCCGAAGGTTATTACCGCGTCGCCTGCCTTCTGACATGGCCATGGCTCTATGAAAGCGAAGTCACCATTTTTTATGACAAAGACTACTACCTGGGTTTCCTCAGCGACGCGAACGCGCTAGCGCCCCAAAGGATCAGCGATAAGTTGGCGCTGCACGTTCCACCGCATTTCACTGAGCACGGGCGAAACGTAGTCCACCCTGAAAACAACGTTACAGTCCAATGGTGGTGCATAGGCGAACCGGCCTGAGCGCCTCGCAGGCCCTACTCCTCCGACCGCCCGCTACCCTCGCGATCGCCCTGATACCGCCGCGCCAACGCAAATGCCGGCAACCAGGACTCACGGCGCACGGTCCAGCATTCGTAGGTGGGCGTCAGTTGATCAGGGGCGTCGAGCGCGCCGAGGTGCACTTCGATTTCGTCGCCGCTGCGAGCGAAGAGTGACGAGCCGCAGTGGGGGCAGAAAAAACGCCCGGCGTAGTCCCGGGTTTCGCCCGTGATGGTCACCGCGTCCTGGGGGAACACGGCCGCCGCGAAAAACACTGCGCCATGGTGCTTGCGGCAATCCAGGCAGTGGCAAAGGCCAACCCGGTGAGGGCGGCCGGAGGCTTCAAGACGAACGTTGCCGCACAGACAACCGCCGGTGAATCGGTCCATCGCTGCTCTCCTCTGCATTCAAGAAAGATTTCATGACGTGTGCCGATCAAGGATAGGCGCGTGTTGCGCCATCAGCTCCACCACCCAGTCAATGAACACCCGCAGCTTGGCGCTGATATGCCGGTTCGGCGGGTAAGCCACGTAGAGCGGCATCGGGTCCAGGCGCCAGCCTGTGAACAGCGGCACCAGCGTGCCCTGCGCCTCGTGGAGTCGTGACATGTAGCTGGGCAGCCAGAGTATTCCCAACCCCGCCAGGCCTGCGGCGAGGTAAGCGTTGCCATCGTCGACCGCCACGACGTAGCGCCCTTTGATGTGCAGGCGCTCGTCGTGGTTGTGCATGGCGTAAGGCAGCGCTTTACCGGTGCGTGCCCAGAGGAAACCGACGATGCGGTGCTCGGATTCCTCCAGTTCCCGGGGATGAACGGGCGTGCCCACGCGCGCCAGGTAACTCGGCGCGGCGAAGACGCCGAGGGCCAGGTCGCCGACGCGCCGGCCAATCAGCGACTGGTCCTTCAGTTCGCCGCCACGCACCACGCAATCGACGTTTTCGTCAATGATGTCGACGATGCGATCGCTCACGCCCATGTCGATCTGGATGTCCGGGTAGCGGGCATGAAAAGCTGGCAGCGCCGGCACCAGGATCATCGCGGCCAGCGGGCTCGGCACATCAACCCGCAAACGCCCTCGAGGCAGCGCCTGGGCGCCCGACAGGCTGGTCTCGGCATCGTCCATGTCCGCCAGCAGGCGAATCGCCCGCTCGTAGAAGACTGCACCGTCAGCGGTGACATTGACCTTGCGCGTCGTGCGGTTGAGCAGCTTGACCCGCAAGCGTGCCTCGAGCTGCTGCACCAACTGGGTCACAGTGGTCTTGCTCATGTGCAGGGTTTGCGCCGCCTTGGTAAAACTGCCCGCCTCCACCACTCGAACAAACGCTTGCATCGCATCGAAACGATCCATCTTTCCCGCCGCCTCCGTCAGATTGTTTGGGATTCACGAACAGTGAGCGCCAAGGTTGCTCGTTTATCGCCCCGGTACAAGCCCCTAGAGTGACTGCAACGATGAATTCGCGTCGTTCCACATGATTTCCGGAGGTTCCCATGACACCGCGTGACGTAGTTTTCCCACCCGGACGCCAGGCGCTATACGAACGCAACCGCTATTCGCCGGCGATTCGTTCCAATGGTTTCCTGTTCGTCTCCGGGCAAGTCGGCAGCACTGAGGATGGCTCACCCGAGCCCGTGCTGGAAGACCAGGTCCGCCGCGCCTTCAACAATCTCAAGGCGATACTCGCCGCCGCTGACTGCAGCTTTGACGATGTGGTCGATGTCACGGTCTTCATGGTCGACCCGCAGTCGATTTTCGAGCGAGTCTGGAGTGTCGTGCCCGAATTCTGGGGCAACGCGCCGCACCCGACGCTGACGGCGGTGGGCGTGACGTGGCTGTACGGTTTTCAGTTCGAGATCAAGGTGATCGCCAAATTGCCTGAAGTCGACAGGTAACGCGTTGACCTGAGGGCGACAAAGCAATGCCATCGCGAGCAGGTCCGCGATGGCGAAGCGTCAACCTTTCACCGCTGCCTCGATCGCCGCGATGTCGATCTTGGTCATCGTCATCATGGCTTCGAAGGCACGCTTGGCGGCGGCCTTGTCGGCGCTGGTGACCGCATCCACCAGCACCCGAGGGCTGATCTGCCACGACACGCCCCATTTGTCCTTGCACCAGCCGCAGGCGCTGGCCTGGCCGCCGTTGTCGATGATCGCATTCCACAAGCGGTCCGTTTCGGCCTGGTCATCGGTGGCGACCTGGAACGAAAAAGCCTCGTTGTGCTTGAACATCGCCCCGCCGTTGAGCCCGATACAAGGGATGCCGATCACCGTGAAATCCACGGTGATCACATCGCCCTGCTGACCGGCAGGGTAATCGCCCGGCGCATGATGGATGGTGTTCACTGCGCTGTCGGGAAACGTCCTTGCGTAGAACTCCGCCGCTTCCTGCGCAGTGCCGTCGTACCAGAGACAGATCCTGTTTTTATTGTTCATTGCGCTTCTCCGAAAGGGACTGGACGGTAAAGTCTAGCAGCCCCCGCGAAGGTGAATGACCAGGCCTCAGGTGAACAGATCGACGCCCAGTTGGAACGCGACCCACAGCGCCAGGCCAGTGGCAAAGACCAGGGCGATGTTTTCGAACAGGTTGTTGCGGTATTCCTTGCTCAGCAACGACTTCTGGTTGGACATGATCAACAGGCCCAGGGAAATCACCGGCAAGCCAACGATGTTCAGCGCATTGACACCGATGGTCAGGGTCACGAAGTCCGGCATGCCCGGCAACGACCAGATCAGCGGTGTCACGAGGATGAACAGCATGAACCATTTGTGCATCGGGTCGCGATGGAACTCCTTGCCATAACGCTCGCGACGCTCGGGCTTGACGTGCTGGAAGGCGTCGGTGATGAGCATCGGGAACGCCGTGGTCTTGCCGGAAATACTGGCAAACAAGGTGGCGAAGACACCGATGAAGAAGACGTACCAACCGATCGGGCCGAAGAAGATTTCCAGGGCCTTGCCCAGGTCGCCCAGGGTGTTGACCTCAATGCCGTTGGGCCGCAGGATTTCCGCGCCGACAATCCAGATTGCCAGGTTGATGACGATGCCGACGAACACCGCAAACAGCAGGTCGTTACGCTGGATGCGCTTGTGCTCCGGCCCGACCCAACCTTTCTGGCGCATGACGTAGGGGTGGACAAAGTTGGCGATGGAACCCGCCACCGCACCGATCACCGACACCGCCACCAGCAGCGCACCGTGCACGCCTTCATCGGGCGGGATGCTGAAGCCGATGGTGCCTTTGACGATACCGGCGACATCCGGTCCGGACATCACCGCCAGCGCCAGGAACGCCAGGGTCATGATCGCCAGCAGCGCCTTCATCACGCCTTCGATCATTGTGTAGATATTACGACCGACGAGCATCCACACCGCCAGCACCACCGCCACCGAACAGAGCAGCGGGTAGTCTGTCTTGAGCAGCATGGCCAAGGCCTCGCCGGCGCCCTTGATCATGTAGGCATTCATCAAATGCCCCATGAGCAGCGCATACACCAGCAGGAACCAGGCAAAGAACGGATTGAGTTGTGCGTAGCCTTGCAGGATGGTCATGCCCTGGTTATTGCAGAGCTGGAAGCGCGCGATGATGTTGACGATCAGGTATCGAAGCAGCAGGGACACCGCCAACACCCACATCATGGCGTAGCCGTAGTTCGCGCCGGCGACGGAAGATGTGATGAGGTCGCCGGCGCCCAGCCAGGACAGTACCGCGATGATACCGGGGCCAAGTAGCTTCAACAGTCGGGTGACGCGACCTTGCGCGGGGGCACTGGCCTTGCCTTCTACGGAAGGAATGCTCGACATGGATGGATCTCCGTTATTTTTTTTGTGAGAACGGCGACAGTCCATCATATTTCGTACGACATCGTACAACCATAATTAAACTGGAAGTGTGTAAAAATATTTCAAAGCCTGGGGTATGGGAAAACGCTACTACGGCAAGCCCTCACGGGACATTCCCCTGCTCGCCATGGTTGATCATCCAGCGAATCATGCTCGCCACCGGCATGCGATAGTGTTGAACCGCGTTCAAACCCGGCTGGTCATGCCGGTACCGTTCGACATAGCGGCTGAGCAACACGTGACGGCCATCCTCGGCAAGCCGCAGTTCGACTTCATGACAGTGCAGCGCACCTTGGCCGAGGTTTTTCACCCGACGATGCAGGACCAGCGCTTCGCTATTCATCCGCGGCCCCTTCTTCCTGGCATTGCGGCTCGTCTTGCACGGAGCCCAGCTTGCCCTCGGCGACGAAGTTGGCGCGCCGTTGCGCGGTCACGTCACGAAGCGCCACGTAATAATCGGGTTGGGCCTGGAGTTTGTCGGTGAGCGGCAGCGCCTCCGCTCGGCCATCGACGACACCGCCGACGGTCTTGATCGTGCCCAACGTCTCGACGGTATCGCTGTTGCTGCCGAACGGGTCCACGGCGAAGCTCACCACCTTGCCGGTCGCATCACGCAAGTTGCCAGTGCCAAACAGTGGCAGCTCGACAATCGGCCCGGGGGCGATGTTCCAGACGCCGAAGGTCTGGCCGAAATCGGCCTCGTGCCGCTCGATGCCCATCTTGCCCGAGACGTCGATCAGCCCGACGATGCCCACGGTGGTGTTGATGACAAACCGCCCCAGGGTGGTGACCGAGCGCTGCCCGTTGCCTTGCAACAGATCGTTGATAAACACCTTGGGTTCGCCGAAGTTGGCGACGAAGTTGTGCACGCCGGTCTGGAACATGTCCGGCAGTTTGCGATAACCCCGGGCGACGGGGGCCAGCGCGTAATCGTCGAGCGTGCGGTTGAAGGCGAAGATGCCGCGGTTCACCGGCTCGACGGGGTCGTGAACGGCGTAGGGAGCAGGCTGGCAACTGCCCGGTGTGGCGGCGGGTGTGCTGGTGCAACCGCTGGCGAACGCCGCCAGCGCAACGACGACGGTGGATCGAGCAAGCAGCGGCGCGGGTCTGGCAATCGGCATACAGAAATATCTCGGCGAGGAATAAGAAGTGCCTACCCGTTGAAAGCCGAACACCAAACCCGTGGCGAGGGAGCTTGCTCCCGCTGGGTCGCAAAGCGGCCCCAAAAAAACGGTAAGCGCTTCGCACTCAAGCGGGAGCAAGCTCCCTCGCCACAGGGTTCAGTGCACAGCTTCATTGGCTGACATCGACGCAATCCTGCCGCGGTTTTCTTGCCCGAAGATTTCCGCAATGTTGCGCGCCGGTCGCTTTATTTCCGGATTGAAATATATGACGCGCACCCCGCAATCACCCTAGTATTCCACCCGTATTCACTGCCCGACGTGACCACCGTGAGCCATTTACTCCTGGTGGACGATGACCTCGAAGTCCTCGCCCTCCTGCGCAAGTTTCTTGAACAACATGGCTACAGCGTTGAGGTCGCCGCCGACGGCAACGCCTTGTGGCAAGCGGTGGAGCGTCGGCAGCCAGACCTGATCATTCTTGACGTCATGCTCCCCGGCGATAACGGGTTGGTGCTTTGCCAACGGTTAAGGACTGAACACCGGGTCGGCATCATCATGCTCACCGCCATGGGCGAGTTGAGCGATCGCGTCGTCGGCCTGGAAATGGGCGCCGACGATTACCTGACCAAACCTTTCGACGCGCGGGAGCTGCTGGCCCGGGTGCGCGCCGTTCTCAGGCGCACCGGCGAAGCCAGGGGCGCCTTGGGAGATTTGAGCCGGCCGGTCCTGGAATTCGAAGGCTGGCAGCTGGACGTCACCCGGCGCGAATTGCGCTCGCCCGATAAGGTCATGATCCCGCTGTCCGCCGGTGAATTCGAGCTGCTGCTGGTGTTCGCCGAACACTCGCGCCGCGTACTGACTCGCCAGCAGTTGCTGGATATGGCTCGTGGCGAAACTTTCGATGCGTTTGACCGCAGCATCGATGTCCAGGTCAGCCGACTGCGACGCAAACTGGAGTCCGACGTTACGGGCCCATCGATGATCCGCACCGTTCGTAACAGCGGCTACCTGTTCAGTCCCCACGTGGTGAAACGATGACCAGCCAGCGCACCAAAGTGCCTCGACCACGGGACACGGTCGCGCGCTGGATCGCCCTGACCACCATGGTCGCGATGCTGACGCTGCTGGCCCTCAACGAATTGTTTTCCCTGGTGGCCGGTGCCTGGGCGCGCCCTCCCCTGATGGAAACCGGCCTGATGGAAAAGGCTGCGGCCATCACCCGCATCATCGACTCGGTCGCCCCCGGACAACGGCTCGACATTGCCAAGGCCGCCAGCGACCAAGGGCTCAGCGTGCAGTGGTTGCAGCGCCGTGAAGAGGCGCGGTTGCCCATCGTCGACGACCCGGAGTTCAGCGAGGGCTCGTCGTTTTTGCGTCGTCAACTGGGCAGGCCCGACGCCCGCATCGAGGCCTACGAGCCGGGGGACTGGCCCGCCGAGAACCCCGCCCGGCGCTACGCGCTGATCATTGAGCTGGCGGACCATACCTGGGTGGACCTTTCCGTGGCGTCACGCAGTTGGGGACTGGGGGAATGGCAGCGCAACCTGATCATTATCGCGCTGATCCTGCTCTCGACATTGGTCGTCGCCCTGATTGCCACGCGGCACCTGGCGACACCGCTGGAACGCTTCGCCGAGGGTGCCCGGCGCTTCGGCGTGGACTTCCGGGCGCCGCCCATCCCGGTCGTCGGCCCCCACGAAATACGCCAGGCGATCCTGGCCTTCAACGCCATGCAGGCCCAGCTCAAGCACTTCGTCCAGGACCGCACGCAAATGCTCGCCGCCATCTCCCACGACTTGCGGGCGCCACTGACTCGCATGCGCCTGCGCGGCGAGTTCATTGAGGACGCCGAACAGCAATCGAGGTTGTTCAGGGATGTCGACGAAATGCAGGCGATGGTCAACGCCGCGCTGGAATTCTTCCGCGACGAAGCTCGGCTCGAGCACGCCACGGCATTCGACCTGGCGGAACTGCTGCATACCGTCGTCGATGACTTCAGGGACGCAGGTATCGAGGTCTCCTTTGCGGGCGCCCAGCGGTTTGTCTATGTAGGCCGGCCCATCGGGATAAAACGTGCGCTGACCAACCTGATCGACAACGCAATCAAATACGGCACCGCGCCCAGCGTCCAGCTCAAGGCCTATACGGACTGCGTCGAGATCCGCGTCCTCGACCGCGGTCCGGGCATCGCGCCGCAATTTCACGAGCAAGTCTTCGCGCCCTTCTTTCGCCTCGAGGGTTCGCGCAACAAGCACACCGGCGGCGTTGGCCTGGGCCTGTCGGCGGCGCGGGCGACGGTGCTGGAGCATGGCGGCACGCTGACCCTCAGGAATCGGCGCGATGGTGGCCTGGAGGTCAAAGTCACGCTCCCGCTCAATTGACTCCTGGGCGAACAATGCCCTAAACATCACGCGCCTTCCCCGGTAGGATGTCCGGCCTTTTGCCTTGGACCCAGTCGCCTGGAATTGCCTGATGATCCTGATCGTTTACGCCCATCCCTACCCCGACCAGTCGCGGGTCAACCAGCAAATGCTCAAGCGCGCGTCCACCCATCCGCACGTGGTGATACGGTCTCTCTACGACCTCTATCCCAACTTCGACATCGACGTCGAGGCCGAACAGCGCGCCGTCGAACAGGCAGGCCTGGTCGTGCTCCAGCATCCGATGTACTGGTACAGCATGCCGCCCCTGCTGAAATTGTGGATCGATAAGGTGTTTACCCACGGCTGGGCGTACGGCAAAGGCGCAACGGCCCTCACGGACAAAAGCCTGCTCTGGGCGGTGACCACCGGCGGCGAACACGATCATTTCCAGATGGGCGCCTATCCAGGCTTTTGCGTGCTGGCCCAGCCCCTCCAGGCGACCGCGCTTTACTGCCACATGCGCTGGTTGGAGCCGGTGGTCGTGCATGGCGCGTATGCCGCCGAATCCGACGCCCAACGCGCACAAATCGAACACTACGGCGAACGCCTGGCCGCCTGGAAGGAAGATTGATATGGAGACCCATAGCCTGATTGAAATGCTGATCTACCTGGCCTCGGCGACGTTGATCGTACCGATTGCCGTACGTTTCGGCCTGGGCCCGGTGTTGGGTTACCTGCTGGCCGGCTGCGTGATCGGCCCGTGGGGGCTGAAGTTGATTACCGACGTCAAGGCCATCCTGGAGTTCGCCGAAATCGGCGTGGTCCTGATGCTGTTCATCATCGGCCTTGAGCTCGATCCCAAACGCCTGTGGGCGCTGCGTCGGATGGTGTTTGGTGGCGGCGCGCTACAGATGCTCGCTTGCGGTGCCGCCATTGCGGCGTTTTGCGCAGCACTCGGGCTGGGTTGGACGGCGGCATTGCTGGTAGGCCTGACCCTGAGCCTTTCCTCCACGGCCATCGCCATGCAGGCAATGAGCGAACGCAACCTGACCGCGACCGCCGTGGGCCGCAGCAGCTTTGCCGTGCTGCTGTTTCAGGACATCGCGGCCATTCCCCTGGTCGCCATGATCCCGTTGCTCTCGGCCCACGGCAATACACCGTCGGGCACCGCCCTGGCGTTGTCGATCGTCAAGATCGTCGCCGCCATCAGCGTCGTCGTGCTGCTCGGGCGTTACGTGACGCGACCGCTGCTGCGCTTCGCCGCGCGCTCGGGCCTGCGTGAAATCTTCAGTGCCGTGGCGTTGTTCCTGGTGTTCGGCTTCGGCTTTCTGCTGGAAGAAGCCGGCCTGTCGATGGCCATGGGCGCCTTCCTCGCCGGTGTGCTGTTGGCCAGTTCCGAATACCGCCATGCCCTGGAGAGCGACATCGAACCGTTCAAGGGCCTGCTGCTGGGGTTGTTCTTCATCGGCGTCGGCATGTCGATCGATTTCGGCACGCTGATCGACTCACCGCTGAAAGTCATCACCCTGACCCTCGGGTTCATCCTGATCAAACTGCTGGTGATCAAGACCGTCAGTCGCTTCCTGAATGTTCCCGCCGGCCAGCGTTCCTGGCAGGCGGTATTGCTCGGCCAGGGCAGTGAGTTCGCCTTCGTGGTGTTCGGCGCCGCGACGCTGGCCGGCATCCTGACCGACCAGTGGGGCAAGAGCCTGACGCTGGCGGTGGCGTTGTCGATGTGCGTGACGCCCTTGCTCATTTTGGTGTTGGAGCGGATCGAGTCGGCCGGCAAAAAAGGCCGCCAGGAATCCGACCTCGTCGACCAGCAAAACCCGCGGGTGATCATCGCCGGCTTCGGCCGTTTCGGGCAGATCGCCGGACGCTTGCTGATGTCCTGCGGCGTCGAGGTGGTGGTCCTGGATCACGACCCCGACAACATCGAGACGCTGCGCAAATTCGGCGTGAAGGTGTTCTACGGCGACGCCACGCGCCTCGATCTGCTACACGCGGCCGGGGCGGCCCAGGCGGCGGTGCTGATCAATGCGATCGACGATCAGCAAGACAACCTGACACTGACCCGGTTGGCCCAGGAACACTTCCCCACGCTGAAACTCGTCGTTCGCGCGCGGGACATGGGCCACCTGATCAACCTGCGTCAGATGGGCGTGGAAATCGCCGAGCGGGAAACCTTCGAGAGCGCGTTGGCGTTGGGCCGCAGTGCGCTGGTGCAAATGGGTGTCGGAGCATACGAGGCGCGTGAGCGCGCCGATCAGTTCCGTCGCCTCAACCTGCAGATGCTCGAAGAAATCGTCGCCCAGCCGGAAGACGACCTCAAGTTCCGGCACGACGCCTACCGGCGGGCCAACGCGTTGCTCACCGAGATGTTCAACGAAGACCGCGCGCGCCCCGTCGACAGCTGGCCGGAGCATCATCGGAACGAGACGGAAGAAGCGCGCAGCTGATCCGCCCCACTCACACACGCCCAAACTGACGCCGGTACGCCACCGGTGTCAGCCCCGTCAGCGCCTTGAACATCCTTTGCAGATTGGAACTGCTGCTGAACCCCAGCTCGGCGCCGATGCTGGCAAGGGGCAGAGACGTGAGCGTCAGGCGCTCGCCGACCTGGTTCAACTTGATGCACCGGGCATACGCGGCGACGGTCTGGCCGGTTTCGCTGCCGACCTTGCGCGCCAGGGTGCGCTCGGACATGGCGAGCCGCTCCGCCAACGCCTTGACGGTGATCTGCTCCGCCGGCATCTGCTCGATCAGCCCATGCAACCGACGCAGCAAGCCGTCGGGCTGCTGGATCAGGGCGATGCCCTGGAACGCCGCATGAGGCACCGCCGGACGCGGCAGCACCATCAGCCGGGTGATGTCGCGCAGCACGTCACGGCTCACGCTTCGCTCGATCAGGTGCTCGGCGATGGGCAAGTAACCGTTCACCCCCGACGCGGTGGCGGTTCGCTCGTTGAACACGCAGTTCTGTTCGCTCTGCCAGCGGACTTCTGCGTACTGCGCCTGCATCGCCTGCGCGAGCCACCAGGTCACCGTCGCGCCCTGCCCGTTCAATCGACCGCAGGCGGCCAGCAGGCAAACGCCCGTGCAGTAGGCCCAGAGCTGAACGTCTCGGAGACGTTTCGCCAGTGTTTTCAACAGCTGGCTCTGCCCGGCAACGACCGCATTCACCTGCTCGGCCGATTCGGCCCAGAAACCAGGCACCAGGACCACGTCCAGATCAGCGCTACCCAGCGCCGCCTCCGCATGCAGGCTGATGCCATGAGCACAATTCACCGGACCGGCGTGTAGCGCGACATACGCCGCCTCGAACAGCACCCGCCCGCGCCTGCGATTGGCCGCGTGCAGCAGATCGGCGAACGCAAACAGGCCGGCGGGCATGCAGCCGGGGAACAGCAGTAGACCGATACGGAGTTTGTTGGGCATGGCGTGAAATGAATCAATGATGTCAGATCCGGCCATTATGCCCATCGCCGCGAATCGGCACCATGAAGCGCTCGCTCAAAAAAGGAACGCCTCATGAAGATCCAGCAAATCCGCAACGCCACAATCATCCTTGAGTCCGGCCCGTATCGCGTGCTCGTCGACCCGATGCTGGCCGACCAGGGCGCGCTGCCGCCGCTTCGCCTGTTCGGCGCCACCCAGCGCAACCCGCTGGTGGCGCTGCCGGCGTCTACCGGTGATGATCTGGAAACCGTCACTCACTGCCTGATCACGCACTGCCAGAAAGGCCATTTCGACCATTTGGACCGCGCGGCGAAACGCTGGCTGAGGGACAGGCAGATCCCGGTCATTTGCACGCCCAATGATGCCGGTTATCTCGCCAAGCGTGGCCTGAACGTCCAACCGCTCGCCAACGATCATGAGCAACCCGGCGCATTCCTGGGCGGCACCCTTCGCACCGTCAAATGCACCCATGGACGTGGCCTGGTGGGCAAGCTGATGGAACACGGCGTCGGCTACCTGATCGAGTGGCCCGGCGAACCGAGCGTGTACCTCACCGGCGACACCCTGCTCACCGCCACCGTGCGCGAATTCGTCCTGCGCCATCAACCGCAGGTCAGCGTGGTGCCGGCCGGCGGCGCGCGGTTCGACATCGGTGGGGACATCATCATGGGCCTCGAGGAGACTCTTGAATTCGCGCGCTTGTCTCACGGGTTCGTGGTGGCCAATCACCTGGAAGCGATCAGCCATTGTCCGACGACGCGAACGGCGCTGCGCGACGCCGCGGGGTTGGCTGGAATCGAGGGACGGTTGCTCGTGCCAGACGACGGCCAGACGTTGCTCTTTCCCGCCGCCTAGACCAATGCGTCCAACTCGGCGAGCATCGGCCCTGGAATCCGCAGTTCGCTCGCCGTGAGGTTTTCCCGCAGGTGCGCCACGGACGACGTTCCAGGAATCAGCAGAATGTTCGGCGCGCGTTGCAGCAGCCATGCCAGCGCGACACACAGCGGTGATGCGTCCAGGCGTGCGGCGACATCCGACAGTGTTTGCGATTGCAGCGGCGTGAACCCACCCAGCGGGAAGAACGGCACGTAGGCGATGCCCTGTCGGCCCAGGTCAACGATCAGTTGTTCATCGTCGCGGTGGGTCAGGTTGTAGTGATTCTGCACGCAGACCACCTTGGCGACGCCTTGGGCCTCCTTGACCTGCGAGGCGGTGACATTGCTCAAGCCCAAATGGCGTATCAAGCCTTGGCGCTGAAGCTCGGCCAATGTCGTGAAGGACTCTTCAATCGATCCCTCAGCGGGCGCATGCACATCGCCCATGACTCGCAGATTGACCACTTCCAGCACCTCGACGCCGAGGTTGCGCAAGTTATCGTGCACCGCTCGGGTCAGCTCGGCGGGGCTCTGTGCTGGGTTCCATGACGCATCGGCGCCACGAACCGCGCCGACCTTGCTCACAATGACCAGGTCATCGGCGTAAGGGTGCAGCGCCTCACGGATCAACCGGTTAGTGACATGAGGCCCATAGAAATCCGCGGTATCGATGTGATTGACTCCGGCCGCCAAGGCTTCGCGCAGCACCGCAATGGCCGCCGCCGGGTCCTTGGGCGGCCCGAACACCTGTGGTCCCGCCAGTTGCATCGCGCCGTAACCCATGCGATTGACCGTACGATCACCCAGTAAAAACGTTCCTGCGTTATCTGCATTGCTCATCGCGTACCCCTTGGATAAATGTGCGTGAGCCGACTATAGGCGTTGACCTCTGCACTGATAATCAGGTGCAATCCGCACGGGTTGTACGGTGGAGAGAACAATGGCGGCAGACATTCAAGACTTGCTCGCCTTCGTCGCGGTGGTCAACGCGGGAGGGTTTCGTGAAGGCGCTCGGCTCAGCGGCAAATCCGCCTCCAGCCTCAGCGACGCCGTACGCCGCATCGAAAGCCGACTCGGCGTGCGCCTGCTCAATCGCACCACCCGCAGCGTGGTGCCAACCGAGGCCGGCGCACGGCTAATGGAACGCATCGTGCCGGCTTTGGGCGAGGTGGAATCCGCGCTGGACGTCGTCAACGATTTTCGCGACCGTCCCTCGGGCACCCTCAGGTTGAATGTCCCCGTCAGCGCCGCCCGGCTGGTGTTGCCTTCAATCATCGCGCCATTTCTGAAAAGCTATCCCGACATCCGCCTGGAAGTGGTCACCGAAGAGAGCTTCGTCGACATGCTCGCCGCTGGCTGTGACGCGGGCATTCGCTACGACGAGCGCCTTGAACAGGACATGATCGCGATCCCCATCGGCCCCCGCCTCCAACGCTTCGCGACCGCTGCCTCACCGGCGTATCTCGACGCCAGGGGCCGGCCTGAGCATCCGCGAGACTTGCTGCAACACGCTTGCCTGGCGGGCAAGTTTCCCAGCGGTGCGTTGCCGCTCTGGGAATATGAGCGCGACGGCGAGACCATCAGCGTCGAACCGAACGGCCCGCTGATCGTGCGCATCGGCGGTGCCATGGACCTCGCGGTGCAGGCTGCGGTGGATGGGCTGGGGATCGTCCACCTGTTCGAGGACTGGCTTCGACCGCACCTGGACAGCGGCGTCCTCGAGCCGGTGCTCGAAACATGGTGGCAGCGTTTTACCGGACCGTTTCTCTACTACCCCGGACGCCGTTACCTGCCCTCGCCGCTGAGGGCGTTTGTAGACTTCATCAATGAGAACCGCGGTAGCTGAGGGGGTCGGGGCGCAGGCACGTTTCTGCGCGATCCCTCACAAGCAACTAGCGCTTGCTCAACTCCATTCCCTGGGCCTGCCACAGCGTCTGGAACGGTCCTTCGCGCTGGCGCAGTTCATCGGGCGAACCGTCTTCGACAATTCTTCCGGCCTGAAGGACCAGGATCCGGTCGAACCGCGCGACCGTCGACAACCGGTGCGCCACCGCGAGCACGGTGCGGCCGCGCATCAGGTCGTCCAGGGCCATCTGCACCTTGGCTTCGGATTCCGAATCCAGCGCCGAGGTGGCTTCGTCGAGGATCAGGATCGGCGCGTCCTTGAGGAAGGCCCGCGCCAACCCGAGGCGTTGTCGCTGGCCGCCCGAGAGCATCACGCCGCGTTCGCCGACCAAGGTGTTGAACCCTTCCGGCAGGCTGCGGATGAACTCCTCGCAATAGGCATGGCGGGCTGCGTCGATGACGTGTGCCTCGGTGGCATCGGGCTGGCCATAGGCGATGTTTTCGTAAATGGTCCGATTGAACAACGCCGGCTCCTGCGGCACCACGGCGATCTGGCTGCGCAGGCTGTCCTGGCTGACCGAGCGCACGTCCCGCCCATCGATAAGGATCATCCCGCTACGCACATCGTCCAAGCGCTGGACCAGGTTGATCAGCGTCGACTTGCCCGCGCCCGACGGCCCGACGATCCCGACTTTCTGGCCGGCCGGGATGTCGAGGGACAGATGCTTGATTGCCCCACGGCCGTCGGCGTAGCTGTAGCTGACGTCGATAAACTGGATGTTGCCGCGCCCAGGCGCCAACTCCGCCGGGGTGTCGCTGAGGGCGTGAGGCTGGACGATGATGCGCAGGGTTTCGGCGATGACACCCATCTGCTGCGAGGTGTCCACCAGCGCCAGCGCCAAGTCCCGTGAGCCGTGCAGGATGCGAAACGACAACGCGCTGACCATCACCACATCGCCCGGCGTGATCTGCCCGTCCTGCCACAGCAGAATCGACCAACCGAGCATGCCGCCGGCCATGATCGACAGGCAGATGTCATGCAGGACCCGGGCTTTTTCCAGGTAGATCCAGCTACGGCGCTGGGCCTTGGCCTCGACGCCAATCGCCTGCTCCAGCCGGCGCCGTTCACGGTGGCGGGCAGAGAACGCCTTGATCGTCCAGACGTTGGAGACCTGATCGACCAATTCACCACCGACCCGCGCCGACTGCGAAGCAAAATCGATATGCCGGCTGCGCCCACGCAAGCCCATCACGGTGATCAGCGAGGCCACGGCGACCACGGCGCCAATCAATGCGATGCCCATCGAAAATCGCACGGTAAACAGCACCACCACGGCGCCGATGAAATCAACGCAAGGCGGAATGATTTTCCAGGCGAGGCCACCGTAGATCGACCCGGCCGCCGCCCCCGCCGAGGAAATCCGGTTCGCCAGGGCCCCGGCGAAATGCTCGGAAAAATAGCGCATCGGGTGGCCCGTCAAATGATTGAACAGGTCGATCCGCAGGTCCGCGCAACTGGCGACCACGGTGCGGCAACCCAAGTAGCCACCCGACCGCCAGAACAGGTTTTCCACTACGATCAGGGCAATGAACACCGTGAACGGCCGCCACACGTGGCCGGCGGCTTCCCGGCCCTGGGCCATCGCGTCGACCAGCAGCTTCATGCCGAACTGCACCGCCACGGCGCAACTCGCGGCGCCGACGATCAGCACAAACAACGTCGCGAAATGCCACGGCCTGACGGTGACGTATCGCCACAGAAAAGCGATGGCGGTATTCGGCAACGGCACGCCATGGGACTGATGGCTGTTCATGGCATTTGCGCCGTGGCCACGGGCGAGGCAAAACGCGCCTGCAAGGCCTTCATTGCCAGCGTCAGCGGATGGAAAGATGCGCGGCTGCCCTCGTTGTCGGCGTAACCAAACACGCCGGTGGGACAGTAGCGATCATCATCCCAACCCGGGTAATCGAGAAACGGGTACCAGCACATGCCTGCCATCGGAATGCCGCGCTCCATCGCCAGCGCCAACTGCTCACCGATGTAGTGCAACCAGGGCACCCGAGCGGTGTCTTCGGCCCCCGTTTCAGAGAGCAACAGGGGCCTTCGATAACGCTGGTGGACTTCGCTGAGCATGCCCGCCAACGGGCGATAATCCGCGCTACCCGGCTCGATCCGATTGCCGTGCAGGAACCATTGGTTATGCGGATAGAAGTTGACGCCGAGAATATCCAGATAATCTTCACGCCCTCCCAACCCCGGCCAGCTCCTGCCGGTGAGCAGGTCCCAGGCCTCGAACTGGGATTGCCGATACGCCTCGGCGGCCTCGATATCCTCGGCTCGCCGCGACGAGGACCGCACGTTGATCAGCGGGTCGCACTGGACGAATCTCGCGGCGGGAGTCACCTCGCGAATCGCCTCGATTGCCGCGATACTCGCGCGCACCAACTGGTGCTTGAGCTCCATGCCCCGTTGCCGCGCGGTGGGGTTGAAGTAGCCGACGTCGCCGCCAGCCCAGCTCCAGAAGGAGATTTCGTTGATCGGCGAGTAGAACGTCGTCTCGATCCCCTCCTCGCGCATCAACCGCGCGACGGCGGCGGCGAAGCGGGCGAATCGCGCGACGAAGGCCGGGCGCCAGATGTCCAGGTCGTCGGGGTAGCCGTAGTGACAAAGATCCCACACCACTTGCATATCACAGCGCTGGGCAGCGCGCAGCATCGGCAGGAAACTGCTCCAGTCATAACGTCCCGGCTGCTGCTCGATCAAATGCCAACGCAAGCCATCCCTGGCGCAGCGAATGCCCAGGTCGGCGAGTCGCCGATAATCCTGCTCGGCCCAGCGGTCATGACGGGTCGCGGCGAGCATGTCCAGCCGACGACCATCGGCCCGGCGATGGGTGGAGCATTCGTAGCCGGCCATCACGAAACTGTTGAAGATCCTCTCCTGCACGCTGCTGCCTCCCAGTGTCTGGATGAAGCCGGATCAACCCGGCTCGACCTCGTGGGCCCTCGTCACGACCCCTTCGCCCTCGGCGATGCGCTGATACAGCGCCAGCGCCTGACCGACCACCTGGTCCATGTTGTAGTACTTGTAGGTGCCCAGCCGACCGAGAAAAGTCACCCCCGGTGTTTCGTCAGCCAACGCCTTGTAGCGTTTGTATAGCTCGGCGTTCTCCGCGCGTGGCACTGGGTAATACGGGTCACCCTCGGCACAGGGAAATTCGTAGGTCACGCTGGTGCGCGGGTGTTGCTGGCCGGTGAGGTGCTTGTATTCGGTGATGCGCGTGTAAGGCACCACCTCGTCCGGGTAATTGACCACCGCCACCGGCTGGAACTGCTCCTGATCGATGGTTTCATGCTGGAAACGCAACGAGCGATAGGGCAGTCGGCCAAAGCAATGATCGAAGTACTCATCGATAGGCCCGCAATACACCAGCTCACGATGAGGGATGCGTTCGCGCACGGTCCTGAAATCGGTGGACAACAGCACATCGATGTTGGGATGGTCGAGCATGCGCTCGAACATCCGGGTGTAGCCGTGCAAGGGCATCATCTGGAACTGGTCGGTGAAATACCGATCGTCCGTGTTGGTGCGTGTCGGCACTCGCGAGGTCACCGATTTGTCCAGTTGCGAAGGGTCAAGGCCCCATTGCTTGCGGGTGTAGCCGCGAAAGAATTTCTCGTAGAGTTCGCGGCCGATCTGGTTGATGACCACGTCTTCGGAGGTGCGGATCGAGTCCACAGGTTCTGCCCGCTGGGCCAGGAACGCTTCGGCTTCCTCTTCATCCATGGACAGCCCGAACAGCGTATTGAGCGTCGTCAGGTTGATGGGAATCGGCACGCGATGCTCATCGACCTGGGCCAGGACCCGATGCTCGTACGGTCGCCATTCAGTGAACCGCGACAGGTAATCGACAATGCGCTGGGCATTGGTGTGGAAGATGTGCGGCCCGTAGCGGTGGACTAACACGCCCGCCTCGTCCAGGTGGTCGTATGCATTGCCACCGATGTGATCGCGACGATCCACCAGCAGGACGCGCTTGCCCAACCCTTCGGCCAGCCGCTCGGCCAACACGCTGCCAGCGAAACCGGCACCCACGATCAGATAGTCATACCGCGCGCTGTCCTGGAATGTACCGAGGGAGCCGAGGGTATCGAGGGTTATCGTTGGCATTCGATCTGCTCCTTCATCTGGGCGCAGGTCTTGTCCCAAGACATGCCGTCCAGCGCCTTGTCGGCATACTGCGCAATCACCCCTGGCTGGGTCCGCAAGTCCAACGCGGCCTGAATCGCGTCGATGAACCCCTGGGGTGAATCGGCAATGGCCACCACCCCACTCTCGCCGTAGCCATTGACGACATCGCGAATTGGCGTAGATACCACAGGACAACCACCCGCCAGGTATTCGGGCGTCTTGGTGGGGCTGATGAAGCGGGTGGATTCGTTCAGGGCGAACGGCATCAACGCCACGTCCCATCCCGCCAGATAAGCCGGTAGCTCGTCATACTGCCTGGCGCCCAGGTAATGGATATTCGACAGGCGCGGCAACGTCTGCGGATCGATCTTCACCACCGGCCCGATCAATACAATGTTCCAGTCAGGCCGCAGCGCCGCCAGCTCGCCGACCAGCTCGATATCGAAACGCTCATCGATGACGCCGAAGAAACCCAGCCGCGGATGGCCGATATCGGCCTGGTCCGCCGGGTCGGGAATCGGCTGCCGGGCTGCGCCGAAGTGCGCGATGTCGACGCTGCTGGGCATGGCATGGACGTTGTCGTGATGTTGCCGCTTGGCTTCCCACAAGCTGTAGCCGCCGGTGAACACCACATCGGCCTTGGCCATCAACCGACGTTCCATTTCCACCAACGCGGGCGGCGCGAACTTGAAGGCCGAGAGCTCGTCCATGCAATCGAAGATCACTACATTGGGCTCCAGGTGATCGGTGAAGGCCTGGCTCATCGGCGTGAGGTACCAGAGAATCAATTCATTCGGCCAGTGCTCGGCCAGCCAGGCATCGAGCAACTCACGCTGCGCGTCTATCACCTGGGTTTCATCCAGCCCTTCGGGAAGCCTGGGCACCAACACCGTCACACCCTCAGCCACCGCGTAGGTTTCCAGGTGCGCGAACTGCCGGCCCTCGAATATCGGCTCCTCGAAAAACAGCACGTCGTAATCCTTGGCCAATCGCGACATCACGTGTTGGGGACGCTGGTAGACAAAGCCCCAGCGCAAGTGCGACAGGCACAGAAGCGTAGGTCGCAAGCCCGTGGCGGCAGCGGCGCCGTGTTGGGGAAGAAGCTGTTCTTGTTGATTCATATGAGTTTCCTTTTCTAGAGACCGATGCTGGACCGAGCACAATTCCTGGCGGGGATCTGGCACTGCTCTGCCTGCCAGACAAGGCTTGAACACATCCCTCACGCGCTGCCTTGTGGACGTTGGAGAAAGGCGATTTCGATGCCGTTCCAAATCTTGTTGAAGCCAGCCGACAAAGTGCACACACCGATCAGTCAACTGCTCTGAACTCCTTGCACTCGCCACCACCCTCAACAGAACAGGCTGATGTCTCAAACGCGCACCACTGCCGAGAGAGACCGCCGGACAACGCCGAGTGTCTTGCCCAACAGACACCAGGACAGGGATAACCGAGGGGGATCGAGTGATGATTTTGGTGACAGGTGGTGCGGGTTATATAGGTGCTCACGTGGCGGTCGAGTTGATGAACCGGGGCGACGCGGTGCTGATCCTCGACAACCTCTGCAACAGCTCCCGAACGACAGTGCAGCGCATTGCGAAGGTAGTGGGCCGTGAGCCGGGCTTCATCCACGCCGATGTGCGCAACCGTCGGGCATTGGATAACGTCTTCAAGGAATACCCCATCGAGGCCGTCGTCCATTGCGCCGGGCTCAAGGCCGTGGGTGAAAGTGTGCGCGAGCCGTTGAGGTATTTCGAAACGAACGTCAGCGGCAGCGTCACGCTGTGCCAGGCCATGGCCGACGCGGGCGTGTTCAAGCTGGTATTCAGCTCATCGGCGACGGTCTATGGCGACTGCACCCAGATGCCCATCGCCGAAACGTGCCCAACGGGTCAGCCAACCAATCCGTACGGCCAGTCGAAATTGATGGCCGAGCACGTCATGAGAAGCATGGCGGCGTCCGATGGGCGCTGGTCCGTGGGGCTACTGCGCTACTTCAATCCCATCGGCTCGCACTTTTCCGGTCAGTTGGGAGAGACGCCAACGCAGACGCCCAACAACCTCTTGCCCTACCTGCTGCAGGTAGCCAATCGCGAGCGCGATGTGCTGCGAATCTTCGGCTCCGACTATCCGACGCCAGACGGCACCGGGATCCGGGACTATGTCCATGTGATGGACTTGGCCGAGGGGCATTTGCGAGCCATGGAGTTCTTGCGCGAGCAGACTGGGGTGCATATCTGGAACCTGGGCACCGGGCGCGGTTATTCGGTGTTGGAGGTGGTCAGTGCTTTCGAGCGGGTCACTGGGGTGACGGTGCCGCTGGCTTTCGAACCGCGGCGACCTGGTGATATTGCTCGTTGCTGGGCGGACCCGGGAAAAGCGGCCGGTCAATTGGGTTGGACGGCGCGGCATGGGCTTGAGCGGATGCTAGAAGATGCGTGGCGTTGGCAGTGCTTGAATTTCCCTCGGATCGAGCCGCGGGAGGTGGTTTTGCGGAGTATTGAGCAGGGGTGAGTTGATTTAGCTCAGGGACGCGTGGGTGGTGTGCATATCCGTTTTTTTGGTAGCTGATTATGGTTCCGCCCTTACGGCGACTCACTTTTGCGCTTCACAAAAGTGAGTCGCTGTCAGAGCGAAACCGCCAGCAGCCGCTACCAAAAAACCGGATATACACACCAAAACCAGCAGCGAAAATCGGCAAAGAAATTCACCCCCGAGGCAACCGCATCCCCCCCACATTCAAACAATCGCGCTGATTGCGCGAAAGCACCTCAACCGTCAGCCGATAAGCCTGGTCCGCAGCGTCCTTGAGCAACTGCCAATCCTCCAGGCTGATAAATTCGTGCAGCACCAATTCATCAGCACGCCGAATCAACGTGTCGTAATAATCCTCAGGAAAGTCCAGGCGATACGCATCGTCCTCAAGCAACAATCGCCAGGCTTTCAATTCCATCTCAAGATCAGTTTCACTCACGGGCGGTTGTCCTTTAAAAGTGAGTAAGGCCCACCCGACGTCGATACGCGGCATCGGGTAGCAAAACGAACGACCCTTGGAAAATGCGCGGCTCTGCACCGAGACGATGAGCGGTCGGATAAGGGGATGAAATGCCGTTTGATTTTCCGCTCATCCGGTCAGGATCAGGATTTTCGAACCAAGCTTTGAAGCCCCGGCTCGGAGGTACATAACACCGCCGCAGCCAACCGATCATGGCTCGGACCAGCGGCTGTCACGGCGGGGTGTTGCCTATGTCTGCCTGGAGTTTTCGTGATGTGTGAAT
The DNA here is from genome assembly GCF_014268645.1 of Pseudomonas sp. SWRI154. NCBI lineage: Bacteria > Pseudomonadati > Pseudomonadota > Gammaproteobacteria > Pseudomonadales > Pseudomonadaceae > Pseudomonas > Pseudomonas sp. SWRI154. The sequence goes on from NZ_JABWQW010000001.1 coordinate 217,914, forward strand.
GTTTCGTTCAACCAGTTTCTTCCAAGGACTCCCTGGCGTTTTTTGCCCAGCGGGAAACGTTCGGCGCCAGCCACTCCCCAAGCCTTTCGGCTGATTGTCTTCACGCCGCGGCGGAGCCCACGCTTCATGACCGACAAACCGTGATCAAGCCGAACATGCAGGTCAGCGCCATCCGCAACCGTGGCGGGCGGCTGGAGTGCATCAAGGTTCGCTGGGGGTGGTCGCCGGTCTGGTCGATGGGCACGATGCCGCCGCTGACCCACCTGCCCCTGCACCTGGTGATGCGCTCCAAAGTGTTTGACCGGATCAAGCGCGACGGTCGCGTGCTGGTGGCGGTGGACGGCTGGTACGAAGCTTCGGACACGGCCGCGCAACACCAGGCCAAGCGCCTGAGCTATACGACCTCAAGACAATCGTCACCCATTTTTCTCGCGGCCCTGGCCCAGGCCAGCGAAAGGCCGAACGGCTGTGACGGACTGGCCTTGGTGACCTACGGTGACATTGCCAATCAACAACAGCGGCTGCTGGCCTTCACGGGCGAGAATGCACTCGAATGGTTGCGCCCTGAGCTGGATTGGGAACAGGCCCGGCACATGGCCGCGCATGTAGCGGTCACTGAACCGCAACTGGAACACGTGCTGACCGCCAAGCGGATGGTCCAGGGCCGGCGCTGACGGTCGCCCGATGAAGTGAAGGAAATCGCTAGCGGCGCGAGGATCGACGCTAAACTGGCAGGCCAGTCGCTTTTGCAGCGACTGGCCCCTTTTCTTTTTCGAGCTAGAGACTTCCATGGCGAACCACGACATCACGTTCACCCCAGACCCGGACACAGACTCCATCTCTTGCGACGTCGCCGGTTTCGGCGGCCTGCTGGTTTCTACCCAGATCCCGACCCGCGCCGACGGTAGCCTGGAGCTGGGTGACATCACCCTGCAGAGCGAGTGCACGTTGCAAGCGCTCAAGTCCGCCTTGGAACGTGCCGGCAGTTCCATGGACCGTGTGTTGCACTTGACCATCTACCTCACCGACATGGCCGATCGCGCGGCGTTCAACGAGGTGTACAAACGCTTCTTCGCCAAACCCTGGCCAGTGCGCGCCGCCGTGGGCGTTGCGGCGTTGGCGGTCGAGGGGATGCGGGTGGAAGTGACGGCGATGGCGGCGAAGCGCTGAGTGCACAGTATTTGTGGCCTTGCGAAACGCTTTCGTGGCGAGGGAGCTTGCTCCCGCTGGACTGCGAAGCAGGCCCAAGCTTTTTGCCAAGGCAGAAATTTTTGGGGCGGCTTCGCCACCCAGCGGGAGCAAGCTCCCTCGCCACGGGTGCATTGCCAAGCCAGACTCCCTGCTCATCAGGGACTGTGTTTATTCAGTTGTAGGATCCTTCTGCATCAGGCTACGTCGTCTTGCGCCGTTACCTACAACTACGCCAGAATCCGCCGGCTTGTGCGCCTTGGGGTCGGGCTTTACTGTTGCTCGGTCGCTGAAAATCAGCGATCGGGTTTGGTAGCCCGACCTTTGACTTGACGCATAGCCCCTGTCTTACAGGCCTTTTCGGTATCTGTTATGGCGGTCATGCGCAGGGCGTCTTTGGACGCGCCGGTTTCCAAGTCACCGGTCTACCAACCCGCGTATGGCCGCCACCCTTCGTTTGGTAGCGAGAGAGTGATGGCTCCTAATTTAAGATTTGGAGATTCATCCATGTTCAAAGCAACCCCAAACCCGCCAAACACCGAACCCACCCAACTCTTCACCCTCATCGACGGCATCGACACCGAAGCCCTGCTCGCCAACCTCAGCGAAACCCTCGCCTCGGCCAACGCCATGATCAATGACCTGGCGTTCGACCTGGACGGCTCGCGACGGCACGTTGCCCTGGGCATCCTGCAACTGATCGAACTGGGCGCCATGCTCGCCAATCGAGCCCTGGATAACGTCGAAGCTCGCTAGCCGGGCACATCACCTCCGTGGCGAGGGAGCTTGCTCCCGCTGGCCTGCGCAGCGGGCCCAAGCTTTTGCCAAGGCAGAAACTTTTTGAGGCGGCTTCGCCACCCAGCGGGAGCAAGCTCCCTCGCCACGGGGGGCTGGCAGGCAATCGCCTGGTAAATCCCCGCCTATACTTCTCTGCCAATCCCCCCGGGGCCTGCACTTCCAACAATAAAAAGCAGAGGTGGAACATGGTCTGGCAACAAGTCTACGATCCCTTCGGTAATGCGGTGCTGTCGACGCTACTGGCGGCGGTCCCGGTGGTGGTGATGCTGGCGTCCCTGGCGTTCTTTCATATCAAGGCGCACCTGGCGGCGTTGTATGCCCTGGCTTCGGCGTTACTCATTGCGATCTTCGCTTTCGGCATGCCGGCGGACATGGCCGGTTCGGCGGCGTTGTATGGCGCGGCCAATGGGCTGCTACCCATCGGTTGGATCGTGCTCAACATCATTTTCCTGCACCGGCTGACCACCGAGAACGGCTCGTTCAAGGTCTTGCAGGATTCCCTGGCGCGCATCACCGATGACCGGCGCCTGCAATTGCTGCTGATCGCCTTTTGTTTCGGTGCGTTCTTCGAGGGCGCGGCGGGCTTTGGCACGCCGGTGGCGGTGACCGGGGCGATCCTGATCGGGCTGGGTTTTTCGCCCCTTGCCGCGTCGGGCCTGGCGTTGATCGCCAACACCGCGCCGGTGGCGTTCGGTGCACTGGGCACGCCGATCATCACGCTGGCCAAGGTCACTGGGCTGGATGAGATGGAGTTGTCGATGATGGTCGGTCGGCAACTGCCGTTTTTCTCCGTGCTCGTGCCGTTCTGGCTGATCTGGGCGTTTGCCGGCTGGCGCAAGATGCTGGAGGTCTGGCCGGCAATCCTGGTGGCCGGCGTCAGCTTCGCCATTCCGCAATTCCTGGTGTCGAACTACCACGGGCCGATGCTGGTGGATGTGATCGCCGCGTTGATTTCCATGGCGTGCCTGACCGGGTTTCTCAAGGTCTGGAAACCGGCCACGATCCACACCTCGGCGGCGTTGACCGGTCGGCACGATGACTCGAAGATCGACGCGAGCGAGCAACAGCAACCGGTCGCCACCGGCGCTTTCGACAGCGACGCCCGTCCCGCCGTGCTGCGCGCATGGATGCCATGGATCATCCTTACGGTGTTCGTATTTGCCTGGGGCACCCAAGGCTTCAAGAATCTGTTCGATACGCGCCCGGCCATCGATTCCCAGACCCAATCGGCCCGGCTCGATCCCCAGGGCAAGCCGATGCGCGAGGCGAATCCGATCTTCTCGCCGCTGGTGACGTTCGGCACCATCCACCAGCAGATCGAAAAGGTCCCGCCCGTGGTGCCCCAGCCTAAAACCGAGGAAGCGGTGTACAAGTTCAACTGGTTCACCGCCACCGGCAGCGGCATCTTCCTGGCAGCGATTCTCGGCGGTTTGCTGATGGGCTATTCCATCCCGCAACTGGCGCGCCAGTACCTGCGAACGCTGTGGGTGGTGCGTTATTCGTTGATCACCATCGTGGCGATGCTGGCGCTGGGGTTCCTCACGCGCTATTCGGGCCTGGACGCCACCATGGGCCTGGCCTTCGCCGCGACGGGGATTTTCTACCCAATGTTCGGCACCCTGCTGGGCTGGCTCGGCGTGGCGCTGACCGGTTCGGACACGGCGTCCAACGTGCTGTTCGGCGGTTTGCAACGGGTGACGGCGGAGCAGTTGGGCATCAGCCCGGTGTTGATGGCCGCCGCGAACAGTTCAGGCGGGGTCATGGGCAAGATGGTCGACGCCCAGTCGATCGTGGTCGCCTCTACCGCAACGCGCTGGTACGGCCACGAAGGGGAAATCCTGCGCTACGTGTTTTTCCACTCGGTGGTGCTGGCGATTCTGGTGGGCGGGCTGGTGACGTTGCAGGCGTATGTCGAGCCGTTCAGTCATATGGTGGTGGGAGGAAAGTAACGGCTTGAACAAGCTTTTATGGCGAGGGAGCTTGCTCCCTCGCCACGGGTAAGCGTACTTACCTGGTCAGGCTTACTGAACGTTCTTCAGCTTGACCACATCACCCGACACCGAGGTGGTATAGCCGGTCAGGACCCAGGCCCAGAACCAGTTTTCCTGGACCTGAGTGTTGATCATCGCGTCGCCGCCCTTGGCCTTGATCGCCGCATCCTGGGCGCGCACGAAGCGGTTGTTCTGGCGGATCGGGATCACACCGAACAGCAACAGGCCAGTGGCCTTGGCTTCACTGTGGCCGACCACGGTGTATTGGCTGCTGTCGTACTGCTTGGTTTTCATCGGGGTGCCGGTGCAGCCCGCCAGGGCCAGGCCGAACAGGGCACAGGCGACAACTTTGCTGAAGTGGTTCATTTGACGCTCCATAGGAAAACGCCCGGGATCCATCTCTCGGGCGGCGCGTACTCTAACCGATCAGCAACAAAAAGACACAACGTCATTCCGCCTGTTTAGGGGCTCAAAGGCTCATTGCAGAGCCATCCGTCAGTTGGGCCTCCAGCGAAGCAGACTCCCGTCGATAGCATGAAAACTGCGCCACGGAAGGCAATTTACTGTCTTGACGACCGCCAGATACGGCCGGTCCCGTTGGAGGATTTCATCATGATTGACGTGACTGTCTGGAGCGTTACCCTGCCGGTGCAAACACCCGCGCAGGTCGTGGCGACAAAAGCCATGCCCACTTTGAAAAACAAGTATTTCGACAATAACGGCCAGAGGATCGTCTTCTGGGCGCCCGTCACCGGCTCCCATACCGGTAACAGCAACTACCCGCGCTCCGAACTGCGGGAAACCAGCAAAGACGGGAAACACCGCAATTGGCGCTACAACAGCGGCACCAACACCCTCAAGGGGGAGCTGTCGGTAAACCAGGTGCCTTCGGAAGGCCGTGTGGTGGTGGCGCAGATTCACGCCAAGGAGGCGCCGACGCCGTTGTTGAAACTGGTTTATCGCTATGAAAAGGGCGTCGGCAACATCGACGTGGAATACCGCTTCAAGCCCAAGGACAAGAAAAGCCCGGTGATCTTGACCGTGCCCAAGGTGCCGTTGAACAAATCGTTCTCGTACACGCTGCAAATGGACAAGCAAGGCCAGCTCACGATGCTGATCGGCAAGAGTGGCAAACAGGTGAAGCTGGACAAGTCCTGGCAAGGCTACGATTTCTACTTCAAGGCCGGCGTCTACACCCTGGATAACAAGGGCAACACCAATGAAGGCGGGAAAGTGACCTACACCAAGCTGAACGTCAGTCACAAGTGACTGACGTTCTTCCTATTCAAGCCTTGGACGGCGTCACGGCCACTTGCCGGCCGCTGAAGGTCAACAGGAAACACACGAGCACCACCAGCGCAAAACCGGCCGGGAACAACCAGATGCTGTTCCAATCGTGGCCGCCCTCTACCACAAAGTGATCGGTCACCTGCCCCGCCACCCAGAAACCGATCAACATTCCCACGCCATAGGTCGCCAGGGTGATCAACCCCTGGGCCGAGCTGCGCAGGTGTTTTGGCGCCTTGGCGTCGGTGTAGATCTGTCCCGTGACAAAAAAGAAGTCATAGCAGATGCCGTGCAGCGCGATGCCGGTGAACAGCATGAAGGCCAGGTCGCCATTGTTGCCATAGGCAAACAGCACGTAGCGCAGCGCCCAGGCCAACATGCCCACCAAAAGCGCCAACTTGATGCCGAAGCGCTGGATGAACAGCGGCAGCAGCAACATGAACAGCACCTCTGACACCTGCCCGATGGCCATCTTCGCCGTCGGGTTGGTCATGCCGGTTTCGGCGAGGAACGGGTTGGCGTTCTGGTAGTAGAACGCCAAGGGGATGCAGATCAGGATCGACGCGATGAAGAACACCAGGTAGCTGCGGTCCTTGAGCAACCCCAATGCATCGAGCCCCAGCGATTGCTTGACGCTGCCGGCGCTCGCTTGCTCCTTGAGCGGCGCCGTGCCGGGCAGCGTGAAGCTGTAGAGCCCGAGGACCAGCGAAGCGATTGCCGCCATCAGGAATGTATTGCGCAGGCCGCCCGCCACAATCGCTTCGCGCGAGTCCCAGGCGAACACGAAACTGATCACCACGCCGGCGACGATCCAACCGAGCGTGCCCCAGACCCGGATGCGCGAGAACTCCAGCGTCGGGTCGCGCATCTGCCGGAACGCCACGGAATTGACCAGGGCCAGCGTCGGCATGTAGATCACCATGTACGCCAGCACAAAGGGGTAGAAAGCGCTGAAATCCGCCGCCGAATAGAGCTGATACAGCAACACCGCGCCGATCAGGTGCAGCACCGCCAGGATGCGCTCGGCATTGAAGTAGCGGTCGGCGATCAGGCCGATCACGAACGGCGCAATGATCGCGCCCCAGGATTGGGTGGCGAAAGCCATGCCGATCTGCCCGCCGCTGGCGCCCAAGGTATTGGACAGGAAAGTCCCCAGGGTGACGAACCAGCCGCCCCAGATAAAGAACTGCAGGAACATCATCACGCTCAGGCGTGCATTCATCGTGGTCATGACAGTCACCGTTTTATTGTTGTTCTTGTTGAAACAAAGCCTTGTGCCGCTTTTGTGGCCTGCTTTTGTGGAGAGGGAGTTTGCTCCCTCGCCACAGGGGTTATGTCATTGGCTTCGGGGGCAACCCCAACAGCCGCCGATTGGAATCTTCATCCGCCGTGACGCCGGCAAAATCATCGAACGCCTTGCGGGTCTTGCTGATCATGTGCCGCTGGATGAACGCCGCGCCTTCGGCCGCGCCCTGTTGCGAATCCTTCAGGCAGCACTCCCATTCCAGGACCGCCCAACCGTTGAAATCGTATTGGGTCAACTTGCTGAAGATTGATTTGAAATCGATCTGGCCATCGCCCAATGAGCGGAACCGGCCGGGACGATCCACCCAGCCCTGATAACCGCCGTAGACTCCGGAACGGGCATCGGGACGGAATTCGGCGTCCTTGACGTGGAACATGCGGATGCGTTCGTGATAGCGATCGATGAAGCCCAGGTAGTCCATCTGTTGCAGCAACAGATGGCTGGGGTCGTAGAGGATCGCTGCGCGCGGATGCTGATCGACGGCTTCGAGGAAACGCTCGAACGAGGCGCCGTCGTGCAGGTCCTCGCCGGGGTGGATTTCATAGCACAGATCCACACCGGCCGCGTCGAAGCAGTCGAGGATCGGCAGCCAGCGCCGGGCCAGCTCGGCAAAACCTTGCTCCACCAGGCCCGCCGGTCGCTGCGGCCACGGGTACATATAGGGCCACAGCAGCGCCCCGGAAAACGTCGCGTGCGCCGTGAGGCCCAGGCGCTGGCTGGCACGAGCGGCCAGTTTCAGCTGCTCGATGGCCCACTCGGTGCGTGCCTGGGGTTGGCCGCGCAGGTGGGCCGGGGCGAAGTCGTCGAACAGCGCGTCGAACGCCGGGTGCACGGCCACCAGTTGCCCTTGCAAGTGCGTCGAGAGCTCACTGATCTGCACACCGGCCTGGGCGCAGGTGGCCTTGAGTTCGTCACAATACTCCTGGCTCTCGGCAGCCCGGGCCAAGTCGATGTAGCGGCTGCCCAGGGTCGGCAGTTGGATGGCTTTGTAGCCTTGGGACGCGGCCCATTGGGCGATGTTGGCCAAGGTGTCGAACGGCGCTTCATCGGCCATGAACTGCGCCAGGAAAATAGCCGGGCCGCGCAGGCCGCTCAGTGTTTCGTCGGGAGTATTCACAGCAGCGACTCTCCAGTTTGCACTGCGGTCCACTTGGCATCGCCACGGTGATTGAGAATGGCGGCTTCGATGAACGCCATGCCGCGCAAGCCGGTTTCAATGCCGGGTACGCCAGGCACGTCAGGGCCTTCGACTCGACCACGAATGGCCCGGGCGAAATCGCCATATAGGTTGGCCATGGCTTCCAGGTAACCCTCGGGATGCCCCGCTGGCAGCCGCATGCGACGAGTCGCCGCCTCGCACAGCCAAGGTTGGCCGATGCCGCTACGCAGGATGCGCAAAGGCTGATCGAAGGCGCGATGGATCAGGCTCGCCGGTTCTTCCTGGCGCCACTCCAGCGCGCCTTTGTCGCCATAGACGCGGAGCTTCAAGGGGTTTTCTTCACCGGTGCAGACTTGGCTGGCGATCAACACGCCGCTGACGTCCCCGCCCATCTTCAGCAGCATCGCGGCGTCGTCGTCCAGTTGCCGGCCCGGTACATGCGTGCCCAGGGCGGCGCAGAGCTGTTGGACGGGTTGGTCCACGACGAACTCCGCCAGGGAAAACGCATGGGTACCAATGTCGCCGATGCAACCGCCCAGCCCGGATTGTGCGGGATCGTCGCGCCACTCCGCCTGTTTGTTGCCTCGAGCAGCGAGATCCTGGCTGAGCCAGCCCTGGGGATACTCGACGAACACTTTGCGCACCTGGCCGATCACGCCCGAGCGCACCATCTCCCGCGCCTGCCAGACCATCGGATATCCCAAGTAGGTATGGGCCAGACCATAGAGGCGGCGGCTGCCTTGCAGGTCGTCCTTGAGCGTCAGCAATTGCTTGAGGTTCAGCGCCGCGGGCTTTTCGCTGAACACGTGGAAACCGGCCTTCAACGCCTGGCGGGCGATGGGCGCGTGCAGGTGATTGGGTGTGACGATCACCAGCAGCTCCATGCGTTGGTCCAGCGGCAGCAGCGCTTCGGCGTCAAGCATCTGTTGCCAGTCGTGGTAGCAACGGGACGCGGCCAGCCCGAGGGCGCCGCCGGTTTCACGGTTATTGTCGGGGTCGCGGCTGAACGCGCCGCACACCAGTTCGAAACTACCGTCCAGGCCCGCGGCCTGACGGTGGGCCCGGCCGATGAACGCCCCTGCTCCGCCGCCGACGAAGCCCATTCTTATTTTCGGTGCTACAGGATTCATCGTGACTCTCTTCTGTCCGGACTGGATATGTAACCGGTTACATCATGGCGAGAAATCTAGGCTCGGTTTTGCCGCGTGTCAAACCCCAAGCGACACCGAGAACATTTGTCAGGCGTCGAACCTGCGGTAAGCTCGCGGCCATGCCTGCCTCCGCAGGCGCCGAATCGAGGTGATCTTGTCGAATATCCGTGAGGTGGCCCGGCTGGCCGGTGTTTCGGTGGCCACGGTGTCCAGAACACTGAAATCCCCCGAGCGCGTGCTGCCCGAGACCCGGGACAAGGTCAACGCGGCGGTGGCGCAGGCCGGTTATCGGCCGAACCTGATGGCGGTGCAATTTCGCTCCCGGCGCACCGGCAATCTGGTGATCCTGGTCCCGGCAATCGCCAACACCTTTTTCGCCCGGGTCATCAGCGGCGCCCAACAGGCGGCGCAAGCGGCCGGCTATCGACTGCTGCTGTGCGACACCCAGGGCCGGGAAGCCATCGAGCAGGAATTCGCCGCGCTGGTCTATGCCCACCAGGCTGACGGGGTGATCCAACTGCGGGCGTGCGACCCTTTCGTTTCACTGCCGCCGGGCACCGACGCGTTGCCGTTGGTCAATGCCTGCGAAGTGGTCAAGGACGCCCCCTACCCGACCATCAGCCTCGACAACCGCAGCGCCGCCCAGGCCATGACCGATCACTTGATCGGGCTCGGCCACCGCCGCATCGGCATTATCAAAGGCCCCCGCAGCAGCCCGTTGACCCTCGACCGCGTGGCCGGTTATCGGGATGCCCTGCGCAACGCCGGCATCGCCATCGACCCCGAGCTGATCTGCCACGGCGACTTCACCCTCAAGGCCGGATACGACGGTGCCGGAACCATGCTCGCATTGGCCGAGCGCCCGAGCGCGCTGTTCTGCGAAAACGACGAGATGGCCATCGGCGCGCTCAAGCGCATCAAACAGATGGGCCTGCGGGTGCCCGAGGACATTTCCCTGGTGGGCTTCGATGACATCCCCTTCGCCGCGTATTGCGATCCGCCGCTGACCACCATTTCCCAGCCGGCTGAAACCTTTGGTCACAAAGCCGTAGAGATGCTGATCGCCCTGATCGAGAAAACCCCTATCCCACAGCGGCACGTGCTGTTGCCGTTCGAGCTGACCGTGCGCGGCAGCAGCGCAGCGCCAGGCTCCAGCATGGCTTGATCGACACATCGGACTTGCCGACTCGCCATCAGGCCCGTTTCGACTACAGTGGAAATACTCTGCAAAAGCCATAACAAGACGGAGAGTCTCCATGCGAATCAACAAGCGCTTCACGCTCCTGGCCGCCACCGCAGCCTTGATAATCACTACCACCGTTCATGCCGCCCCGGTGTACATCAATATCCTGACCGGGGGCACCAGCGGTGTGTATTACCCGATTGGCGTCGGGCTCTCGCAGATCTACAGCAGCGGCATCAAGGATTCCAAGACGTCGGTCCAGGCCACCAAGGCTTCGGTGGAAAACCTGAACCTGCTGCAAGCCGGACGCGGGGAATTGGCGTTTGCCTTGGGCGACTCGGTGGCGGACGCCAAGAATGGGGTGGAAGACGCCGGCTTCAAGGCTCCGTTGACCAAGTTGCGGGCCATCGCCGGCGCCTACCCCAACTACATACAAATCGTCGCCAGCCAGGAATCGGGCATCAAGACCCTGGCCGACCTCAAGGGCAAGACCGTTTCGGTCGGCGCGGCGAAATCCGGCACCGAGCTCAACGCCCGGGCAATATTCAAGGCGGCGGGCCTGACCTACAGCGATATGAAGGTGCAATACCTGCCATTCGCCGAGTCGGTGGACCTGATCAAGAACCGCCAGTTGGATGCCACGTTGCAGTCTTCCGGCCTGGGCATGGCCGCGATTCGTGACCTGGCGTCGACCATGGCATTGAACTACGTGTCGATTCCCACCGATGTCGTGGCAAAAATCGGCAACCCGGCCTACTTGAGCGCACAAATCCCGGCCAACACCTACGACGGACAAACAGACGCCGTGCCCACCGTGGCCATCACCAATATCCTGGTGACGCGCGAGGATGTCCCGGATGAAGTGGCCTATCAGATGACCAAGCTGCTGTTCGAGAACCTCAATCGCCTGGGCACGTCCCATTCGGCGGCGAAGGACATTTCCCTGAAAAACGCCGCGAAGAACCTGCCGATAGCCCTGCACCCTGGCGCCGAACGTTACTACAAGGAAGTGGGCGCGCTGTAGTCCCTTGGGGCGGCAACGGCGCTGGCCGCCGTTGCCGTGTCGTGTTTCGCACCGGCTACAGACAACAGGCAGGCACCTCATGAGTGAAGACCAGCACGGCATCGCCACGGACCCGCGGGATTGGCCCAAGACGCTGTTCTATGTGGCATTGCTGTTTTCCGTGTTTCAAATCATCACCGCGGCATTTTCCCCAGTGTCGAGCATCGTTTTGCGGGCCGTGCATATAGGCTTTTTGTTGTGGGTGGTATTCCTCAGCTACCCGGCCTATGGCAAGCAACGGCCCTGGCAGCCGCTGGCCTGGGCTTTGAGCCTGGCGGGCGTGGCGACGGCGCTCTATCAATGGGTGTTCGAGGCGGACCTGATCCAGCGCTCCGGCGACCTGACGACGGCCGATATGGTGATCGGCATTATCCTGATCGTGCTGGTGTTCGAAGCGGCGCGGCGGGTGATGGGCATCGCGCTGCCGATCATCTGCGGCCTCTTCCTGGCCTATGGCCTGTTTGGCGAATACCTGCCGGGCGACCTGGCCCACCGCGGGTATGGGGTTGACCAGATCATCAACCAATTGGCGTTCGGCACCGAAGGGCTGTACGGCACGCCAACGTATGTATCGGCCACTTATATTTTCCTGTTCATCCTGTTCGGCGCCTTCTTGGAAAAGGCCGGGATGATCAAGCTGTTCACCGATTTCTCCATGGGCCTGTTCGGCCACAAACTCGGTGGTCCGGCGAAGGTCGCCGTGGTGTCGTCGGCATTGATGGGCACCATCACCGGCTCGGGCATCGCCAACGTCGTGACCACCGGGCAGTTCACCATTCCGCTGATGAAGCGCTTCGGCTACAAGGCTGCGTTCGCCGGCGGTGTGGAAGCGACGTCCAGCATGGGCAGCCAGATCATGCCGCCGGTGATGGGCGCGGTGGCGTTCATCATGGCCGAGACCATCAACGTGCCGTTCGTGGAGATTGCCAAGGCGGCCCTGATACCCGCGTGCCTGTACTTCGGCTCGGTGTTCTGGATGGTGCACCTGGAAGCCAAGCGCTCCGACCTCAAGGGCCTGCCCAAGGACCAATGCCCCAGCGCCTGGGGCGCGGTCAAGGAAAACTGGTATTTGCTGATCCCCCTGGCGGTGCTGGTCTACCTGCTCTTTTCCGGACGCACGCCATTGTTTTCCGGCATGGTCGGGCTGGCATTGACGGCAATCGTGATCCTCGGCTCGGCGATCATTCTCAAAGTCTCCAACTATGCCCTGCGCTGCGCATTCTGGATCGCGCTGGGAATTTTTTGCGTCGGGTTCTTCCAGTTGGGCATCGGCATTGTCTTTGCGGTCATCGCAGCGCTGGTGGTGGCTTGCTGGTTCATGCAAGGCACCCGGGAAACCCTGACCATCTGCTTGCATGCCTTGGTCGACGGCGCCCGTCACGCAGTCCCGGTGGGGATCGCCTGTGCCCTGGTCGGCAGCATCATCGCGGTGGTTTCCCTGACTGGCGTAGCGTCCACCTTCGCCGGTTACATCCTGGCCATCGGCAAGGACAACCTGCTGCTCTCGCTGATCCTGACCATGCTCACCTGCCTGGTACTGGGCATGGGCATCCCGACCATTCCCAACTACATCATCACCAGTTCGATTGCCGCGCCCGCCCTGCTGGAGCTGGGCGTGCCGCTGATCGTGTCGCACATGTTCGTGTTCTACTTCGGCATCCTCGCCGACCTGACGCCGCCGGTGGCCCTTGCCTGTTTCGCCGCCGCACCCATCGCCAGGGAAAGTGGCCTGAAGATCAGCTTCTGGGCGGTGCGTATCGCCCTCGCCGGCTTCGTCATTCCATTCATGACGGTCTACAACCCAGCGTTAATGCTGCAAGGCGACAACCTGTGGATGACCGCCTACATGTTGGTCAAGACGCTGCTCGCCGTCGGCCTGTGGGGCATGGCCTCCACCGGTTACCTGCAACAGAAGATGCCCATTTGGGAACGGCTGATGTGTTTCGCCGCCGGAGCCCTGCTGGTGGTGGCGCTGCCGCTGACCGATGAAATCGGCTTTGTCCTGGGTGCATTGTTGATCGTCCAGCACCTTTGGCGCGCGCGCCGCGCCGGGCGGGCGTTGGCGTGATTGGCTTGTGCCTGGGCCTGTCCGGGGCGGTCTGGGCCCAAATGCACGTGAGCGACTTTACGCTGGCATGGAATCACACCATCGAAAAGGTTCGCTGGGAGGAGGACTATCGCGTCACCGAAGCGGGCCTGGTGCTGGGCGAGGCCAGGATCAAGGGCAACGGTGCCGGCATGGATATTCCTGAGGGCGCCCGGCTGGAAAACGGCAGTTGGCGCTTCCATCGCCAATTGCCGCCGCTGCAACCGTTGAAGCTGGGACGCACGCCCCAGGCCGGGGATTACCAACTCTGTTACGCCGGCCGTTGCCAGCCGATGAGTCATTGGTTGGGAGCGCCAAGCACCGAACAACCGGCGGTGGAACTCTGGAGCTGCACGTTGTAGTCCCTAAGGGCCGACGATCGACCGCCACGCCGCTTGCGCCAGCAATTCCCGGTGGACCTTGGGACTGGTGGGCACACGCCCGGACAGCCAGGCCCGGCAGTAACTTTCCGACGCGCCAATGATCAACGAGAACATCAGCTCGGCGGGGTAACGCTGGAGCGCCTCGCCCTGCTGCGCTGTGCTCAGCCACTGCCAGAGCTGGCGGTTGCGTGTGGTGTTGCGGTTGGCAAGTTCATCCTTGAACGGTCCCTTGGTCACCGCAAAACGGGCGTGATACTGGAAACGCGCCCATTCGGGTTGGCCGTCAACCCAATCGACATAGCTGTAGATCAGCGCTTGCACGCCCTGCTCGGCGGTCGTCGCCTCGGCCAGGCAGTGCTCGCGCAGACGCATCTGGTCTTCCATCGCGGTGAAAAACAGCGCCGCCACCAAGCCTTCCTTGTTGCCGAAATGATGATAGATGGCGCCGACGCTGGTCTGGCATTCGTTGCGGATCATTTCAATGGTGGTTGCCTCGATGCCCTGCTCGTTGAACAGCGCCAAGGCCTTTCTGAAGATGTCGCGCTTGAGTTCGGCCCTTCTGCCGGGGAAGGCGCGTTCGAGTAGATCTGCTGTTTGCATGCTTGGCATAAACCGGTTCGTTGGAAGATCAGGCAGACGTTCCGCCTGTGACGAATGGTGCGCAGCTTGACAGATTCGCCGCCAACAGAATACCGTTCCGTTACAGAATATTATTCTGTAACGGAACATCATTCCGTAAATTCTCTTGTCAGCGAGGCTTCACATGAATCAGGTTCTCGGCATGTTCAACAGCGCAGGTCCCGATGCATTCAGCAAAATGGCCTGCCAGATGGCGCCCTACTTTTCGACGATCAACCCGCTGGTCACGGCGCTTCGCCCGGGCGCGGCAACGGTGCAGGTGCCGTTTTGCAAGGAAATCACCAACCACCTGGGCACCGTCCATGCCATCGCCATGTGCAACGCCGCCGAGCTGGCCGCCGGCATGATGACCAACGTGTCCATTCCGGCGGGCGCCCGCTGGATTCCTAAAGGCATGACCGTGCAGTACCTGGCCAAAGCCAAGAGCGACGTGACGGCGGTAGCGGATGGCGACGCCCTGGACTGGGCAACGGAAGGCGACAAGATCGTGCCGGTGGATATCCATGACGTCGACGGCAAAAAGGTGTTCACGGCGCAGATCACCATGAACGTGAAGTTGGCGTGAAGGTTGGGGAGCTTGCTTTGCGATTGCTACGCACTGGAGCGCCAGCCCGGTCGAGCGTGAGCAAGCTCCCTCACCACGGTTTAGTGGCAGCCGTACAAATCAGGCGAACGTCGCGCCCCGGGTGTTCACGAACAACGAATACAAGGAGTGGCTTCCGGCCATGAACAGCCGGTTGCCTTCCCGTCCGCCAAAGCAGACATTGGGGCAGCGCTCCGGTAATGAGATGTGTCCGATGGCCTTGCCTTCAGGGTTGAAGACCCGCACGCCGTCGAGTTTTTCCAGATCGGCCTTGGGGTCGCCATTACCGCCCCAACCGCACCAGAGGTTACCGCCCTCGTCGCACTTGATCCCGTCGATGGCCGCGTAGTCCAACCCTTCGATATGCTTGCGACGCTCGCCCAGGGTGCCGTCGTCCTTGACCGTGATCGCCCAGACCAGGCGGTTCGGCTTGGCCCGGCCTTCGACCACGTAAAGAGTTTTTTCATCCGGGGAGAAGCATAGGCCGTTGGGCCCGGCCAAGTCGTCGATCACCCGGCTGAGCTTGCCGGTTTCGCCGTCGATGCGGTACACCGCGTGAGGCTGAACCGGGGTGACCTTGTGCCCTTCATAGTTGTTGCCGGTCTGGAACGGTGGGTCGGTAAACCAGACCGAGCCATCCCGTTTGCAGACGATGTCATTGGGCGAATTCAACGGCTTGCCGTCGAAACTGTCGGCCAACACGGTGAGGGTCCCATTGTGTTCGGTGCGGGTGATGCGCCGCCCCTCGCTTGAGGTGGTCGAGCCTTCACAGACCAGCAGCCTGCCCTGGCGATCACGGCACATGCCGTTGGAGAAGTTCGAGTTCTCGCGATACACCGACAGCCCACCGGTGACCTCGTCCCAACGCATGATGCGGTTGTTGGGGATGTCACTGACCAGCAAGTAGCGACCATCGCCGATCCACACCGGCCCTTCCGCCCAGCGCAGGCCGGTGGCGAGTTTTTCCACGCTGGCGTTGAAGATGCGCAGGTCCATGAAGCTGGGGTCGAGAATGTTGACCAGTGGGTCGGGATAACGCTGGCTCAGCGGCTCGGCCTGGGCGAGCCCGGGCAACTGTCCTAGCGTCGCGGCGGCGGCCGAGACCACCAGGGATTTTTTCAGGAAAATCCGGCGCCCTTGATCGGCGGTTGCAGGTTGCGAAGCATCCATCGTACGTCTCCGTTAATTATTATTGGACGGGAACGTCAGTTTTAGCTCGTAATAAGACATCGTACAAGTAAATATCTTGCGTTCATCTGCCTTCTTCATTCCGAGTGAAGAGGAATCCGAACGGTGAACGTAGTGCCCCCGCGCGCCTGCGAACGGACTTCGATCGTACCCTGGTGCGCCGACACGATCGCCGAGGCGATGTAAAGGCCCAGCCCCAAGCCCGCCGTGGGGCCGTATTGCATATCGCCGCTGCGCAGTTGCCGGACCAATGGATTGAAAATGCTGTCGATGGCGTCCTTCTCGATAGGCTTGCCCTGGTTGTTGATCGCGATAACGGCTTCATCCCCTTCGCAGCTCAACGAAACAGTGATCGGTGCGCCCGCTGCGCCATGCTGGACCGCGTTGCCGATCAGGTTGGAAAACACCTGCTCCATCCGCGACGGGTCGAACAGCCCTTCGAGCGCACCGGGGGCCTCGAAGTTGATGGTGCTTTCCGGATGATAAGCGCGCGCTTCCTCCACCATGCCTTCGCATGCCGCCACCAGGTCACCCTTGAAGCGCTGCACCGGTATGCCAGCACCCAACTGGGTGCGCGTGAAATCCAGCAGGTCGCCAACAATCTTGTTGGCCCGCTTGACGCTGGTGTAGATGCGCGACGATATCTTGGTCGCCTTGGCCGGCAGGTCGCCCGCGCGCAGGAGCACTTCGGAACCCAGCAAGATAGCCCCCAACGGGCTGCGCAGATCATGCCCAAGAATCCCGAGGAACAGGTTGCGCGCCGCGTCCACCGCCCCTGAATAACTGACGACCGATTCCGCCAACGCTTGGTCCACGGCTTCGTTGAAGCGGATCACATCCGCCATCGCCTTCGCTTGGTCCAGTTGGGCATGGGGCATCCAGAGCATCAGCACACTGGTGCGCAGCGCACGGTATTCCGAAACCATCTGTTCGACGGTGAACCCGGACGACTGGCGGATCACCGCGTGGGTTTCAGCGGCGGTTTCGGCCTCTGCCGCCGGAGCGTCGCCCAGGGATTTGGCGATCTGCTCTTCGGGAGTCTGCTTGGTGCGCAGGTCAACAGCAATGGTTCGCAGCATCTGCTCGGCATGGTCGCGCAGCGCCACCGAATCCATGCCAATCGACGCCGGCGTGATCGTCCTGGCGAAATCCTCCCAGGCCTGAAGGATCGGTTCTATGTTGTCGACGATGAAATCAGCCAGGCGCATGGGTTGCTCCGCGAGAAGGTCAAAAGGACCGGTGCCGGAAACAACGCAGCGGTCAGTTGTTTTACAGCAAATCGGCGCTGAATGTACGCCAACGTCTGGACTCGAAAGGCGACGACTGCTTCGCAGCCGAACGGGAGCAAGCTCCCTCGCCACGCGGACTGTGATAACCCTGGAAACCGAGGCTTGTCTCTGTCTGCTTGATCCGGTACAAACACTCTCGAGTTGTACGACAACCTATAACTAAAAATAGAACCTTCCGAGGCCTCGCTGCTTCGGCGGACTGCCTTTGAGATTCCTGCCATGACCCGCTCCATCGCTGCATCCGATGCCCCTGCTCCATTTCCGCGCCATATCGCCGTGCTCATTCTGCTCTGCATGGGGTGTGCCTTCGCTGGCAACCATGTCGCCGCGCGGGCGGCCTTCGATGACGGTGCCGGCGTGTTGTTGGCGATCCTGCTGCGCTCGGGAGGGACGTTGCTGGTGCTGGCGGCGATGGTCTTGTGGCAACGTCAAAGCCTGCGCCTGCCGGCTGGTGCCTGGCGCTGGCAATTAGTCCTCGGGCTGTTGATCGCGGCCCAGAGTCTGTGCCTGTACTCGGCCGTCGCCCGGGTGCCGGTGGCGCTGGCCCTGTTGGTGGGCAACCTGTTCCCGATCCTGTTGGCGCTGCTGACCTGGGCGCTCGGTGGTCCACGCCCTACCGCCCGCACGGCGGCCTTGATGGGCATGATCCTGATCGGCCTGGTGTTCGTCCTGGAAGTGCCGGCGCGGTTGTCGTCCCAGGCCGACGTCGGCCCGCAGTGGCTGTTGGGCGTTGGCCTGGCGTTCTGCGCCGCGTGCGTCTTCGCTTGCGCGTTGTGGATCACCGACCACAAGTTGTCCCAAGTCCGCGGTTCGGTGCGCAGCCTGCTGACGATTTTCATCGTGTTCAGTAGCGTCAACCTCGCAGGGCTGACCGGCGCACTGCCTGGCGGGCTCGACCTGCCAGCCACCAGCACCGGCTGGTTCGCCCTGGCCACCCTGGTGGTGCTTTACGGCACGGGGTTCATCGTATTGTTCATTTGCGTACCGCGCCTGGACATGCCACGTAACGCCCCGGTGATGAACATCGAACCGCTGGCAACCTTGCTGATCGGCTGGCTGGTGCTGGACCAAATGCTCAATCCGGGCCAAGTCCTCGGCGGCGCGATCGTGGTGGCGGGCATTGTGTTGCTGACCTGGCGCAAGGTTGAGCGGGCCAAGGCGGTCGTGGCTGCTCGCGATTGAATTGACTCCCCCCGTTGAACTGGATGCGCACCCTCGCCACAAGGTTCTGTGCTTGCTTACAGAAAATTCCCTCCCCGGAAACTAGTTCCAGAACCCACAGTCCTACCCCAGCCCCGAACGACGCGTTCGCGGGCTGATCGGCGCCAAGCCTGGCGCTAAAGCAACTCCCCTTTTTGAGCCGTTCGCACCATGCGCCACCCTGTTCGCACTCGCCGTTTCGCCTCGCTGTGCCTCACGCTCCTGTTTCCTTTGCTCACCAGCCTGGCTCATGCCCGGGGCGAGGGACAGTTGGTGAACGCCATCAACGACTACCGCAGCCAGCCTCACCGATGTGAATGGCGAACAATACGCGCGGCGCAACCCCTGGTGTTGCGCGCCAGCCTGGCCTTGCCAATCGGCTTTCGTGGCGGCTTGCGCGAAACCTTGCAGGAATCCGGCTATCAGGCCAGGACCGTGCGCAGCATTCGCCTGACCAACGCGCGGGACGCCGAAGAAGCCTTCGAAATGTTGGCGGATGAACACTGCGCGGCGCTGCTGGACAACCAGTACGCCGACGTCGGCGTCAATCGGGTCGGCGATGAATGGCGAGTGGTATTGGCGCAGCCCATGGGCGGTGCACCGACGAGCGACGCGGTTTCGGCGGACAAGACGCTGCTGGCCCAGGTCAATGCCGCCAGGGCCAAGCCGCGGATGTGTGGTCGCCAGCGTTTTGCCGCGGCGCGGCCGCTGAGCTGGAATGCCGCGCTGGGCACAGCGGCCCAAGGTCACAGCCGGTCGATGGCCCGCAACAATTATTTCGCCCACCGCGACCCCGATGGGCGCTCCACCTCTGAGCGGGCCAAGAGCGCCGGCTTTCGCGGACGCAAACTCGGCGAGAACATCGCTGCGGGGCAACGCTCGCCGAGCCAGGCCATGCACGACTGGCTCGCCAGCCCCGGCCACTGCGCCAACCTGATGAGCCCGATGTTCACCCAGGTCGGCGCAGCTTCCGCCAGCAACTCGCGCAGCGATGCGGGGGTGTATTGGACGATGGTGTTTGGCGCGCCGTAAGCCGATGCGCAGCGGCTGCCAGTTTTTTGGGACCGCTGCGCAGTCCAGCGGGAGCAAGCTCCCTCGCCACAGGGGGTCTACGACAAATCAGCCATTCTCACGCCGGGCGACGCACCGCCCTCACCTTGCCACTGCCACCCCCGCCACAGAAAAATCGCTCTGCCCCGTCGGATTCCAGCCCCGACACGCCGGTCCCCGGCGGCATGGTCACGCTTTCGAGCACTTGCGCGGTCTGCGGATCGATGCGCCGCAAGTCGCTCTCATCGTTCTCCCAAGTGCCGTGCCAAAGTTCTCCATCGACCCAAGTCACGCCCGTGACGAAGCGGTTGGATTCTATGGTGCGCAGGATCTTCCCGTCGGCCGGGTCGATCTGCAGGATCTTGCGCGCCTTGTACTGGCCGACCCAGAGCGACCCTTCGGCCCACGCCAGTCCTGAATCGTCACCGCTGTTGGGGGCCGGAATCGTCGCCAGTACCTGGCCGGTGCGCGGGTCGATCTTGCGGATGCTGTCGCCAGCGATCTGGAACAGATGTTCACCGTCGAACGCGGTGCCTGCATTGGCTGGGACATCCAGCGAATGCACGGTCTCGCCACTGGCGGGATCCAGGGCGTGCAGCTTCTCGCCCGAAGCAAACCAGACGCGCTCGCCATCATGGCTTACGCCGTGCACGCAATCGACGCCGGGAAAAGGACCGTATTCACGCAGGATTTGTGCTTTTGACTGTTTCATCTCGTTCGCCTCGTCGGTGGGTGTGACTGCATCCTAACGATCGGCTGGCAACGCGGTGAGTAACAATACCGTCGCGAATCCAGGCATCGGCGGCGCGGTCCAGCGACGAGCCCTGGCGCGGCCAATCGATTGCGCCTTGCCGCCAGCGGCCAGGGTTTCCAAGGCCCGCTGGACGCTGCGCTGGCTGATGTCCAGAACCAATGCCAAGGCCGAACTCGACCACGCTTCACCGTCCGCGAGCAGTGCCAGCACTGCGCCGTGGGGTTCTTCGACAACGCGCGCCAGCACCACGACCTCGTCGCCATGATGCGGCGCCAAGGTAAAGCCGCGCTTCGTTGCGAGCACCTCAGCCATCGGGCGAAGCGCCGTCCGCAACCGTCCCATCTCGACCCGCAGCCGGGCGCGATGGGACTCGTCCGTCAGTTTCAAGCCAAAGGCCTGGGCCATGAGTGCTTCCCTCGACACGTCGCCGGGCCAGGCTTGGGCTAACCCTCGCGCCAAGGCAAACAACACCGGGCGCCGTGAAAGGGAGACCTGCATACCCGCGCCATTGACTCCGTACCGACACGCGTCCACCACCAACGCCGCGCTGTCCAGCATCGCTTGAACCTCCTCCAGGATGAGCAAGCGTTCTTCGCCTCGGGCAATCAGGCGCGCCGCAGGCGTTTGGAGGATTTGCCAGGCACTTTCAATCTCTGCGGTCAGCGCACCAATGCCCGCTTGCCGTGCCGCTTGCCCAGCCCTCTCGAGAGCGGCACGGGCGGTTTGCGTTTTTAGCCGGCGCATGGCAATGCCCGCAGCCACTAGCTCACAGGTTGCCCGTGATGCCCAAGGCAGGCACGACAGATCCAGATCAGCGAGCCTGCGCTCGGCCTCATCGAGTCGACCGAGCAACAACAGCCGGCGGACCTCGATTGCATGGGCGTGCCCGACGTTCACCCGGTCGCCATGGGCTTCGAGCACCGCCCGCGCGGCGTCGAGGCGCTTCGCCGGCCACGTCAGGTCGCGGGACGCCAAGGCAATTTCGCCTTCGGCGACCACGCACCTTGCCCGGGCCACGGCTTCCTTGGGCCCAAAGGCAGCCGTTGCACGACGCATCAGGGCCCTGGCGTTGGCCAGATCGCCCAACTGCGCCATGGCAATGCCACGCAGCGCGAGAGCCGCGGCATCATTGCGCAGCGCGACGCGGTTGAGCGCGGCGACCGGGTCCCCCGCCGCCAATGCTTGTGCTGCTGCGTTGATTTGGTGATCCATAAACGATGGTCTTTGTGGCACTGGCCTTTGTGGCGAGGGAGCTTGCTCCCGCTGGGGTGCGCAGCGCCCCGAAAATTTTGCGACCGCTTCGCGCTCGAGCGGGAGCAAGCTCCCTCGCCACACAAGCCTGCCCGCATCCTGAACTACCCTGCCGGCCCAGACCCAAGTGGATATCGGCTACAGGCGGATCCTGGCCGCCGATATCACATCGATCCGCGAGACCGCACTGCTCAGCCGTCCCAGTTGCTGATTGTGATCGGCAATGATCTGCTCGGCCGGCAGGCTGCCGTTGGCTACCGTGGAATGAGCGTCGGCGGCCAAGACAACCTCATACCCCAACGTATGAGCCTGACGTACGGTGGCATTGATGCAGTGGTCGGTTTGCAGCCCGCAAATCACCACCCGATCAATGCCCCGGGCCTGTAACAGGGCCAGCAGATCGGTCTGGTAGAACGCGTCCGCTGTGGTCTTGCGCACCCGCAGGTCGTCCGCCCCGGTAGCCAGGCCATCAGCCAACTGCCAGGGAGCGGAACCGTAGGCCAGCGATCCCTCCAGCTCTTCATGCTGGACCAGGATTACCGGCAAGCCGACGGCCCGAGCCCTGGCACTGAGGTCGTTGATGGTCCGGATCAGGCGTGGTCTGTCGAAGCATTCTTCTTCGCCGGCACACAGCCCTTCCTGGACGTCGATGATCAGCAATGCGGTGTTCATGTGTCCCTCTGCGAACGGTCAGTAGCCCAACGACAGGCCGGTATTGCGGCGTGGGTCGTTGGCGCCGTAGAAGCGATTCTTGCCCACGGGCTTGCCACCCAGCGACGGCGCGCCCACCAGGATCGCAGCAATGTGGTTGGGGTCCTGCGGGCCGGCAAACTTGTGGCCCCAGCTTTCCAGCAGCTTGAGCGTATCGGGGCTGGCGGCGAAGGTCTCCAGGTTGGTTTCTTCCGGCATCCATTGTTGATGGAATCGCGGCGCATCCACCGCTTCCTGCAGGTTCATGCCGTAGTCGATCACGTTGAGGATGGTCAGTAAGGTGGCGGTGATTATGCGGCTGCCGCCGGGCGTACCGACGACCATTACGGTCTTGCCGTCCTTGGTGACGATGGTCGGGCTCATGGACGACAGCGGTGCCTTGCCCGGCGCGATGGCGTTTGCCTCACCCTGCACCAGGCCGTACATGTTGGGCACGCCGACCTTGGCGGTGAAGTCGTCCATTTCATCGTTGAGGATCACCCCGGTCTTGCTCGCCATCACGCCGGCACCGAACCAGTCGTTGAGGGTGTACGTGACGGAAACGGCGTTGCCCCACTGGTCGACGATCGAATAGTGAGTGGTGTTGCTGCCCTCGTGGGGCGCCACGCCGGGTTTGATCTTGTTGGAGTCGCCGGCTTTCTGCGGCTCGATCGCGGCCCGCAGCTTTGCCGCGTAGTTCTTGTCCAGCAGATGATCAATGGGGTTTTGCACGAAGTCCGGGTCGCCGAGGTAACTGTTGCGGTCGACGTAGGCGTGACGCATGGCTTCGATCTGGTAGTGCATGCCTTGGGCCGAATGGAACCCCAGGTCTTTCATCGGGTAGCCATCGAGGATGTTCATGATCTGGCACAGCACCACGCCGCCGGAACTGGGCGGTGGCGCGGAAATGATGTGGTAGCCGCGATAATCGCATTCCACCGGCGCCAGCTCTCGGGTCTTGTACTTGTCGAGGTCGGCCTGGGTGATGATGCCCTTGTTGGCTTGGCTGGAAGTCACCAGAGCGTCGGCCACCCAACCTTTGTAAAAGCCGTCGCCGCCCTTGGTAGAAATTTCCCGCAGGGTTTTGGCGAGGTCTTTCTGCACCAGTTTCTGTCCGGCCTGCATCGGCTCGCCGTTGTGCAGGAAGATCGCGCCGGAATCGCGCATGTCTTTCTTGAACACCTCGGTGGCGGTTTCCAACAGGTCGACATCGCCCTGTTCCAGGACGAAACCTTCCTCGGCAAACTTGATCGCCGGGGCGATCAGTTCGGCGCGGGGTTTGCTGCCGTATTTCTTCAACGCCAGCTCCATGCCGGACACGGTGCCAGGCACCCCTACCGCCAAGTGGCCGCGGGTGCTGAGTTCGGGGACGACGTTGCCGTCCTTGTCCAGGTACATGTCAGCCGTGGCGGCCAGCGGGGCTTTTTCGCGGAAATCGAGGAAGGTCTTGCGGCCATCGGCCATTTGCAGGGTCATGAAACCGCCCCCGCCCAGGTTACCCGCCGCGGGATAGACCACCGCCAGCGCATAGCCCACCGCCACCGCCGCATCCACGGCGTTACCACCGTTCTTGAGCACGTCGACGCCGACGTGAGTCGCCAGATGCTGGGCCGTCACCACCATGCCGTTCTCGGCGGCAACCGGGGCTTGGGACGCGGCGTGCACATGGAAACAGCTGAGGGTGAGTGAAGTGGCGATGAGGGTCCGGGCCAGGGATTCGAACTTCATGAGTCGGTCTCTTCTTGTTCTTAGGGTCGGGATCGCTTCAAAAGCATTAGGCAGTATGGCTCGGTTTACCGAATGTGCCTGGCCACCGACGACCGGGTGACGGCAAAGTACCCTTTGAGATAGGCTCGTGCGCTGGTTTTTATTGAACAAGGACATCGCCGATGACGCTGCGAATCGAACGCACGGACGCCCCCACCGACGCGGAACGCCAGGCCATCCTCGCTCCGCTACGGGCCTATAACACCGCCCAGACCGGCGGAAGCGCCCCGGAACTTGTCGCCTGGTTGGTGCGGGACGAGCACGACGAAATCGTCGGCGGGCTGTATGGCCGGGTGTTCTTTCGTTGGCTCTATATCGAATTGCTGGTGGTGCCGGAACAGGCCCGGGGCCAAGGCACGGGCTCAGGGCTGATGCAGATGGCCGAGGCGCTGGCCAAAGAGAAGAATTGCGTGGGTATCTGGCTCGACACCTTTGATTTCCAGGCGCCGGATTTCTACCGCAAACACGGCTTTACCGAGTGCGGCCAGATTGACGATTACCCGCCTGGGCATCAGCGCTTCTTCCTCCAGAAGCGCCTGGCCGTCGACTAGAGACACGTCGCCAGCGCCGCCAACCGGCGCTTGGCGACGAAATCGTCCTGCTTGGCGTAGTAGTTCAATGCCGTGCCCGTGGCGCTGGCCTGCAAATCGACAAACGATTCGGCCGAACGGGTGTAGACCGTCGAGCCGCCTTTCTTGCCCGGCTGCAGGTAGGCACCGGCATCGACCCCGAACACCGCTTCGTCTTCCCAGGCAAATTTCACGCATTGGGCGACGTTCAGCTCAGGCTTGTCCGAGGCCAGCGTCTTGTAGGGAGCTTGGGTCCGGGCCTGCTCCATCGCCGAACCTGCACAGCCGGCCAGCAGGGTTGCGGCCATCGCCACCGTTAGCATTCGCATTGCGTTCACTCATTTAAAAAAAAAGGACTGTAGCACTGCCACCCGAGCGTTCGGGCGGCTTTAATCAAATTTACCCGCGACAGCGGCCCACGAATCGCGCAACCTGTCGCGCCATTGCCCCCAGCTATCGCGGATATTCCATGACACCCAACGCCGAATTCTACAAACCCACCGCCGAATACGCCGACAAACTGATCAGCCAGATCGGCCAGACACCCTCTTGGATCGCCAAGCGAATCGGCGTCACCGACAAGCGCATCCGCTACATTCTCGATGGCGAACGCACCGTCAAGGGCGAAACCACGCCGATCCAGATGACCTACACCGAACAGTTCGCCCTCGAATGCCTGGCGGCGGCAGCCAAGGCCAGCAAGAAGCAGTCTTCATCCCCGAAGGAGTGATCATGGCGGCAACCGAACAGCAACACGAACGAGCCCTGGAAATCTTTCTCGACCAGCGTCCCGAGCTGCGCGTCGAGCTCGACAACCTCAACCCGCTGCTGGCTCAGGTCAAGGGCGAGACGGCGGCGCAATACCGCGCCGAGCGACTGCATGAAGCGTTCGAAGCCGAGGCCGAGCGCCTGGACCTGTTTGCCTGGGAGTTGACCTTGCAGCTCACCGCTGCCTCGCCCCAGGAATACCAGGCCCAGCGCCTGGAAGTGCACCGGGAAGTGGCGGAGATGGCGGGGATGGAATGGGCGGAGTATTGCGAACTGAATGGCCTCAAGTCCCCAAGCTGAACAGGTTCTTGTGAGTTCGCATTGAAACCTCATAATCGCCCCACCGCCCATAAAGCTTTATCATGGCCGCAGTTCTACAGATCGGGTCCGTAATGAAGTTCGCCATCGCGCTGTTTTCCGCCGCCCATGCGCCCTCCTCGCGCCGTGCCTTGCTGTTTGCACAGGCCGCGCTGGCCGGTGGGCATGAGATCGTGCGGCTGTTTTTCTACCAGGACGGCGTCTATAACGCCGCCAACAGCATCGTCACCCCCCAGGATGAGCAAGACCTGCCCCGGCAATGGCAAGCCTTCGTCAGCGACAACCAATTGGATGGCGTCGTGTGCATCGCGGCGGCGCTGCGACGTGGCGTGCTCAATAACGAGGAGGCCCAGCGCTACCAGCGTTCGGCGGCCAGCGTCGAGGCGCCCTGGACCTTGTCCGGGCTGGGCCAGTTGCACGATGCAATCCAGGACGCCGACCGCTTGATCTGTTTTGGAGGCGTGTGATGGCCAAATCTTTATTGCTGATCAGCCGTCAGGCGCCATGGTCCGGCCCTGGCGCCCGGGAAGCGCTGGACATTGTGCTGGCCGGCGGCGCATTCGACCTGCCCATCGGCCTGCTGTTTCTCGATGATGGCGTGTTCCAGCTCATCGCCCGCCAGGACGCCAAGGCTGTCCAGCAAAAGGACCTGAGTGCCAACTTGCAGGCATTGCCGATGTTTGGCGTCGAAGACCTGTTTATCTGTGCCGACAGCGCCGCCGAACGCGGCGTTGCCACCGAAGCCCTGGCGCTGGCCGATTTGAGCGTACTGGGCGCAGTGGACATCGCCGCGCTCATTGACCGATACGACCAGGTGATCACCCTCTGATGTCGACTTTGCATGTGTTGTCTCATTCGCCCTTCGGCGATAACCGCCTCGCCAGCTGCCTGCGAGTGCTAGGAAACCAGGATGCGCTGCTGCTGTGCGGCGACGCGACGTATGCGCTGCAGCCTGGCACCGTGCCGTTTGAGACGTTGCAGTCCGGCAGCCGCAAGGTGTTCGTCCTCGCGGAAGACGTCCAGGCCCGTGCCCTGCCCGTTCCTGACTGGGCCGAAGCCATCGACTACCCGGCCTTTGTCGAGCTGTCGATCCAGCATGACAAGGTCAACAGTTGGCTATGAATGCGTTGACCGTGGGCGAGCGCACCCTCGCGCTGGACAAGGACGGCTACCTTGCCGACCGTCGCGATTGGTCGGCCGACGTCGCCACCGCCCTGGCCGCCGCCGAAGGCATCGAGCTGGGTCCCGAGCACTGGGAAGTCCTCGAATTGCTGCGGGCCTTCTATGATGAATTCCAGCTTTCCCCCGCGACTCGACCGCTTATCAAGTACACCGCGCTGAAACTCGGCGTGGACAAGGGCAACAGTCTGCACCTGAATCGATTGTTCAAAGGCACTCCCGCCAAACTCGCCGCCAAGCTGGCGGGCCTGCCCAAACCGACGAATTGCTTATGACCGACTTTCCAGCGCTGACCCTCGAGACCCCGGCCGAACACCCGTTCGCCCAATTTGTGCGCATCCTTGGCAAAGGCAAGCGCGGTGCTCGCAACCTGACCCGCGAAGAAGCCCGTGAAGCCATGGGCATGGTGCTCGATGAGCAAGTCGAAGAGACCCAGCTGGGCGCGTTCCTGATGCTGTTGCGGCACAAGGAAGAGAGCGCCGAGGAAATGGCCGGCTTCACCGAAGCCCTGCGCCAACGCCTGGTGGTCCCGGCCTTGGCGGTCGACCTCGACTGGCCGACCTATGCCGGCAAGAAGCGCCACCTGCCCTGGTACCTACTGGCGGCCAAATGCCTTGGGCAGAACGGCGTACGGATCTTCATGCACGGCGGTGGCGCCCACACCGCGGGCCGGCTCTACACCGAACAGCTGCTCGGCTTCTTGAATATTGCGTTGTGCCGCGATTGGCAGCAGGTCGGCACGGCGCTGGACAACGGTGGCCTGGCCTTCATGCCGCTGGTGGACTGGGCCCCGCAAATGCAACGGATGATCGACCTGCGCAACACCCTGGGCCTGCGCTCGCCGATTCACTCCCTGGCGCGAATCCTCAACCCGCTGGGTGCCCGTTGCGGCCTGCAGAGCATTTTCCATCCCGGCTACCAGGCTGTGCATCGCGATGCCAGCGGATTACTCGGTGATACCGCCATCGTGATCAAGGGCGACGGCGGCGAGATAGAAATCAACCCGGACGCCGACAGTCATTTGTACGGCACCACCGGCGGCGCCAGTTGGGATGAAGAATGGCCGCGACTGGCCGAGCAGCGTCACGTCAAGCCGGAGACCCTCGACCCCGAGCATTTGAAAGCGATCTGGCGCGGTGACGTCGAGGACAGCTACCCGCAACTTGCGCTGATCGCCACCATGGCCTTGGCCTTGCGCGGCCTTGGGCTGACTCGCGAAGCGGCTTTCGACCGCGCCCGGCAGTATTGGGATGCGCGGGATAGATCGATTTAGTCGATCATCAACTCCCAACCTTTGCGCTTTTTGTCCGAACCTATCGGAATAGACTCGTCTCCAAACAGTATTGAGCGAGGACATCGAGATGGGTTTGTTGGTCGAGGGCCACTGGCAAGACCAGTGGTACGAAAGCAAAGACGGAAGTTTCCAACGTGAGCAGGCGCAACGCCGTCATTGGATCACCGCTGACGGCAAGAACGGTTTTGCCGCCGAAGCCGGGCGCTATCACTTGTATGTGTCCCTCGCCTGCCCTTGGGCGCATCGCACGCTGATCTTTCGCAAGCTCAAAGGCCTTGAAGACCTGATCGATGTCTCGGTGGTCAGCTACCTGATGCTGGAAAACGGCTGGACCTTCGACGAGGCTCACGGCTCCACCGGCGACAAACTCGACCATCTGCAATTTCTTCATCAGCGTTATACCGCCGACACGCCGGACTACACCGGTCGCGTCACCGTTCCGGCCCTGTGGGACAAGCAGCAACAGCGCATCGTCAACAACGAATCAGCGGAAATCATCCGCATGTTCAACAGCGCTTTCGACGACCTCACCGGCAACGACCTGGACCTTTATCCCGAGCATCTGCGCCGGGAAATCGATGGATTGAACGAGCGGATCTACCCGGCGGTGAACAACGGCGTCTACCGCGCCGGGTTCGCGACCACCCAGGCCGCTTACGAAGAAGCCTTCGACCAACTCTTTGTCGAACTGGATCGATTGGAAGCGCTGCTTGAAACCCGCCGCTACCTGACCGGCGAATACCTGACTGAAGCGGATATCCGTTTGTTCACGACGATGATCCGTTTTGACGCGGTGTACTTCGGCCACTTCAAATGCAACCTGCGACGCATTGCCGACTACCCGAACCTGTCGAACTGGCTGCGGGAGCTGTACCAGTGGCCTGGGATCGCCGAAACCGTGGATTTCACGCATATCCAAGGTCATTACTACCGCAGCCACAAGACCATCAACCCCAATGGAATCGTGCCAAAGGGGCCGGAGCAGGATTTCACGGTTGCCCATGATCGGGAACGGTTGAGTGGGAAAGGTATTTGGCGCGGGATCGGACATTGAGAACGGAACGCGGAGCGTCCCAGGCGGCGTTCCCACGCGGAGCGTGGGAACGATCAAATGGGAACGATCAACCGACTTTCAGACCTGCCCTTGAGCCCCTTCAAACCATGCCAGTTTCTCGCGCAGTTGCACCACTTCCCCGACAATCACCAGCGTCGGCGCATGGACTTCATGCTCGGCCACCAAGCGTGGCAAATCCGCCAGGGTGCCGGTGAAGACCCGCTGGTTTGACGTCGTGCCTTGCTGGATCAGCGCTGCCGGCGTGTCCGCCGCGCGACCGTGCTTGATCAGCTCCTCGCAAATGACTGGCAGCCCCACCAACCCCATGTAGAACACCAAGGTCTGCGCCGGGGAGACCAGGTCTGCCCACGGCAAGTCGCTGGTGCCGTCCTTGAGATGGCCAGTGATGAAACGCACCGACTGCGCATAGTCGCGATGGGTCAGCGGGATCCCGGCGTAGGCCGCGCAACCGCTGGCGGCGGTGATACCTGGGACAACCTGGAACGGAATGCCGTGGGCCGCCAGTTCCTCGATTTCTTCGCCGCCGCGGCCGAAGATGAAAGGGTCGCCACCCTTCAACCGAACCACACGCTTGCCTTGCCGGGCCAAATCAACCAATTGCTGGTTGATTTGGTCCTGGGGCACGGCGTGTTCGGAACGGCGCTTGCCGACGTAGATGCGTTCGGCGTCGCGTCGGCACAGCTCAAGGATCGCCGGGGCTACCAGGCGGTCGTAAAGCACGACGTCCGCCTGCTGCATCAGGCGCAAGGCGCGAAAGGTCAGCAGGTCCGGATCGCCCGGCCCGGCTCCCACCAGATAGACTTCGCCCGCCGCGTTTGGCGCCTGGCCGTCGATCTTCTCCCGCAGCAGGCGCTCGGCCTCGGCACCCTGCCCCGCTAATTGACGATCGGCAATAGGACCTTGGAACACTTCTTCCCAGAAAGCCCGACGCTGCTGCACATCGGGAAACAAGCCTTTGACCTGGTTGCGAAAACGCGCCGCCAGCCCCGCTAGCTGCCCGTAGGTCGATGGAATCCAGGTCTCCAGCTTGGCGCGGATCAGCCTCGCCAACACCGGTGCATCGCCACCGCTGGACACCGCGATGACCAAGGGCGAACGGTCGACGATCGCCGGGAAGATCACGCTGCACAGCGCCGGTGCGTCCACCACGTTGACCGGCACGCAACGCTTGTGAGCATCGGCCGAGACCTGGGCGTTGAGCGGCTCATCATCGGTGGCGGCGATGACCAGGCCGCAGCCGTCCAGGTCCGCTTCCACGTAACCGCGCAGGATGCATTCACCGCCGCTGCCACTGACCAGCTCCCGCAACTGCGGCTCGATGTCGGGTGCGACCACCCGCAGCAACGCGCCGGCATCAGCCAGCAAGCGGGACTTGCGCAAGGCAATCTCCCCGCCGCCAACCACCAGCACGCGGCTGCCACGCAGGTTGTGGAACAGTGGCAAATAGTCCATTTAGCCTATGACCTCGATACCGCCCATGTAGGGTTTCAACACCTCGGGCACACGGATCGAACCGTCGGCCTGCTGGTAGTTCTCCAGCACCGCCACCAGGGTACGACCCACCGCCAGGCCGGAGCCATTGAGGGTGTGGACCAGTTCCGGCTTGCCGGTTTCCGGGTTGCGGAAACGCGCCTGCATGCGGCGGGCCTGGAAGTCGCCGCAATTGGAGCACGACGAAATCTCGCGGTATTTGTCCTGGCTCGGGATCCACACTTCCAGATCGTAGGTCTTGACCGCGCTGAAGCCCATGTCGCCGGTGCACAGCGCCAGGGTGCGATACGGCAGTTCCAGCAATTGCAGGACCTTTTCGGCGTTGGCGGTCAGGCTTTCCAGGGCTTCCATGGATTTCGACGGCTCGACGACCTGGACCATCTCGACCTTGTCGAACTGGTGCTGGCGGATCATCCCGCGGGTGTCGCGGCCCGACGCACCGGCTTCGCTACGGAAGCACGGCGTGTGGGCGACGAACTTGATCGGCAGTTGCTTGGCATCGACGATCTCGCCGGCGACGATGTTGGTCAGCGACACTTCGGCGGTCGGGATCAGGTACAGGTCGGCCTCGCCGTCGCGGCTGATCTTGAACAGGTCTTCCTCGAACTTTGGCAACTGGCCGGTGCCTTGCAGCGCCGGGGCCTGGACCAGGTATGGCGTGTAGGCTTCTTCGTAGCCGTGTTCGGTGACGTGCAGGTTGATCATGAACTGCGCCAATGCCCGATGCAGGCGAGCAATCGGCCCGCGCAGCAGTGCAAAACGCGCACCCGACAGCTTGGCGGCGGTTTCGAAGTCGAGCCAGCCGAACTTCTCGCCCAGGGCAACGTGGTCCTGCACCGTGAAATCGAAGACTTTCGGCGTGCCCCAACGGCGCACTTCGACGTTGCCGTCTTCGTCTTCGCCGACCGGCACCGATTCGTGAGGCAGGTTCGGGATGCCCAACAGGATCGAATCCAATTCGGTCTGGATCGCATCCAGTTCCACCTTGCCGGCACTCAATTCACCCGCCATGCGCTCGACGTCGGCCATCAACGGCGCGATGTCTTCACCGCGCTGCTTGGCCTGGCCGATGGATTTGGAGCGCGCGTTACGTTCAGCCTGCAGGGCTTCGGTGCGGGTCTGGACGGTCTTGCGCTGTTCTTCCAGCGCTTCGATGCGCGCGACGTCCAGGGCAAAGCCGCGGGATGCCAGGCGGTCCGCTACGTCCTGGAGGTTGCTACGTAACAGTTTGGAATCGAGCATGTCGGTCTCTCGTTATCAAAGTTTGGTCAAGGACAGGCCGGCCCAGGTGGCGAGCAGCCCGCCGAACACGCTGATGGCCGCGTAGCCCAGGGCCAGCGGCACCTGCCCGCTTTCCAGCAGGCGCACCGTATCCAGTGAGAAGGATGAAAAAGTCGTCAGGCCGCCAAGAAAGCCGACCATCAACCCCGCGCGCACCTCGATGGGCACCTCGGGACGAATCAAAAAAAGGCCGTAAAGAACGCCGATCAGCAGACAGCCCACGATATTAACGGCCAGCGTCGCGGTATAGAAGTGCCGTGGCCAATTTGCATTGATCCAGTTGCCCGTGGCGAAACGCAACAGCGTGCCGGCGACTCCACCGGCAGAGACCGCAAGAATCAAGGGGATCAAGGTTTTCTCCGCTGCCGTGGACTCAGTCGGTCCAGCTGTGCCAAATGATTGAGCTTCTCGCCGATCTTCAATTCCAGGCCACGGGGAACCGGTTGATAGAACGATTGGGGCTCGAGTTCTTCGGGAAAATAGTCTTCGCCCGCGGCGTAGGCGTCGGGCTCATCGTGGGCGTAACGATATTCTTCGCCATAGCCCAGTTGCTTCATGAGCTTGGTCGGCGCGTTGCGCAGGTGCAACGGGACTTCGAGGGAACCGTGTTCGGTGGCGCTGCGCATCGCCGCCTTGAAGCCCATATAGACGGCATTGCTTTTCGGCGCGCAAGCCAGGTAGGTAATGGCCTGGGCCACGGCGAGTTCGCCTTCCGGGCTGCCGAGCCGTTCCTGTACGTCCCAGGCCGCCAGGCACAGGCTCAAGGCTCGCGGGTCGGCATTGCCGATGTCTTCGCTGGCCATGCGCACCACGCGTCGGGCCAGGTACAGCGGATCGCAACCGCCGTCGATCATCCGCGCGAACCAATAAAGAGCGGCGTCGGGGTTGGAGCCGCGTATCGATTTGTGCAGCGCCGAAATCTGGTCATAAAACGCCTCGCCGCCCTTGTCGAAACGGCGTCGGGTATCGCCCAGCAGGTTTTGCAGCAGCTCGACGTCGATCTCGCTGTTGTCTTCGGCGAGGTCCGAGGCGTTTTCCAATAAATTGAGCAGGCGCCGGCCATCGCCGTCGGCGGCGCAGAACAGGATCTGGAAGCCTTCATCGCTGAGGCTGAGCTGACGCTTGCCCAGGCCGCGCTCTTCGGTCAACGCTCGATGCACCAGCTTGCGCATCGCCGCTTCGTCGAGGCTCTTGAGGACATAGACCCGCGCCCGGGACAGCAAGGCGTTGTTGAGTTCGAAGGAGGGGTTTTCGGTGGTCGCGCCGATGAAAATCAGCGTGCCGTCTTCGACGTAGGGCAGGAAGGCGTCCTGCTGGGACTTGTTGAAGCGATGCACTTCATCGACAAACAGGATGGTGCGCTTGCCGTATTGGCCGGCCTGCTGCTTGGCGACTTCCACCGCCTGACGGATTTCCTTGACCCCGGCCAGCACCGCCGACACCGTTTCGAAATGCGCGTCCGAGACTTCCGCGAGCAACCGCGCCAGGGTGGTCTTGCCCACCCCCGGCGGCCCCCAGAAGATCATCGAGTGCAAGGCCCCCTGCTCCAGGGCCTCACGCAGGGGCTTGCCCCGGGCGAGCACATGCTCCTGACCGACGTACTCATCCAGGTTGGTCGCCCGCAGGCGGGCGGCCAATGGCTGGGCGATCGGGGCGCTTCGAAACAGGTCCATCACTGCTTATGCAACCTCCAGGCGTAGGGTTATTCCTGGATCACGTCGGCACCCTTGGGGATGTCGAACTTGAACTTGGACGCGGCAATCGGCTCGTTGGCCTTGACACCGGTAAACAGGATGTTGGTGCGCTGGCCAACGCTGTCAATCAGTTGCATGTCGTTGACCAGGCCGTTGCGGAACGACAGGCGCAGGCTGTCGAACAGGCTGTCCTTGGTCTTGGGCTTGAGGGTGAAATCAATCACGCCACCCGCCTCCTTGGAGGTGATGTCGAAGCTCTGGCTGATCTCGGAGATGTCACCGGAGAGCAGCAGCGCCGGCGTCTGGGTCAGGCGCTGGTCGAGGGTCTTGATGGTCACCTGTTCCAGGTCCGGGTCCCACAGGGAGACTTTCTTGCCATCCGACACCATCAGCTGTTCGGCAGGCGCGTCGGTGTGCCAGTAGAACAGGCCCGGACGCTGCAAGGCCATGTCACCCGCTGTTTCCTGCAATTGAGTGCCACTGCCATCGAGGGTCAATTGCGAGAAGCGCGCGGTCAGGGTCTGGGAGCCGCCCAATAACTGGGTCAGGCGGGCCACGTCCTTCTCGCCGGCGTGAGCCGAAAAAGTAGACAGGGCCAGTACGGGCAACAGCAACATGCGAATCAGGCGCATGGGAATCCTCATGAATTCGTGGGGTTCGAGCGACGCTTCAGCAGGCCGCCCGGGTCGTTAGTCGCGCATTGGGCCCGGCGCCAGTACTTCGCGCGAACCGTTGGTGTTCATCGCCGTCACGACCCCGGCCATTTCCATGGCTTCGATCATGCGTGCGGCGCGGTTGTAGCCAATCTTCAGCTTGCGCTGTACGGCGGAAATCGAAGCCCGGCGGCTTTCCAGGACGAACTGTACCGCTTCGTCATAGAGCGCATCGGTTTCGGCGTCGTCGTCGCCGCCACCGCTGCTGCCTTCAAAACCGCTGCCGGCTTCTTCGACACCGTTGAGGATGTCGTCGTTGTATTCCGGCGCGCCGCGCAGCTTCCAGGCCTCTACCACGCGGTGCACTTCGTCATCGGAGACGAACGCGCCGTGGACCCGAATCGGCAGGCTGGTACCGGGCGGCATGTAGAGCATGTCGCCGTGGCCGAGCAGCTGTTCGGCGCCGCCCTGGTCGATGATCGTCCGTGAGTCGATCTTGCTCGACACCTGGAATGCCATGCGCGTTGGAATGTTGGCCTTGATCAGACCGGTGATCACATCCACCGATGGCCGCTGGGTCGCGAGGATCAAGTGGATACCGGCCGCACGGGCCTTCTGGGCGATACGGGCGATCAG
Source organism: Pseudomonas sp. SWRI154 (assembly GCF_014268645.1). Taxonomy (NCBI): domain Bacteria; kingdom Pseudomonadati; phylum Pseudomonadota; class Gammaproteobacteria; order Pseudomonadales; family Pseudomonadaceae; genus Pseudomonas; species Pseudomonas sp. SWRI154. Next base: position 252,878 of record NZ_JABWQW010000001.1, read on the forward strand.
CTCTTCGACCTTCTTGCCGACAATCATCATCATGTCGGCGAATTCATCCACCACCACCACGATGGTCGGCAATTTGTGCAGCAGCGGCGCTTCGTCGTGGATGCTTTCGCGGTTGTACAGCGGATCGGTCAGCGGCGTACCGGCCTCTTCGGCCTCCTTGACCTTGGCATTGAAGCCCGACAGGTTACGCACGCCCATCTTCGCCATCAGCTTGTAGCGGCGCTCCATCTCGGCAACGCTCCAGCGCAGGGCATTGGCCGCGTCCTTCATGTCGGTGACCACTGGGCAAAGCAGGTGCGGAATGCCTTCGTAGATCGACAACTCAAGCATTTTCGGGTCAATCATGATCAGCTTGGCGTCTTCCGGGCCAGACTTGAACAGGATCGACAGGATCATCGCGTTCACGCCCACCGACTTACCGGAACCGGTGGTACCGGCCACCAGCAGGTGAGGCATTTTCGCCAAGTCGGTGATGACCGGCTTGCCGCCGATGTCGTGGCCCAGGGCCAGGGTGACCGGCGACTTGTGGTTGTCATACTCAGGAGTCGACAGCACCTCGGAGAAGCGCACGATCTGGCGGTCTTCGTTGGGAATCTCGATGCCCACGGTGGTCTTGCCTGGAATCACTTCCACCACCCGCACACTGGTCACGGCCAAGGACCGCGCCAAGTCCTTCGCGAGGTTGGCGATGCGGCTGACCTTCACGCCGGCGGCCGGCTGGATTTCGTAACGGGTAATCACCGGGCCTGGATGGATCGAATCCACCGAGACCTCGACTCCGAACTCCTTGAGCTTGATTTCCAGCAGGTGCCCAACGGCGGCCAGGGATTCGGGGGAATAATTGAGTTGCTTCTTCTCGGCAGGGTCCAGGATCGAGATCGGCGGCAAGGTGCCTTCCACCGCGCTGTCGACGAACAGCGGCGCCTGTTTTTCCTTCTGCACGCGCTTGCTTTGCTCGGGCGGCTTGGTCGGGGCCATGGTAATGACCGGCGGCACCTGCTTTTCTCGCTCGGACATGTGTTTGCTCAGGGCCTGCTCGCGTTCGATCAGGCGTTCCTTGACCTTGGCCTGCTCGCGTTTGTCCGGCGTCGTCGGGGCCACCACGTCGTGGACCCGGTCGTCGACCTCGCGCAGTTGCGCCACCAGTTGCTTGCGCTCGTTGCGCGCCGCCCACCAGCGGTTCAGCACGCCCTGGATCAACTCGATCAGGTCGAGGGTGATCTTGCCGGTGACGTCCATGACCTTGAACCACGACAGGTCGGTGAACACCGTCAGGCCGAACAGGAACAGGGCGATAAAGAGCAAGGTACTGCCTTGGATATTCAGGGCATTCCTGGCCAGGTCGCCGAGGCTTTCCCCTAGCGCGCCGCCCGCCCCAGCCGGCAAGCCGGTGGGTGCATGGAAATGGATATGGGCCAGCGCGGCCCCCGACAGCACGAGGAACACCAGGCCGATCAGGCGCCAGGAGAACAGCCAGCCGCTCCACTGCCATGGTTCATGGCGCTGGCGAAAAATCTGGTAGGTCTTGATCGCCAGCAGCAGCGGGAAAATGTAGGCGAAATAGCCCAGCACCATAAACAGGATGTCGGCGCTGTAGGAACCGGCCGGACCGCCGAAATTCTGCACGTCTTCAATCTTGCTGTTATGGCTCCAGCCCGGATCGTCCTTGCCGTAGGTGAGCAAGGCCATCATCAGGAACAGGCACAAGGCACCGATGGCGATCAACGCACCTTCCTTGAGCCGGTAGTGCAATTGTTGGCGCCAGAGCGGAACGACTGTCTTGGGTGCTGCGGTGGATTTCTTCAAAACGCTTCTTTTCCTGCGCCAATGGCGCGTCCATCTGTTGAATGACTATAAAAAACTGCCCATGACGAGCAGGTAAAAAAGTGAACGTGCACAACCGGTACTACTTTTACCACTGTGACATGCGTGCGGAAAACCGCAGGTGTTGCCGAAGATTTGATCTTTTGCCGCTCCTGCGTTCAAAACTCAAGCATTGTACGGGTTTGTCACGCCCGAGGCATTGCTCGTACGCTCGGCGACAGCATAGCCAGAAACAGGGGTTGATGGGCGCCAATTTGAGCATGCATTCTCTTTTGTGACAAAGGCTTATGAGGTGTTTTTATGAGCGAAGCGAAGCATTCACGCCTGATTATTCTCGGTTCCGGCCCTGCCGGGTACAGCGCGGCTGTCTACGCCGCCCGTGCCAACCTCAAACCCGTCGTCATTACCGGCATGCAGGCCGGTGGCCAGCTCACGACCACGGTTGAAGTCGATAACTGGCCTGGCGACGTCGAAGGCCTGACCGGACCGGTGCTGATGGAGCGCATGCAACGGCACGCCGAGCGCTTCGACACGCAGATCGTCTACGACCATATCCACACCGCCAAGTTGCAACAGCGTCCGTTCGAACTGGTCGGCGACAGCGGCACCTACACCTGCGACGCGCTGATTATCGCCACCGGCGCCTCGGCTCAATACCTCGGGCTGCCCTCGGAGGAAACCTTCGCCGGCAAAGGCGTTTCAGCCTGCGCGACCTGCGATGGTTTCTTCTATAAGAACCAGGTAGTGGCGGTGATCGGCGGCGGCAATACCGCAGTGGAAGAAGCCTTGTACCTGTCCAATATCGCCAAGGAAGTGCATTTGGTTCATCGACGGGACAAGCTGCGCTCGGAAAAAATACTCCAGGACAAACTCTTCGAAAAAGCCGCCAACGGCAATATCCGGCTGCACTGGAACCAGAACCTGGACGAAGTGCTGGGTGACGCCAGCGGCGTGACCGGCGCGCGCCTGCGGCACAGCGAGACGGGCGAAACCAGCACGCTGTCCTTGGCCGGGGTGTTCATTGCCATCGGGCATAAACCCAATACCGACCTGTTCCAGGGCCAGTTGAAGATGCGCGACGGCTACCTGATCGTACGCGGCGGCAGCGAGGGCAATGCCACCGCCACCGACATCGAAGGCGTTTTCGCCGCCGGCGACGTGGCCGATCATGTCTATCGACAAGCCATTACGTCGGCCGGCGCCGGTTGCATGGCCGCACTGGATGCAGAGAAGTATCTCGATGACATCCCAGCCGTTTGACGGTTAACCTTTAGGGCGGGCACCGATCCTTCGGGGCCCGGCCACCCTCCCCTTCTGCACGCCCGGATAACGATGCTCACTTGGTTACAACGCAACACATTCGATTTCCCGCCATTGGAAAAGGCCATGCGCGACCCCAACGGCCTGCTGGCTGCCGGCGGCGACCTTTCCGCCGACCGGCTGATCCAGGCCTATCGCCATGGCTGCTTTCCCTGGTTCTCGGAAGGCCAGCCGATCCTTTGGTGGTCGCCGGACCCGCGTACCGTGCTGTTTCCCGACGAACTGCACGTCTCGCGCAGCCTGCACAAGCTGTTGCGCAAGCAACGCTATGAAGTGACGTTCGACCGGGATTTCGCTGCTGTCATCAAGGCGTGCGCCGCACCTCGCGATTATGCAGACGGCACCTGGATCACCGATGCGATGCAGACCGCTTATCTGGAACTGCATCGACGTGGCTTCGCCCATTCGGTCGAAGTCTGGGATCAAGGGACACTGGTGGGCGGCCTGTATGGGCTGGCGATGGGGCAACTGTTTTTTGGCGAGTCCATGTTCAGCCAGGCCGACAATGCGTCGAAATTCGGCTTCGCAACCCTGGTCCAACACCTCAAGGAAGCGGGTTTCGTGCTGATCGACTGCCAGATGCCCACCGAGCACCTGCACAGCCTGGGGGCCCGATCGATCCCGCGCACTGCGTTCGCCGGTTACTTGGAGGCCCATCTGGACCAGCCCAACCGTGCCTCCTGGGTTTGCTGAGCGATATTCGCGCTCCTGGCTTACACTTCAATTGAAGTTTATTTCCGAGGGTCGATCATGACTGAGTTGGCGCGCTTGAAGTTCTATGCCACTCAACCCCACTCCTGCAGTTATCTGCCTGAGGAGCAGGCCACGACGCTGTTCCTCGACCCTAGCCAGCCCATGGATGTGCATGTCTACGCAGACTTGTCGGAGATGGGTTTTCGTCGCAGTGGCGATCATCTCTACCGGCCCCATTGCCAGCATTGCAACGCGTGCGTTCCCGCGCGCATCCCCGTGGCTCGATTCACGCCCAATCGCCAGCAGAAGCGCATTTTCAAGCGCAACGCCGACCTGCAGGTTCGGCCCGCCAAGCCACAGTTCAGCGAGGAATACTTCGACCTGTACCAGCGTTACATTGAACAGCGCCACGCCGACGGCGACATGTACCCACCCAGCCGGGACCAATTCTCGACTTTCCTGGTACGCGACCTGCCGTTTTCGCGGTTCTATGAGTTTCGCCTCGAAGGCAAGCTGATGGCCATCGCCGTCACCGACCTGCTGCCCAACGGGCTGTCGGCGGTGTACACCTTTTATGAGCCCGACGAAGAAAAACGCAGCCTCGGGCGCTACGCGATCCTTTGGCAAATCAACGAATGCCGGCGCCTGGGCCTGGAAGCGGTCTACCTGGGCTACTGGATCAAGAACTGCAAAAAAATGAACTACAAGACCCAATATCGGCCCATTGAATTGCTGATCAACCAGCGGTGGGTTGTCTTGAACTAAGGCAGCTCGCAGGTTATTGCCCGATCCCGGCGCCAGCCCCATTGATGAACCTCCCAAGAACCCCTTGGCTTGCCCCCCCTTTTTCGGGCACAATGCACGCCGCTTTTGCCTGGCGCAGTTGCACCGGGCCATTCACTGGATACCGAGGGCTTTACTGCATGTCGAAAGAAGACAGCTTCGAAATGGAAGGCACTGTCGTCGACACCCTGCCCAACACCATGTTTCGTGTGGAGTTGGAAAATGGGCACGTCGTAACCGCGCATATCTCCGGCAAGATGCGCAAGAACTACATTCGTATTCTTACCGGTGACAAAGTGCGCGTCGAGCTGACGCCCTATGACTTGAGCAAAGGGCGCATCACTTACCGCGCTCGCTAACAAGTCAATACAAAACGCCCGGCTGATGTCGGGCGTTTTTGTTTTTGGATCGTTCCCACGCTCCGCGTGGGAATGCAGCCAGGGACGCTCTGCGTCCCAAAAGCCGAACGCGGAGCGTCCGTTGAGGCGCTCCCACGCGGAGCGTGGGAACGATCCCAACACACAGCAAAAAGGCGCCTTTCGGCGCCTTTTGCTTTGGTGCATGTAACGATCAGGCCATTTCGGCCGTGGTTTCGAAGTCGAACGTCAGCTCGCCGTCCTTGATGTCGATGTGGACCACACCGCCATGCTCGGCCAGTTCGCCGAAGAGGATTTCCTCGGCCAGCGGACGTTTGATCTTGTCCTGGATCAGGCGAGCCATCGGCCGCGCGCCCATCGTCACGTCGTAGCCACCTTCTGCCAGCCAACTGCGCGCCGCATCGGTAACCTCCAGCAACACACGCTTGTCTTCGAGCTGCGCCTGAAGTTCGGTAAGGAACTTGTCCACGACACTCTTGATGACTTCATGACTGAGGCGACCGAACTGGATAATGGTGTCCAGGCGGTTGCGGAATTCAGGCGTGAAGCTCTTCTTGATCACTTCCATCGCATCGGACGAGTGGTCCTGATGGGTGAAACCGATCGAAGCACGCGCCGCGGTCTCGGCACCGGCATTCGTGGTCATGATGATGATCACGTTGCGGAAATCCGCCTTGCGCCCGTTGTTATCGGTCAGCGTACCGTGATCCATGACTTGCAGGAGCAAGTTGAAGACTTCCGGATGCGCCTTCTCGATCTCATCGAGCAACAGCACGCAGTGCGGTTGCTTGGTAATCGCCTCGGTCAGCAAGCCGCCCTGGTCGAAACCGACATAACCTGGAGGCGCACCGATCAGACGCGAGACGGTATGACGCTCCATGTACTCGGACATGTCGAAACGCACCAGCTCGATGCCCATCGCCTTGGCCAATTGCCGCGCCGCCTCGGTCTTGCCGACACCGGTAGGACCGGCGAACAGGAACGAACCCACCGGTTTGTCCGGCGACTTGAGACCGGCGCGGGACAGCTTGATGGCGGTCGACAGCGAGTCGATGGCCGCATCCTGGCCGAACACCGTCAACTTCAGGTCGCGCTCCAGGTTACGCAGCAATTCCTTGTCGGAACTGGTGACATGCTTTGGCGGAATCCGCGCGATTTTCGCAACGATGTCCTCGACTTGCGGCACTTCAATGCGTTTGACCCGATTTTCCACCGGTTGCAGCCGCTGGTAGGCGCCCGCCTCGTCGATTACATCGATGGCCTTGTCCGGCATATGCCGGTCATTGATGTAGCGCGAGGCCAGTTCGGCGGCGGCGCGCAAGGCTTCATCGCTGTATTCGATGCCGTGATGCAGCTCGAAGCGGCCCTTGAGCCCGCGCAGGATACCGATGGTGTCTTCCACCGACGGCTCCGACACATCGACCTTCTGGAAGCGCCGCGCCAGGGCACGGTCCTTCTCGAAGATCCCGCGGAACTCCTGGAACGTGGTCGAGCCGATGCAGCGGATATCGCCCGACGACAGCAACGGCTTGAGCAGATTGGAGGCATCCATCACGCCACCCGACGCCGCCCCGGCACCGATAATGGTGTGGATCTCGTCAATGAACAGGATCGCCTGGGGACGCTTCTTCAGCTCGCCGAGCAACGCCTTGAAGCGCTTCTCGAAGTCCCCGCGGTATTTGGTACCGGCCAGCAAGGCGCCGAGGTCGAGGGAATACACCACGCTATTGGCGAGCAGGTCCGGCACCTGATTGTCGACGATACGCTTGGCCAGGCCTTCGGCGATCGCGGTCTTGCCGACGCCCGCCTCGCCCACCAGCAGCGGGTTGTTCTTGCGACGCCGAGCCAGGATCTGCGCTACACGCTCGACTTCCGACTCGCGCCCGACCAGCGGGTCGATACGCCCCTGGCGCGCCAGTTCGTTCAGGTTGCTGGCATAGGCATCCAGTGGATTGCCCGAAGAAGAAGACTCACCGCCCTCGTCGTCCTGCATATCCTGCTCACCCTCGGAATGATCGCCATGCCCCGGCACTTTGGAAATGCCATGGGCGATGTAGTTGACGACATCGATACGTGCAACGCTCTGCTGCTTGAGCAGGAAAACCGCCTGGCTTTCCTGTTCGCTGAAAATCGCGACCAGCACGTTGGCTCCGGTCACTTCACGCTTGCCCGAGCTCTGTACATGAAAGACAGCACGTTGCAGGACACGCTGGAAGCCCAGGGTTGGCTGGGTTTCGCGATCCTCATCGTGGACAGGGATCAATGGCGTGGTGGAGTCGATGAACTCCTGCAAATCATGCTTGAGTTTATCGAGGTTTGCGCCGCAGGCACGCAAAACGGTGGCGGCAGCCTCGTTATCCAATAGGGCCAGCAGCAGGTGCTCGACGGTCATGAATTCATGACGCTTCGAACGAGCCTCCTTGAAGGCAAGATTGAGGGTGACTTCGAGCTCGCGGTTTAACATAGCTTCACCTCATACCCAAGTGGTCGGCGTTAACCGTCCTTCTCGATTTCACAGAGTAGCGGATGCTGGCTTTCCCGGGCGTACTGGTTGACCTGCATGGCCTTCGTCTCGGCGATGTCGCGGGTAAACACTCCACATACTGCCCGTCCCTCTGTATGGACGGCCAGCATGACCTTGGTCGCCAGCTCGCGATTCAGGTTAAAAAACACCTCGAGCACTTCGACGACGAAATCCATCGGTGTGTAGTCATCGTTGAACAAAACCACCTTGTACATCGGTGGCGCCTGTAACGCAGGCTTTGCTTCCTGAACAGCAATGCCTGCGGAATCGTCGTCATGTTGATCCGGGCGATCCTGATTGAATGTTAGTCGAATCTGGCTGATTGCATGCATGGAAAGAAAGGTTCGTTTAGTTAGCGAATACAGTGATGGGGCCACTTGCAGGCGATTTCAACCGCTACTGCCCGATCACCTTGACTATCGGGAAATCGGTGTTACAACCAATAGAGCCCACCGTGGGTTAAAAAGGTCCGCGAAGTCAATCCGATTTCCATTGATCGACGGCGGATGATCAGGATGATACTCCGTTGCCGGGGTGTGTTGCAGAGGGAAATTGGTATGTCGGGCACCGGGATGCGATTCAAGGGAAAGGTCAAATGGTTCAACAATGCCAAGGGCTATGGTTTCATCAACGAAGACATACGACTCGAAGAAAATCAACAAGCCGAAGACCTCTTTGCACATTTTTCGGCGATCCAGATGGACGGCTATAAAACCTTGAAGGCCGGGCAAGCCGTGACATTCGATAAAATCCAGGGCCCCAGGGGCGTGCACGCCATTGCCATTGTCCCGGTCGTCGTGCAGACCGATGCCGCCCCGGTAGTCGTCCGGACCCGCGTCACTGAAAACCACTGAAGCCCTGCCCCAACGCCACGAAAAATGCCCGGTTCGATCACTCGAACCGGGCATTCTCTTTTGGCCTGGACGCGCTTACATGTGCGAAATCAGCGCATCGCCGAAGCCAGAAGACGACACCAGCTTGGCGCCGTCCATCAAGCGTTCGAAGTCATAGGTCACGGTCTTGGCCGAAATCGCGCCGTTGGTGCCCTTGATGATCAAGTCGGCTGCTTCGGTCCAGCCCATGTGGCGCAGCATCATCTCCGCCGACAGGATCAGCGAACCCGGGTTGACCTGGTCCTTGCCTGCATACTTGGGCGCGGTGCCGTGGGTGGCTTCGAACATCGCCACGGTGTCGGACAGGTTGGCGCCTGGTGCGATGCCGATGCCGCCCACTTCCGCCGCCAGGGCGTCGGATAGGTAGTCACCGTTCAGGTTCAGGGTCGCGATCACGTCGTATTCGGCCGGACGCAGCAGGATCTGCTGCAACATCGCATCGGCGATGGCGTCCTTGACGATGACATTCTTGCCGGTCCGCGGGTTCTTGAACTGCATCCACGGCCCGCCGTCGAGCAGGGTGGCGCCGAACTCCTCGGCCGCTACTTCGTAGGCCCACTCCTTGAAGGCACCTTCGGTGAACTTCATGATGTTGCCTTTATGCACGATGGTCAGCGAATCGCGGTCATTGTCGACAACATATTGCAAGGCTTTGCGCGCCAGGCGCTTGGTGCCCTGCTTGGAAACCGGCTTGACACCAATACCGCAATCTTCGTCGAAGCGGATCTTGGTGACGCCCATTTCTTCTTTCAGGAATTTGATGACCTTGGTGGCCTCGGCCGAACCGGCTTTCCATTCGATGCCGGCATAAATGTCTTCGGAGTTCTCGCGGAAGATGGTCATGTCCACGTCGCCAGGCTTCTTGACCGGGCTGGGCACGCCTTCGAACCAGCGCACCGGGCGCAGGCAGACATACAGGTCCAATTGCTGGCGCAGCGCTACGTTCAGCGAGCGGATACCACCACCAACCGGGGTGGTCAGCGGACCCTTGATGGAAACCACATAGTCTTTGACCGCGTCCAGGGTTTCCTGGGGGAGCCAGGTGTCCTGGTCGTAGACCTGGGTAGCTTTTTCACCCGCGTAGACTTCCATCCAGGAAATCTTGCGCTTGCCGCCATAAGCCTTCTCAACCGCTGCGTCGACGACCTTGATCATCACCGGACTGATATCAACGCCAATGCCATCGCCTTCGATGAAGGGGATGATCGGGTTGTCGGGAACATTAAGAGAATGGTCTGCATTGACGGTGATTTTGTCACCGACGGCCGGAACCTGAATCTTTTGATACCCCATGCTGAACTCCATTGCTTGGATTGAACATCTGGCTGCGTTCGAGCGTACCCCAGTTGTATCGGCACGCAAACCCTACGTTCGGCCCATGCCGGGCAAATTAATCGACTTCGCCGCGTACAAGCCTGAAAACCAAGGGAAAAGCGCCAAACTTGAGCATAGCCCAGCCCTGCGACCTGCGACGTTTAGACCAATGGACGTGTACGGAAGTCTATGAACCGTCGGCAGATCGCCAGCTACCTATGTATAATGCCGCCGCTGACCACAGGGTCACGACGGCTGATGGCTCTATCACGAGACTTTCCGCCAGCTTGAAAGCCGGTCCGTTACCGCGGCCCAACCGCTTGACGCTCGACTGATGCACCCAACATCACCGCGAAGAAACCTCGACATTCGGCTCACGGATGACTTTGAACGAACGCGCTTACCCGGCGCCCCTCGAGTTTCTGCGCATGCTTTAGCAAAGAAGAGAGTTAATCCGAATATGCCCACCCGCTCGAAGATCATCTATACCTTCACCGACGAAGCGCCTGCCCTCGCCACCTATTCGCTGCTGCCGATCGTCGAAGCCTTTACCGCTTCGGCCGATATCGCCGTGGAAACCCGCGATATCTCCCTCGCAGGGCGCATCCTGGCCAGCTTCCCCGAGCAACTGGGTGACAAAGCCGTAGCCGACCACCTCGCCGAACTGGGCGACCTGGCCGTCACGCCTGAAGCCAACATCATCAAGCTGCCGAACATCAGCGCCTCGGTGCCGCAACTGCAGGCCGCGATCAAGGAATTGCAGGCCCAGGGCTATGCGCTGCCGGACTACCCGGAAACCGTGGGCACCGACGCCGAGAAAGAAGTCCGCGCCCGCTACGACAAGGTCAAGGGCAGCGCCGTGAACCCGGTCCTGCGCGAAGGCAACTCCGACCGCCGTGCGCCGCTGTCGGTCAAGAACTACGCACGCAAGCACCCGCACAAGATGGGCGCCTGGGCTGCCGACTCCAAGTCCCACGTGGCCCACATGAGCACCGGTGATTTCTACGGCAGCGAAAAAGCCGCCCTGATCGACGCCGCGGGCAGCGTAAAAATCGAGCTGATCGCCAAGGACGGCACTGCCACCGTCCTGAAGGAAAAGACCACCGTACAAGCCGGTGAGATCCTCGATTGCGCAGTCATGGGCAAAAACGCCCTGCGCAACTTCATCGCCGCTGAAATCGAAGACGCCAAGCAAAAAGGCGTCCTGCTGTCGGTTCACCTCAAAGCCACCATGATGAAGGTCTCCGACCCGATCATGTTCGGCCAGATCGTCGCCGAGTACTACAAGGACGCGCTGGCCAAGCACGCCCAGGTGCTGGAGCAGATCGGCTTCAACCTGAACAACGGCATCGGCGACCTGTACGCCCGCATCAAGGCCCTGCCGGCCGAGCAGCAGGCGCAGATCGAAGCCGACATCCAGGCGGTCTATGCCGTTCGTCCGGCGCTGGCGATGGTCAACTCCGACAAAGGCATCACCAACCTGCACGTGCCGAGCGACGTTATCGTCGACGCCTCGATGCCGGCCATGATCCGTGACTCCGGCAAGATGTGGGGCACCGACGGCCAGTTGCACGACACCAAGGCCGTGATCCCGGATCGCTGCTACGCCACCATCTACCAGGCGGTGATCGAAGACTGCAAGCAACACGGCGCCTTCGACCCAACCACCATGGGCAGCGTGCCGAACGTCGGCCTGATGGCCAAGAAAGCCGAAGAGTACGGCTCCCACGACAAGACTTTCCAGATCAAGGCTGACGGTGTGGTCCGTGTCTCGGACAACAACGGTCGCACCGTGCTGGAGCAGAACGTCGAAGCTGGCGACATCTTCCGCATGTGCCAGACCAAGGACGCGCCGATCCAGGATTGGGTCAAGCTGGCCGTCAACCGTGCCCGCGCCAGCAGCACCCCGGCGATCTTCTGGCTGGACCCGATGCGCGCCCACGACGGCGTGATGATCGAGAAGGTCCAGGCTTACCTGAAGGATCACGACACCTCCGGCCTGGACATCCGCATCATGTCGCCAGTCGACGCGATGAAATTCACCCTGGCCCGCACCCGCGAAGGCAAGGACACCATTTCGGTGACCGGTAACGTGCTGCGCGATTACCTGACCGACCTGTTCCCGATCATGGAACTGGGCACCAGCGCCAAGATGCTATCGATCGTGCCGCTGATGAACGGTGGCGGCCTGTTCGAAACCGGCGCCGGCGGTTCGGCACCCAAGCACGTTCAGCAACTGCTGGAAGAAAACTTCCTGCGCTGGGATTCCCTGGGCGAGTTCCTGGCCCTGGCCGCTTCCCTGGAACACCTGGGCGTGACCTACAACAACCCGAAAGCGCTGGTGCTGGCCAAGACCCTCGACCAGGCGACTGGCGAGTTCCTGGACCGCAACAAGTCGCCTTCGCGCAAGGTCGGCGGCATCGACAACCGCGGCAGCCACTTCTACCTGACCCTGTTCTGGGCCCAGGCATTGGCGGCCCAGGATGACGACACAGCCCTCAAGGCTCAGTTCACGACCCTGGCCAGGACCCTGACCGACAACGAAGAAACAATCGTTGCCGAGCTCAACGCCGTCCAGGGCAAGCCAGTGGACATCGGCGGCTACTACTTCGCCAACCCCGAGCTGACCAGCAAGGCCATGCGCCCAAGCACCACCTTCAACGCGGCGATTGCTGCGCTGGTGTAAGGTTGTAAGGAAGCACCACGAACCCCGGCCTTGTGCCGGGGTTTGTGTTTCTGGCCCCCCCCATTTCCCCCTGACAACCTACTCCCCCTGTGGGAGATTCTATGGTTGAGGGGAAGCCCTCAAGCCGCTTTTGATTTTGATCTTGATCTGGGGCGCCCCGTTAACCACGATGGCCGAACGCAGGCATTGTGCAGTGGGCAACCCGGCATGGATGCCGGGTTAGCCGCGCTGGGCCATGGATGGCCCTTCGCGGCGGCCCACGGAGCAATGCCGGAGTGAGGGCATGCCGAGCCTAGGCGAGGCACCGAGTGGTGGGGCAAAGCCTTTTTGGTTACTTTTTTGGCGTCTGAAAAAAGTGACCCGCTGTAAGAGCGGAACCCCAAGCAGCCGTTACCGCAGCAATGGATATGTACTCAATCAAGGCCAGCACCCAACCCATCATCGCGCCTCCCCCACAGCAGCCCACATCCCAATCTGAGAAATAAAGGAGTCTTATGAACTGGCACCCCCACATCACCGTCGCCACCATCGTCGAGGACAACGGCCGCTTCCTGATGGTGGAAGAATCCAAGGGCGGCCGCGCGGTGCTCAACCAGCCCGCCGGCCACCTGGATCCCAACGAAACCCTGATCGAAGCCGCCATACGCGAAACCCTCGAAGAAACCGGCTGGGACGTCGAACCCACCAGCGTCACCGGCATCTACCTCTACACCGCCCCGAGCAACGGCGTGACTTACCAACGGGTCTGCTTCGCCGCCAAGGCCCTGAAACACCATCCCGAATACCAACTGGACGACGGCATCCTCGGCGCCCATTGGTTGACCCGCGACGAACTGCTCGAACAACGCGACCACTGGCGCAGCGAGCTGATTATCCGCTGTATCGACGATTTTCTGGCCGGCCACCGTCACAGCCTGTCACTGATCCGCCCTTCTCTTTAGCCTTGCGCGCCCGGGCCTGATAGAATCGCGTCCTTTTTCAAGACACACATTGAATTCCTATGCGTGATCCAGCCTCTTCGAATACCCCCAAGCAGCGCGTCATCGTCGGCATGTCCGGCGGCGTGGACTCTTCCGTTTCCGCCCTTCTGCTGATCGAGCAGGGTTATGAGGTGGAAGGCCTGTTCATGAAGAACTGGGAAGAAGACGACGGAACCGAATACTGCACCGCCATGGACGACCTCGCAGACGCCCAGGCCGTATGCGACAAGATCGGCATCAAGCTGCACACCGCCAACTTCGCCGCCGAATACTGGGACAACGTGTTCGAGCATTTCCTGGCCGAATACAAGGCTGGGCGCACGCCGAACCCGGACATCCTCTGCAACCGCGAAATCAAGTTCAAGGCGTTCCTCGATTACGCCATGATGCTCGGTGCCGACCTGATCGCCACCGGCCACTACGTGCGCCGTCGCGACATCGACGGCCGTACCGAACTGCTCAAGGGCCTGGACCCGAACAAGGACCAGAGCTACTTCCTGCATGCCGTCGGCGGTGAGCAGATCGCCAAGACCCTGTTTCCGGTGGGTGAACTGGAAAAACCCGAAGTGCGCGCAATCGCCGAGAAACACCAGCTCGCCACCGCCAAGAAGAAGGACTCCACCGGGATCTGCTTCATCGGCGAGCGTCGCTTCAGCGATTTTCTCAAGCAATACCTGCCAGCCCAGCCGGGCGAGATCAAGACGACCGAAGGCGAAGTCATCGGTCGCCACCATGGCTTGATGTACCACACCATCGGCCAGCGCCAGGGCCTGGGCATCGGCGGACTGAAAGATGCCGGCGAAGAGCCGTGGTACGTGCTGGTCAAGGACCTGGAGCACAACGAGCTGATCGTCGGCCAGGGCAACGACCATCCGTGGCTGTTCTCCCGCGCCCTGCTCGCCTCCGACATCTATTGGGTCAACCCGATCGACCTCAGCGAGCCGCGTCGCCTGACGGCCAAGGTTCGCTACCGCCAAAGCGACCAGCCCTGCACCCTGGAAAAAACCGCCAGCGGTTATCGCGCCACGTTCGATGATCCGCAGCGCGCGGTCACACCCGGCCAGTCCGTGGTGTTCTATGACGGCGACATCTGCCTGGGCGGCGGCGTGATCGAAGTCGCAGAGCCTTGGAGCAACAAGGCATGACGCAGACCCAGGAGCAACTGACAGCGCTGGGCGGCGTATTCCTCGCCGCCGTGCTGGTGGACCGGATCGCCAAGACCGGCCAGGCCACCGAAGCCGGCCTGGGCTGCATGCTCGGCAGCCTGCTGGTGCGCGACCCCAAGGACACGCTGGAAGTCTACGGCGGCGACGACCTGAACCTGCGCGAAGGCTATCGCGCCTTGATCGGCGCCCTGGAGCGCGACCCCAGCACCCTGCAACGCGAACCGCTACGCTACGCCCTGTCGATGCTGGGCCTGGAACGCCAGCTGGCCAAGCGCGACGATTTGCTCGAAACCATTGGCAAGCGCCTGCCGCAGATCCAGTCCCAGGTCGAGCACTTCGGGCCGTCCCACGAAAACGTCATCGCCGCCTGCGGTGCGCTGTACCAGGACACCCTGAGCACCTTGCGCCAGCGCATCCAGGTCCATGGCGACATGCGCAACCTGCAGCAACCGAACAACGCCTCGAAAATCCGCGCCCTGCTGTTGGCCGGGATTCGCTCGGCGCGGCTATGGCGACAACTCGGTGGTCATCGCTGGCAACTGGTGATCAGCCGTCGCAAATTGTTGAAAGAGCTTTACCCGTTGATGCGCAACGAATAAGTCGCCTCAACCTGTTTTTTTAGCTTATTACGCGTAACACGCCGGTCAGTTGGCGACGGACCGGCGCTGGTTTTCATGTATGATACGCGCCCCATTTCGTTGCCCGACTGTCCGAGAACACCCCATGCAGCTCTCTTCGCTCACTGCGGTTTCCCCTGTAGACGGCCGCTACGCCGGCAAAACCCAGGCCCTGCGCCCGATTTTCAGCGAGTACGGCCTGATCCGTGCCCGCGTCCTGGTTGAAGTGCGCTGGCTCCAGCGCCTGGCCGCCCACCCCGGCATTGGCGAAGTCCCGGCCTTTTCCGCCGAAGCCAACGCAGTATTGAACACCCTGGCCGACAATTTCGCGCTGGAGCACGCCGAGCGCGTCAAAGAGATCGAGCGCACCACCAACCACGACGTCAAGGCCATTGAATACCTGCTCAAGGAGCAGGCCGCCAAGCTGCCGGAGCTGGCCAACGTCAGCGAGTTCATTCACTTTGCCTGCACCAGCGAGGACATCAACAACCTGTCCCACGCGCTGATGCTGCGCGAAGGTCGTGACGACGTGCTGCTGCCACTGATGCGCCAGACCGCCCAGGCCATCCGCGAGCTGGCGATCCGCTTCGCCGACGTGCCGATGCTCTCGCGCACCCACGGTCAACCGGCTTCGCCGACCACCCTGGGCAAGGAACTGGCGAATGTGGTTTACCGCCTGGAGCGCCAGATCGCCCAGGTTGCCGCCGTGCCATTGCTGGGCAAGATCAACGGTGCCGTGGGCAACTACAACGCCCACCTCTCGGCCTACCCGGACATCGACTGGGAAGCCAACGCCCGCGCCTTCATCGAAGACGAACTGGGCCTGAGCTTCAACCCGTACACAACACAGATCGAGCCGCACGACTACATCGCCGAGCTGTTCGATGCGATCGCCCGTTTCAACACCATCCTGATCGACTTCGACCGTGATATCTGGGGCTACATCTCCCTGGGTTACTTCAAGCAGCGCACCATTGCCGGCGAAATCGGTTCCTCGACCATGCCGCATAAGGTCAACCCGATCGACTTCGAAAACTCCGAAGGCAACCTGGGCATTGCCAACGCGCTGTTCCAGCACCTGGCGAGCAAGCTGCCGATTTCCCGCTGGCAGCGCGACCTGACCGACTCCACCGTGCTGCGCAACCTGGGCGTGGGTTTTGCCCACAGCGTCATCGCCTACGAGGCCAGCCTCAAGGGCATCAGCAAGCTGGAACTGAACGAGCAGAAAATCGCCGCCGACCTGGACGCCTGCTGGGAAGTCCTGGCCGAGCCGATCCAGACCGTGATGCGTCGCTACAACATCGAAAACCCGTATGAAAAGCTCAAGGAACTGACCCGTGGCAAGGGCATCAGCCCTGAAGCGCTGCAGACTTTCATCGATGGCCTGGACATGCCTGCCGAGGCCAAGGCTGAGCTGAAGAAGCTGACACCGGCCAGTTACATCGGCAACGCAGCGGCACAAGCCAAGCGCATCTGAGACACCGCTTCATCTTTGAGACGCCCGGCCGCGCCGGGCGTTTTTATTCGCGTCTGAAAAGTATATTTTTTCAATAGGTTACACATGAATCCTGATATTCCACTGCAACTCCTGGGCGGCATCACGGCACGGGAGTTCCTGCGCGACTACTGGCAAAAGAAACCGCTGCTGATCCGCCAAGCCATCCCCGACTTCGAAAGCCCGATCGACGCCGACGAGTTGGCTGGCCTGGCGCTTGAAGAAGAGATCGAGTCGCGCCTGGTGATCGAGCACGGCGAACGCCCGTGGGAGCTGCGTCGCGGCCCATTTGCCGAGGACGAATTCAGCAAGCTGCCGGAGCGCGAGTGGACCCTGCTGGTACAGGCTGTCGATCAGTTCGTCCCGGAAGTCAGCGAGCTGCTTGAACATTTCCGCTTCCTGCCGAGCTGGCGCATCGATGACGTGATGATCAGCTTCGCCGCCCCCGGTGGCGGCGTAGGCCCGCATTTCGACAACTACGACGTGTTCCTGCTGCAAGGCCATGGCAAGCGCAACTGGAAAATCGGCCAGATGTGCGACTCCGAGAGCCCGCTGCTGCCGCACGCGGACTTGCGCATCCTCGCCGATTTCGAAGCCACCGACGAGTGGGTGCTGGAACCGGGCGACATGCTCTACCTGCCACCTCGCCTGGCCCATTGCGGCGTCGCCGTGGATGATTGCATGACCTACTCGGTGGGTTTCCGCGCGCCCAGCGCGGCCGAGGTACTGACACACTTCACCGACTTCCTCAGCCAGTTCCTGCCTGACGAAGAGCGCTACACCGACGCCGATGCGCGACCTGTCGCCGATCCGCATCAGATCCAGCACGACGCCCTCGACCGACTGAAGGGCCTGCTGGCCGAGCACATGAGCGACGAACGCCTGTTGCTGACCTGGTTCGGCCAGTTCATGACCGAGCCGCGCTACCCGGAACTGGTGGTCGGTCCAGAAATGGAAGAAGACGACCTGCTGGCCGGCCTGGAACAGGGCGCGGTGATCATCCGCAACCCGAGCGCCCGCCTCGCCTGGTCGGAAGTCGATGATGACCTGCTGTTGTTCGCCAGCGGCCAAAGCCGTTACCTACCGGGCAAGCTGCGTGACCTGTTGAAGATGATTTGCGCCGCCGAGGCGCTGCACATCGAGAACCTCGGGCCATGGCTGGCCGATGAAGACGGTCGCGGCCTGATCTGCGAATTGGTCAAACAAGGCAGCCTGGGGTTCGCCGATGAATAAAATTCACGTTCGTGTCGCAGACTGGCAAAAGGATAACGCCGAGATCCGGCGCATTCGTGAAACGGTGTTCATTGCCGAGCAATCCGTGCCACCGGAGCTTGAGTGGGATTCGGATGACCAGGAAGCGGTGCATTTCCTGGCCTACGAGGGCGACTTTCCCATCGGCACCGCACGCCTTCTGGTCGACGGCCACATCGGTCGCGTTTCGGTCCTCAAGGATTGGCGCGGCCTGAAGGTGGGCGATGCGCTGATGCACGCGGTGATTGCCGAGGCCGAGAAACGCGGCCTCCAGCAACAGATGCTCAGCGCGCAGGTGCATGCCACGCCGTTCTATGAGCGACTGGGGTTCGCGGTGGTCAGCGAGGAATTCCTCGAAGCCGGGATTCCACATGTGGACATGGTGCGTCATTCAACCTGAACACCGCTGGAAGCAGCAACACAATACCCTGTGGCGAGGGAGCTTGCTCCCTCACCACAAAAGCATCCTGCAACGCCCAAAACGCCCCGCCATCCACCGATGCCGGGGCGTTTTGCCGTCTACCATTCAACTTGCCCCATCCGGGGCCGACAAACTGGCAATATCTAGCCTTTGTCTCGCGGAGAAATGGACATGTCCCTACGTACCCTGCTGACCACCTTGCTGCTCGGTTGCAGCCTGTCAGTCATGGCCGCCACCGAAATCGTGCCGCTGAACTACCGAACCAGCGCGGACCTGCTGCCGGTGGCGCAGAATTTCATCGGCAAGGACGGTCAGGTCAGCGCCTATGGCAACCAGTTGATCGTCAACGCTGAGCCCGGCAAGATTGCCGAGCTTCGGCAATTCCTGGCCCAACTGGACACCGCCCCCAAGCGCTTGCTGATCACCGTCGATACCAACGAAAACAACCTGCAGGGCGACCAGGGCTATTCCATCAACGGCGCCGCCCCGAGCCAGACCCGCATCATCAACCGCAGCACGGCCAGCCGTGACGGTGGCGTGCAACAGATCCAGGCCAGCGAAGGCCAGCCGGCGTTGATCCAGGTGGGCCAGAGCGTGCCGTTCACCAGCAACCAGACCGACAGCTACGGCCGCATGCAAAGCCAGACCGAATACCGCAACGTCACCCAAGGTTTTTATGTGACAGCCAGCGTCACTGGCGAGACCGTTCATCTGAACATCAGTACCAACCGTGACCGCATGAGCCAGGAACGTCCCGATGTAGTGAACGTGCAAAGTACCGACACAACCGTCAGCGGTCGCCTGGGCGAATGGATCACCCTGGCCGGCGTGAATCGCCAGACGCAAGCCGATAAACAGGGCCTGACCCGCAGCTACTCGACCCAAGGCCGGGATGACATGATTTTGCGGGTCAAGGTCGATACCCTGAACTAAAGCACCAAAAACTGACTGATGAGTCGTATTAGACCAAAGATGTAGTGCCTGAAAAAAAGCACTACAAAACGTTTGACGAGCCAAAAAACCGAAGGCATGATGGCCTCGCTCCCGCTAATCAGGGGCCCTGGCAAGGGCCTTCGGGTCGACGCTTGCAACTACCCTGCGAGCCGATTCGTGTCTGTACCGCCCACAAGGTGTGTTTGACGAGGTTGCGACTGGAACGAAGTTGTCCCGAGGGACGGAAGCGTAACTAGGTAACCCGGCATCACTCTGAGTTCGTATCAAGGCCCACGACGCCCGAATGCGCCCGCAGTTCGCCTCTACCTGCTCACTTTCCCCTCGAGCCCATCGTTCATCCCGTCGCCTCCCCACCTGAACCGACTTGTACGCCAACTCCCTGGTCGGCAGGAGCAGGAATTTTCCACCCCAGACCTATGCGACGAGGTTTATCTCCATGGCACTGACACGCGAACAGCAAATTGCAGCCCTTGAAAAAGACTGGGCTGAAAACCCGCGCTGGAAAGGCGTGAAGCGCAATTATTCCGCTGCTGACGTCGTCCGCCTGCGTGGTTCGGTTCAACCTGAGCACACCTTTGCGAAGATGGGCGCCGAGAAGCTGTGGAACCTGGTCACCCAGGGCGCCAAGCCAGCCTTCCGTCCCGAGAAAGATTTCGTCAACTGCATGGGCGCCCTGACCGGCGGCCAGGCTGTGCAGCAAGTCAAGGCCGGCATCCAGGCGATCTACCTGTCGGGCTGGCAAGTGGCGGCGGACAACAACTCCGCCGAATCCATGTACCCCGACCAGTCGCTGTACCCGGTGGACTCGGTTCCAACCGTGGTCAAGCGCATCAACAACTCGTTCCGCCGCGCCGACCAGATCCAGTGGAAAGCCGGCAAGAACCCAGGCGACGCAGGCTACATCGACTACTTCGCGCCGATCGTGGCTGACGCTGAAGCCGGTTTCGGCGGCGTACTGAACGCCTACGAGCTGATGAAAAGCATGATCGAGGCAGGCGCCGCCGGCGTTCACTTCGAAGACCAACTGGCCTCGGTGAAAAAATGCGGCCACATGGGCGGCAAAGTATTGGTGCCAACCCAGGAAGCCGTGCAGAAGCTGACCGCTGCCCGTCTGGCTGCCGACGTTGCCGGCACGCCGACCATCATTCTGGCGCGTACCGACGCTAACGCGGCCGACCTGCTGACCTCCGATTGCGACCCGTACGACCAGCCATTCGTGACTGGCGAACGTACCCAGGAAGGCTTCTACAAAGTGCGCGCTGGTCTTGACCAAGCCATCGCCCGCGGCCTGGCCTACGCCCCGTACGCCGACCTGATCTGGTGCGAAACCGCCAAGCCGGACCTGGACGAAGCCCGTCGCTTCGCCGAAGCGATCAAGAAGGAATACCCGGACCAACTGCTGTCGTACAACTGCTCGCCTTCCTTCAACTGGAAGAAAAACCTGGACGACGCGACCATCGCCAAGTTCCAGCGCGAACTGTCCGCCATGGGCTACAAACACCAGTTCATCACCCTGGCCGGCATTCACAACATGTGGCACAGCATGTTCAACCTGGCGCACGACTACGCCCGCAACGACATGACTGCCTACGTGAAACTGCAAGAGCAGGAGTTCGCTGACGCCGCCAAAGGCTACACCTTCGTGGCCCACCAGCAGGAAGTCGGCACCGGCTACTTCGACGACATGACCACCGTGATCCAGGGCGGCACCTCGTCGGTGACCGCACTGACCGGTTCGACCGAAGAAGAACAGTTCCACTGATCAAAACGTGTAAACGGCCCTTGCGGACCGAATAAAAGCTAACCGCAAAGCCGATGATTTGAAGCCCCGACTGGTTCGGGGCTTTTTTTCTATTGTTTGGGAAATTGCGGAACCCGCAATTCCGATATCCGCCTTTTCCTGCACTGACAGCTTGCAGGACCTCAGACTATAAAATTCACCAGGCGGTTCGGCACCACAACCATCCTGACAGCCCCCTCCAGACGCTTGTGTAATAGCGCATCGGACGATACCCGTAGCCGTATCGCCTCATGGTCGGCATCGGATTCGATCATGATCTCGCCGCGCACCTTTCCGTTGACTTGCACGATCATCTTTACTTCGTCCTGCGTCAGCGCGTCCCCGTCCGGCATTGGCCATGAACTGTCATGGATAACGCCCGCATAACCCAACTCCCCCCACAAAACGTGAGAAACGTGCGGTGTTACCGGATACAAAACCTGCAATAGGATAGCCATACCCTCACGAACAATTGTCGGATTCGCGGTCTTGGCACCCTCGAGCACCTTGAGGATTTTCATCGCGCCCGAGACAACGGTGTTGTATTGCAGCCGCTCGAAGTCCCTGTTGATCTGCTGCAACAGACAATGAACCTCATGCCGCACACGTTTCGACTCGGCAGACTCCCCAAGCTGATCGCTCGCGTCAAACCGAGCTCCGCAATCGTGGGCGAAGCGCCAGAGCCGGCTCAAAAAACGATAGGCGCCCTCCACGCCGCTGTCACTCCATACCGTGTCCTGGTCAGGCGGACCGGCAAAAATCGTGAACAGTCGAGCAGTGTCGGCCCCGAACTTGGCGATAATCTCCTTTGGCTCGACAACATTGTTCTTGGATTTGGACATTTTTTCCGCACCGCCTATATCGACTGGCAAACCATCCTCCAGCGATATCGCCTTGATCGGGCGGCCCTTGTGGTCATATTCGACAGCGACTTGCGCGGGGTAGAACCATTGGCGGCTGCCGTCGGCCTTTTTCCGGGAGTAACTTTCGCGGAGCAGCATTCCTTGGGTGAAGAGACTCTTGAACGGCTCACTGAAGTCGACCAAGCCTTCGTCACGCATCGCCCGGGTCCAGAACCGGGCATAGAGCAGGTGCAGCACAGCATGTTCGATGCCGCCGATGTACTGATCGATCGGCATCCAATAGCGACTGCCAGGCCCGACCATGGACGCGTGATTGTCTGGATCGCAATAGCGCATGAAATACCAACTTGAATCGACGAAGGTATCCATGGTGTCGGTTTCACGCAGTGCAGGAGCCAAGCAAGACGGACAGGCTACGTGGCGAAACCCGTCATGGGTAAGTAGCGGGTTCCCACTGCCGTCCGGGATGCAATCATCAGGAAGTACGACCGGCAAGTCCGAATAAGGCACCGGAACGTCACCACATAGCTTGCAGTGGATGATCGGAATGGGGGTCCCCCAATACCGCTGTCGAGAGATTCCCCAATCGCGCAGGCGCCAAGTAGTCCGTTGCTCACCTTTCCCACATTCCACCAATGCAGTGGTTATGGCCCGGGCCGCCTGAGCGACGGATAGCCCATCGTATATGCCTGAATTCACCACGCGGCCCTCACAACGAGCGTAGCTATCGGACCAGTTACGCGGATCGTAAACATCGCCTTCATGGGCGATGACTTGGCGAACGGGCAAATCATATTGCCGAGCGAATTCGAAATCACGCTCATCGTGGGCGGGCACCCCCATCAGCGCACCCTCACCATATTCATCGAGTACATAGTTGGTTATCCATAACTCGATAGGCTCCCCGCTCAACGGATGCTCAACCTTGAAACCGCAAGGGACACCCAATTTGCCAAGCGCCTCGTCAAAATCCTTGTTCCGACACGCCGTCATCAATGGTTCAAGATCGGGGTTGAGCTCCAGGGCTCGCTTAGCTAGGACATGCTCAGGGGAGATGGCGCAGAACGTCACCCCCATCAGCGTGTCGACTCGCGTCGTGAACACCCACAACTCACCTCCTTCGATCAGTCGCCCGGCAACGTCTCGTATCTGGTGGGAAAATGCCAGGCGCACACCCGTCGTCTTGCCGATCCAGTTGCGCTGCATGGCGCGCACCCTGTCCGGCCAGCCATCCAATGTGTCGATCGCGCCGAGCAACTCCTCGGCATACTGAGTAATGCGTAGGTAATACCCAGGGATCTCGCGCTTTTCAACGACTGCCCCCGAACGCCATCCCCGACCGTCGATCACCTGTTCGTTGGCCAGAACCGTTCGATCGACCGGGTCCCAATTCACGGTTTGGGTTTGTTTATAGACAACACCTTTTTCCAGCAACTGGAGGAAAAACCACTGGCTCCACTTGTAATACTGCGGATCACAAGTGGAGACCTCCCGCGACCAATCGAAGGCAAATCCCAGCGGCTGCATTTGCGACCTCATGTCGGCAATGTTCAGTTGTGTCCACTGCGCGGGTGAAACGCCGGACTTCATCGCCGCGTTTTCCGCCGGCAATCCAAAGGCATCCCAACCCATCGGCATCAACACATTGAAACCTTTCATCCGCAAATGACGCGCCAACATGTCGTTGATCGTATAGTTGCGTACATGCCCCATGTGCAGCTTTCCCGATGGATAAGGCAACATGGAGCAGGCATAGAACTTCGGTCGATGATCGTCTTCGACGGTCTTAAATGTATCGGTATTACGCCAACAGGCTTGCGCAGCGCGTTCAACCCAGGCCGCATCGTATTCTGATCGCATAGATAGTCCTCAATTTTCAATCTTAACGTTCGAAATGGCCCGTTTTCTTCTAAGGATTTGGAAGCGTATTTCAGACTGTACCTTTAGCTTCTGCCCCGCTACGTCGCGATAATTTCTTTGATCGAGCGCCAATCCAAAAAAAGATTGCTCCTAATACGATACCCAGTCCGCCATAAAACGCCCAACTCAATTTAAAACCAACACCCGCAATCAGCGAGGCCCCAAGCCCGACAGATACTATTCGCGCGCCAGCCAGCACAACCGGCACAAACGAAAAAAGCGCAGCTTGGGAAGTCAAAGAAACCTTCTGTGAAATGAGGGCAGTGATATAGGTCACACTCAGAATTTCGCCCAGTGTCCAAAAAAATACAAACAAAAGAATCAGGACCGTATGTTCGAAGATGGCATAGGCGCCAAAGCCAATACTGTAAAAAATCGCAGCAAGCGCGAAATTTGTGAGTGGCCCTAAACGCGATGTTAATGCGATTAATGGCTGCGTCAGCAATATCACCAGCAACGCGTTGACGATACCTACCGCACCGAACAGGCTCGCTGCCTCACCTGCCGTTAGCTCCGTAAGCCATAAAGGCAAGTGGTACTCACGCTGCGCATCCAGTACCGCCAGCGCAAAAAACATGGCCCCTGCCAGTACCACAATCCTCGGCAGGTTAACTATCAACCCCTTCGAGGATTCCACTGTTGCATTAGCGCTATGGTGATTTGTCGGAAGCCGAAGAGCGACACTTGAGGCAAGACATAACAGACTCACAAGCGTAGCAAAAACAATGAGGTAAACGCTGCCCAGCCCCAGCAAGTATCCGCCAATGACAAATAGCAGGGCTCCCCCCAGATTGCTGGCAAGATGCAGATACCCAAAAAAAACGATGCGGTTGCTATCGTTAGCCGCCAAAGAGGTCAACAGACTGAACACGGGGGTAACCAGCCCTGCAAAGAACATGAACAGCAAAACCGTTGCAACGGATGCAACCGGCGCCCCAAGCAACATCGCGCCCAGCAAGCATACAAACGAACAAAAAGATGAACTTGCCAACAATATTCTGAACGAATAATGCTTGACCAATACGCCTCCAAACAAGTTTCCGACAAGAAAAAATACCGACATCAGTGTTATTACCACCGCGACCTCGGAACTATCGAAATGGTAATGACGCTGTAAAAATAACGCCGCAAAAGGGCCCAAAGCATTCGCCATGACGAACAGCAATCGAAGCACCACCACATTGCGCATGTTGCTGTTCAAATTGGTCATTATTACCAAAGATCTCACTACCGAAGGGTTTCCTTTCCATCAATCCTGCGTTCCTGATCACCGACTCCCTGCATTATCGCCATTTTAAATGCCTGGAGATCAGAAGGCGCCGGAACGACCACGCGCAAAATGTTTTCAAGCAATCCGAAACTGTGAGGATATTTTGAGCAATCGCATATGCGAATATTTGCCTTGGCGAAAGCCTTCGCGAGACGACCGTCACGCTGATCTTCCAGCAGCAAAAAATTTGTTTCGCTGTCGAAAACAACACATTTTGAAATGGAAAGCCAGATAAAAATACTTTATACGTTCGAGCATTAGCCTCGCCCACCCCTCCGCCAACAATCAACCCAAAAATCCCGTAAAACGTACAGCCTAGGAACACTCCGGCATACAAAACGCAACGCTCCGTAGGAAATTACTTACAATTACCACCAACGTATTATTCCGCACTCAATGTTTATAGAAAGCCATAACCGCAGCATCGAAACCGCACTTTTATTTTTGATTTATCTAATCTGCACTCGGGCCAAGTTGAAGACACCGCAAGTGCTACCGACCTTGCCTTGAATGGCCCGGCGCCAAGCACTGATCTCAACCGAATGACGGGAAGCACCAGAAACGGGATGACTCCATGCCATGCGCCGAGTCTTTACGATTCAAAGGTCCTGCGGCTTTGTGGCTGAGCTATGGTTGCCATAGCCAGCCGGAGACATGGGTCACCCGGGGGACAAGCACAAATAAGGCACTGCAGAGCCAGCCAAAGAAAGCCACCTCGTTTCTCCATGCGGTTTCGCTGAAGCAACCTACGCTATAGAAGCAAGTCCGCACCTGTGGGAGCCTGACTCACCTGCGTCGAACGACAATGCTGTCTGCCTCGGGACCGCATCTGTGACATCGCAAGCGAGCTTGACTCCCACAGGAGCGGCCCTGCTACGGAGCCGGCAGCCAGAGCGCCACACCACATTTCGTCGATGCGCTCCGACAAAAAATTGATCGAACGCAGTATCGGGCAGTCTGAAAAGGAGTAAAACGGCCGCCGCCGACAGCAGTAGTTGCGACGAGACAAAGCAGGTTCTCAGTTACAACATCAAGATCCGACAGGAATACCACCACAAACAATAACAATTATCATTTGAGAATCATCATCATTGTTACATCCGATAAGAAATTCTATCGAGAATTTAACAGCCAATCCCCACTGGGCCGGGGCTGCGAGGTCACGGAGGCGCGCTATGTCCTTATTCCAATAAATAATTTCGCCATTGGAATTTTACTTGCCCGGTGTTTAGCCATAAAATCACCGCGATTGATTGCTGCGACATATCGTCACTGCGTTATTTCTTTTCAAGCTCAGAGACCTTTGCTCTCTGTTAAGGATTTCCAGCATGCCCGAAGCGACAGGACTCATGGCCCACAACTGGGGCTTTGCCATTTTCCTTCTGGGCGTCGTCGGCCTGTGTGCCTTCATGCTCGGCGTGTCGAGCCTGCTCGGGTCAAAAGCCTGGGGCCGCAGCAAGAATGAACCGTTCGAGTCCGGCATGCTGCCTACCGGTGGCGCCCGCTTGCGGCTCTCAGCCAAATTCTATCTGGTCGCGATGCTGTTCGTGATCTTCGATATCGAAGCCCTTTTTCTCTTTGCATGGTCTGTGTCCGTCCGCGAAAGCGGCTGGACCGGATTCGTCGAAGCTCTCGTTTTCATAGCAATTCTGTTGGCAGGTCTTGTCTACCTTTACCGGGTGGGGGCTCTTGATTGGGCTCCGGAAGCTCGGCGCAAGCGGCAGGCGAAGCTGAAACAATGAGGCTTTGGCAATGCAATACAATCTCACCAGGATCGACCCCGATGCTCCTAACGAGCAGTATCCGATCGGCAAGCGGGAAACCGTTTCCGATCCGTTAGAAGATCAAGTCCACAAGAACATCTTCATGGGCAAGCTCGAAGACGTGCTGAACAGCACGGTCAACTGGGGTCGCAAGAACTCCCTGTGGCCGTACAACTTCGGCCTTTCGTGCTGCTACGTGGAAATGACCACCGCCTTCACGGCGCCCCACGACATCGCGCGCTTTGGCGCCGAGGTGATCCGGGCATCGCCGCGCCAGGCGGATTTCATGGTTATCGCCGGTACGCCGTTCTTGAAAATGGCCCCCATCATCCAACGCCTGTACGAGCAGATGCTGGAACCCAAGTGGGTCATTTCCATGGGCGCCTGTGCCAACTCCGGCGGCATGTACGACATTTATTCCGTGGTCCAGGGAGTCGATAAATTCCTCCCGGTGGATGTCTATGTGCCCGGCTGCCCGCCCCGCCCCGAAGCGTTCCTGCAAGGCTTGATGCTGCTGCAGGAATCCATCGGCCAGGAGCGTCGCCCACTGTCCTGGGTCGTCGGTGATCAAGGCGTCTACCGCGCCGACATGCCGTCGCAAAAGGAACAGCGCCGCGAACAGCGAATCGCAGTCACCAACCTGCGCAGCCCCGACGAAGTCTGATCCAGCTCTGTTCTGTAGAAGAAACGAGAACCTGGCTTCATTCTTTACGTTGACCGAAAGCGATAAATAACCATGACTACAGGCAGTGCTCTGTACATCCCGCCTTACAAGGCAGACGACCAGGATGTGGTCGTCGAACTGAACAACCGCTTTGGCGCCGAGGCGTTCACCGCCCAGGCCACCCGCACCGGCATGCCGGTGCTTTGGGTTGCCCGCGCCAAACTCATCGAAGTCCTGACATTCCTGCGTAACCTGCCCAAGCCGTACGTCATGCTCTATGACCTGCACGGCGTGGACGAGCGCCTGCGCACCAAGCGCCAAGGGTTGCCGGGCGGCGTCGACTTCACCGTGTTCTACCACCTGCTGTCGGTGGAGCGTAATAGTGACGTGATGATCAAAGTCGCCTTGTCCGAGAGCGACCTCAGCGTACCGACCGTGACCGGCATCTGGCCGAACGCCAACTGGTATGAGCGCGAAGTCTGGGACATGTTCGGCATCGACTTCCTGGGCCACCCGCACCTGACCCGCATCATGATGCCGCCGACCTGGGAAGGTCACCCGTTGCGCAAGGACTTCCCGGCCCGGGCCACCGAGTTCGACCCGTACAGCCTGACCCTGGCCAAGCAGCAGCTCGAGGAAGAATCCGCGCGCTTCAAGCCTGAAGACTGGGGCATGAAACGTTCCGGCGCCAACGAGGACTACATGTTCCTCAACCTGGGCCCGAACCACCCTTCGGCCCACGGTGCATTCCGTATCATCCTGCAACTGGACGGCGAAGAGATCGTCGATTGCGTCCCGGACATCGGCTACCACCACCGTGGCGCCGAGAAGATGGGCGAGCGCCAGTCCTGGCACAGCTATATTCCGTACACCGACCGCATCGACTACCTCGGCGGCGTGATGAACAACCTGCCGTACGTCCTGTCGGTGGAAAAACTGGCGGGCATCACGGTGCCGGACCGGGTCAACGTGATTCGCATCATGATGGCCGAGTTCTTCCGCATCACCAGCCACCTGCTGTTCCTGGGGACCTACATCCAGGACGTGGGCGCCATGACGCCGGTGTTCTTCACCTTCACCGACCGCCAGAAAGCCTACACCGTGATCGAAGCCATTACCGGTTTCCGCCTGCACCCGGCCTGGTACCGCATCGGTGGTGTTGCCCACGACCTGCCGCGTGGCTGGGAAAAGCTGGTCAAGGACTTCGTCGAGTGGATGCCCAAGCGCCTGGACGAATACACCAAGGCTGCCTTGCAGAACAGTATCCTCAAGGGTCGTACCGTCGGCGTCGCCGCGTACAACACCAAGGAAGCACTGGAATGGGGCGTCACCGGCCCGAGCCTGCGCGCCACCGGCCTGGACTTCGACCTGCGCAAGGCGCGTCCGTACTCCGGCTACGAGAACTTCGAATTCGAAGTACCGCTGGCGTCCAGCGGCGATGCCTACGACCGCTGCCTGGTTCGCGTCGAGGAGATGCGCCAGAGCGTCAAGATCATCGAGCAGTGCATGCGCAACATGCCGGAAGGCCCGTACAAGGCGGATCACCCGCTGACCACGCCGCCGCCCAAAGAGCGCACGCTGCAACACATCGAGACCCTGATCACGCACTTCCTGCAGGTTTCGTGGGGCCCGGTCATGCCGGCCAACGAATCCTTCCAGATGATCGAAGCGACCAAGGGCATCAACAGTTATTACCTGACGAGCGATGGCGGCACCATGAGCTACCGCACCCGGATTCGCACCCCAAGCTTCCCACACCTGCAGCAGATCCCTTCGGTGATCAAAGGCAGCATGGTCGCGGACATGATTGCGTACCTGGGTAGTATCGATTTCGTTATGGCCGACGTGGACCGCTAAGCATGAACAGCACGCTTATCCAGACTGACCGTTTCGCCCTGAGCGAAACCGAGCGCTCGGCCATCGAGCACGAGCTGCATCACTACGAAGACCCGCGCGCGGCGTCGATCGAAGCCCTGAAGATCGTCCAGAAGGAACGTGGCTGGGTGCCTGATGGCGCGCTCTACGCCATCGGCGAGATCCTCGGCATCCCGGCCAGCGACGTCGAAGGCGTGGCCACTTTCTATAGCCAGATTTTCCGCCAGCCAGTAGGCCGGCACATCATTCGCGTCTGCGACAGCATGGTCTGCTACATCGGCGGCCACGAATCGGTGGTCAGCGAAATCCAGGGCAAGCTGGGCATCGGCCTGGGCCAGACCACCGCCGACGGCCGCTTCACGCTGCTGCCGGTGTGCTGCCTGGGCAACTGCGACAAGGCACCGGCGCTGATGATCGATGACGACACCTTCGGTGACGTCCAGCCTGACGGCGTCGCCAAACTGCTGGAGGGCTACGTATGACCCTGACTTCCTTCGGGCCCGCCAACCGCATCCAGCGTTCGGCCGAAACCCATCCCCTGACCTGGCGTCTGCGTGACGACGGCGAAGCGGTGTGGCTGGACGAATACCAGGCCAAGAACGGCTATGCCGCCGCGCGCAAGGCGTTCGCCGACATGGCCGCCGACGACATCGTCCAGACCGTCAAGGACGCCGGCCTCAAGGGCCGTGGCGGCGCGGGCTTCCCCACCGGGGTGAAGTGGGGCCTGATGCCCAAGGACGAATCCATCAACATCCGTTACCTGCTGTGCAACGCGGATGAAATGGAACCCAACACCTGGAAAGACCGCATGCTGATGGAGCAACTGCCCCATCTGCTGATCGAAGGCATGCTGATCAGCGCCCGTGCGCTGAAGACCTACCGTGGCTACATCTTCCTGCGCGGCGAGTACACCACCGCCGCCAAACACCTGAACCGTGCGGTGGAAGAAGCCAAGGCCGCGGGCCTGCTGGGCAAGAACATCCTGGGCTCGGGCTTCGATTTCGAACTGTTCGTCCACACCGGTGCCGGGCGCTACATCTGCGGTGAAGAAACCGCGCTGATCAACTCCCTGGAAGGCCGCCGCGCCAATCCACGCTCCAAGCCGCCGTTCCCTGCCGCCGTCGGCGTGTGGGGCAAGCCGACCTGCGTGAACAACGTCGAGACCCTGTGCAACGTGCCGGCGATCATCGCCGACGGCGTGGACTGGTACAAATCCCTGGCCCGCGACGGCAGTGAAGACATGGGCACCAAGCTCATGGGCTTCTCCGGCAAGGTCAAGAACCCTGGCCTATGGGAATTGCCATTCGGCGTTACCGGTCGCGAGTTGTTCGAGGACTACGCCGGCGGCATGCGCGACGGCTACACGCTCAAGTGCTGGCAGCCCGGCGGCGCCGGCACCGGTTTCCTGTTGCCGGAACACCTTGACGCCCAAATGTACGCCGGCGGCATCGCCAAGGTCGGCACCCGGATGGGTACCGGCCTGGCCATGGCGGTGGACGACAGCGTCAACATGGTCTCGCTGCTGCGCAACATGGAGCAGTTTTTCTCCCGTGAATCCTGCGGTTTCTGTACGCCTTGCCGCGACGGCCTGCCCTGGAGCGTCAAGCTGCTGATGGCCATCGAGAACGGCGAAGGCCAGCCCGGCGACATCGAGACCTTGCTGGGCCTGGTGGGTTTCCTCGGCCCAGGCAAGACCTTCTGTGCTCACGCACCGGGAGCCGTGGAGCCGTTGGGCAGCGCAATCAAATACTTCCGCCCTGAATTCGAGGCCGGCATCGCGCCCACCCGCGCGGGCGACCTCAATCAGGTGGTCACGCCGACCCTGGCCGGCGCGTAACGACGCTTTAAAAGGCGCAGGGTCCGTGCCCTGCGCCTTTCGTCCGATGACGCCTTTTACCCAGGCTGTTTGGATTCGGACGAATAACAAGATTCCATTAGCCACGCCCGCTGACACCGGGCCAACGAAGAACTTTGAACCATGGCCACTATCCACGTAGACGGCAAAGAGCTCGAAGTCGATGGCGCAGACAACCTGTTACAGGCGTGTCTGTCGCTGGGCCTCGACATTCCTTATTTCTGCTGGCACCCCGCCCTTGGCAGCGTTGGCGCTTGTCGCCAGTGCGCGGTCAAGCAGTACACCGACGAAAACGACAAGCGTGGTCGGATCGTCATGTCCTGCATGACCCCCGCCACCGACGGCAGCTGGATCTCCATCGACGACGAAGAAGCGAAAGTGTTTCGCGCCAGCGTCGTCGAATGGCTGATGACCAACCACCCTCACGACTGCCCGGTCTGTGAAGAAGGCGGCCATTGCCACCTGCAAGACATGACCGTGATGACCGGCCACAACGAGCGCCGTTATCGCTTCACCAAGCGCACCCACCAGAACCAGGACCTCGGCCCGTTCATTTCCCACGAAATGAACCGCTGCATCGCCTGCTACCGTTGCGTGCGTTTCTACAAGGACTACGCCGGCGGCACCGACCTCGGTGTGTTCGGCGCCCACGACAACGTGTACTTCGGTCGAGTTGAAGAGGGCACCCTGGAAAGCGAGTTCTCCGGCAACCTCACCGAGGTCTGCCCG
This sequence comes from Pseudomonas sp. SWRI154, assembly GCF_014268645.1. Classification (NCBI taxonomy): domain Bacteria; kingdom Pseudomonadati; phylum Pseudomonadota; class Gammaproteobacteria; order Pseudomonadales; family Pseudomonadaceae; genus Pseudomonas; species Pseudomonas sp. SWRI154. Next base: position 284,895 of record NZ_JABWQW010000001.1, read on the forward strand.
ACCGGTGTGTTCACCGACAAGACCCACTCCGAGCGCTACAACCGCAAGTGGGACATGCAGTTCTCGCCGAGCATCTGCCACGGCTGCTCCAGCGGTTGCAACATTTCCCCGGGCGAGCGCTACGGTGAACTGCGTCGCATCGAAAACCGCTTCAACGGTTCGGTGAACCAGTACTTCCTGTGCGACCGTGGCCGTTTCGGCTATGGCTACGTCAACCGCAAGGACCGCCCGCGCCAGCCTCTGCTGGCAAACGGCGCCAAGCTGAGCCTGGACGAAGCCCTGGACAAGGCCGCCGAGCTGCTGCGCGGACGCAACATCGTCGGCATCGGCTCGCCTCGCGCCAGCCTGGAAAGCAACTACGCCCTGCGTGAGCTGGTTGGCGCCGAGCACTTCTACAGCGGCATCGAAGCCGGCGAGCTGGAACGTATTCGCCTGGTGCTGCAAGTGCTCAAGGACAGCCCGCTGCCCGTGCCGACGATGCGCGACATCGAAGACCACGACGCGGTGTTCGTCCTTGGCGAAGACCTGACCCAGACCGCCGCCCGCATGGCCCTGTCCCTGCGCCAGTCGGCCAAGGGCAAGGCCGAGGACATGGCCGACGCGATGCGCGTGCAGCCGTGGCTCGACGCCGCCGTGAAGAACATCGGCCAGGACGCGCTGAACCCGTTGTTCATCGCCAGCCTCGCTGAAACCAAGCTCGACGACGTGGCCGAAGAATGTGTCCACGCCGCTCCGGACGACCTGGCGCGCATCGGTTTTGCCGTGGCCCACGCCCTGGACGCGAGCGCCCCGGCCGTCGACGGCCTGGACAGCGAAGCCGCCGCCCTTGCCCAACGCATCGCCGACGCCCTGCTGGCCGCCAAGCGTCCGCTGATCATCGCCGGCACCTCCCTGGGTTCCAAGGCACTGATCGAAGCCGCGGCCAACATCGCCAAGGCGCTGAAATTGCGCGAGAAGAATGGTTCCATCAGCCTGATCGTGCCGGAAGCCAACAGCCTCGGCCTGGCCATGCTCGGTGGCGAATCGGTCGATGCAGCCCTGCAAACCGTGATCGACGGCAACGCCGACGCCATCGTCGTGCTGGAGAACGACTTGTTCACCCGCACTGACAAGGCCAAGGTCGATGCCGCGTTGAACGCCGCCAAGGTTGTAATCGTCGCCGACCATCAGAAGACCGCCACCACCGACCGCGCCGACCTGGTGCTGCCGGCGGCGAGCTTCGCCGAAGGCGACGGTACGCTGGTCAGCCAGGAAGGTCGCGCCCAGCGCTTCTTCCAGGTGTTCGACCCGACTTACCTGGACGCCAGCATCCTGGTCCACGAAGGCTGGCGCTGGCTGCACGCCCTGCGCGCCACCCTGCTGGACCAGCCGATCGACTGGACGCAGCTGGACCACGTCACCGCGGCCGTTGCCTCGAGCAGCCCGCAGCTGAACCGCATCGTCGACGCCGCGCCGTCCGCCGCGTTCCGCATCAAGGGGTTGAAACTGGCCCGCGAACCGCTGCGCTACTCCGGCCGCACCGCGATGCGCGCCAATATCAGCGTCCACGAACCGCGTACTTCCCAAGACAAGGACACCGCGTTCGCCTTCTCCATGGAAGGTTACTCGGGCTCCGCCGAACCGCGCTCGCAAGTGCCGTTCGCCTGGTCGCCGGGCTGGAACTCGCCGCAAGCCTGGAACAAGTTCCAGGACGAAGTCGGTGGTCACCTGCGCGCTGGTGATCCGGGCACCCGCCTGATCGAAACCCAGGGCGATGGCCTCGGCTGGTTCGCCAGCGTGCCGCGCGCCTTCAACCCGGCACCGGGCACCTGGCAGGTCGTGCCGTTCCATCACCTGTTCGGCAGCGAAGAAAACTCTTCCAAGGCCGAGCCGGTCAAGGAGCGCATCCCGGCGGCCTACGTGTCGTTGGCCAAGTCCGAAGCCGATCGCCTGGGCGTCAATGACGGCGCCCTGCTGAGCCTGAACGTGGCCGGCCAGACCCTGCGTCTGCCGCTGCGCATCAATGAAGAACTGGGCGCCGGCCTGGTGGCACTGCCGGCCGGCCTGGCGGGTATTCCACCGGCGATTTTCGGTAAAACCGTCGACGGTCTGCAGGAGGCAGCGCAATGAGCTGGTTCACCCCTGAAGTGATCGCGGTGATCCTGACGGTCCTCAAGGCCATCGTGATCCTGCTGGCCGTGGTGGTCTGCGGCGCGTTGCTGAGCTTCGTCGAACGTCGCCTGCTGGGCTGGTGGCAGGACCGCTACGGTCCTAACCGCGTCGGCCCGTTCGGCATGTTCCAGATCGCCGCCGACATGATCAAGATGTTCTTCAAGGAAGACTGGACCCCGCCGTTTGCCGACAAGGTGATCTTCACCCTGGCACCGGTCGTGGCCATGAGCGCCTTGCTGATCGCTTTCGCGGTCATCCCGATCACTCCGACCTGGGGCGTGGCGGACCTGAACATCGGCCTGCTGTTCTTCTTCGCCATGGCTGGCCTGTCGGTGTATGCGGTGTTGTTCGCCGGTTGGTCGAGCAACAACAAGTTCGCCCTGCTCGGCAGCCTGCGGGCCTCGGCCCAGACCGTGTCGTATGAAGTGTTCATGGGCCTGTCGCTGATGGGCATCGTGATCCAGGCCGGCTCGTTCAACATGCGCGACATCGTCGAGTACCAGGCCCAGAACCTGTGGTTCATCATTCCGCAGTTCTTCGGCTTCTGTACCTTCTTCATCGCGGGCGTGGCCGTGACTCACCGTCACCCCTTCGACCAGCCGGAAGCGGAACAGGAACTGGCCGACGGTTACCACATTGAATATGCCGGCATGAAATGGGGCATGTTCTTCGTTGGCGAGTACATCGGCATCATCCTGATCTCGGCATTGCTGGTGACGCTGTTCTTCGGTGGCTGGCACGGTCCGTTCGGCATCCTGCCGCAACTGTCCTTCGTCTGGTTCGCCCTGAAGACCGCGTTCTTCATCATGCTGTTCGTCCTGCTGCGCGCCTCGATCCCGCGCCCACGGTACGACCAGGTGATGGACTTCAGCTGGAAGTTCTGCCTGCCGCTGACCCTGATCAACATGCTGGTGACCGCTGCGATCGTTTTGATGAACGCGCCCGCGGCCGCGGTTCAGTGAGGATTTGACCCATGTTCAAATATATTGGCGACATCGTTAAGGGTACCGGTACCCAACTGCGAAGCCTGGTCATGATCTTCGGCCATGGCTTTCGCAAACGCGACACCCTGCAATACCCGGAAGAAGCGGTCTACCTGGCGCCGCGTTATCGCGGGCGCATTGTCCTGACCCGCGACCCCGACGGCGAAGAGCGCTGCGTGGCCTGCAACCTGTGCGCCGTGGCGTGCCCGGTCGGTTGCATCTCGCTGCAGAAAGCCGAGACCGAAGACGGTCGCTGGTACCCGGACTTCTTCCGTATCAACTTCTCGCGCTGCATTTTCTGCGGGTTGTGCGAGGAAGCATGCCCGACCACCGCGATCCAGCTCACGCCGGATTTCGAAATGGCCGACTTCAAGCGTCAGGACCTGGTGTACGAGAAAGAAGACTTGCTGATTTCCGGTCCCGGTAAAAACCCTGATTACAACTTCTATCGTGTTGCAGGTATGGCCATTGCCGGTAAGCCGAAAGGCGCCGCGCAGAACGAAGCCGAACCGATCAACGTGAAGAGCTTGCTGCCTTAAGGAAGAAAGATGGAATTCGCTTTCTATTTCGCATCGGGTATCGCGGTGGTCTCCACACTTCGTGTGGTCACCAACACCAACCCCGTGCACGCCCTGCTCTACCTGATCATTTCGCTGATCGCCGTGGCCATGACTTTCTTCGCCCTCGGTGCACCGTTTGCCGGTGCCCTGGAAGTGATCGCCTACGCCGGCGCCATCATGGTGCTGTTCGTGTTCGTGGTGATGATGCTCAACCTCGGCCCTGCGGCAATCCAGCAGGAACGCGCCTGGCTCAAGCCCGGCATCTGGGCAGGACCGGTGATTCTCGCCGCCCTGCTGCTGGGTGAACTGCTGTATGTGCTGTTCGCCCACCAGAGCGGCCAGGCCATCGGCCACACCACCGTAGACGCCAAGGCCGTGGGCATCAGCCTGTTCGGTCCGTACCTGCTGGTGGTCGAACTCGCCTCGATGCTGCTGCTTGCCGCAGTCGTCACGGCGTTCCATTTGGGCCGTAACGAGGCGAAGGAGTAATTACATGCCTGCTATCCCTCTCGAGCATGGTCTGGCGGTTGCCGGCATCCTGTTCTGTCTCGGTCTGGTCGGCCTGATGGTCCGCCGCAACATTCTGTTCGTGCTGATGAGCCTGGAGGTCATGATGAATGCCTCCGCCCTGGCGTTCATTGTCGCGGGCGCTCGCTGGGCGCAACCGGATGGACAGATCATGTTCATCCTGGTGATCAGCCTGGCAGCCGCCGAGGCCAGTATCGGCCTGGCGATCCTGTTGCAGCTGTATCGCCGCTTCCACACTCTCGATATTGACGCTGCCAGCGAGATGCGCGGATGAACCTTCTCTTCCTGACTTTCATATTTCCTCTTGTCGGTTTCCTGCTGCTGTCGTTCTCCCGTGGACGCTGGTCGGAAAACCTTTCGGCGCTGGTTGGCGTGGGTTCCATCGGCCTGTCAGCGCTCGTCACGGCCTACGTGATCTGGCAATTCAACGTCGCCCCGCCGGAAGGTGGCGCGTACGTGCAGGTGCTGTGGCAGTGGATGGCGGTGGAAGGCTTTACGCCGAACTTCGCCCTGTACCTGGACGGCCTGTCGGTGACCATGCTCGGCGTGGTGGTCGGCGTGGGTTTCCTGATCCACCTGTTCGCTTCCTGGTACATGCGTGGTGAAGCCGGTTATTCGCGTTTCTTCGCCTACACCAACCTGTTCATCGCCAGCATGCTGTTCCTGGTGCTCGGCGATAACCTGTTGTTCCTGTACTTCGGCTGGGAAGGCGTGGGCCTGTGCTCGTACCTGTTGATCGGTTTCTACTACAGCAACCGCAACAACGGTAACGCCGCGCTCAAGGCCTTCATCGTGACCCGGATCGGTGACGTGTTCATGGCCATCGGCCTGTTCATCCTGTTCCAGCAACTGGGTACGCTGAACATCCAGGAACTGCTGGTGCGTGCGCCGGAGCACTTCAAGGCCGGCGACTTCTGGATCGTCCTGGCGACCCTGATGCTGTTGGGCGGCGCCGTCGGTAAATCCGCGCAACTGCCGCTGCAGACCTGGCTGGCGGACGCGATGGCCGGTCCGACCCCGGTTTCGGCATTGATCCACGCCGCAACCATGGTCACCGCGGGTGTCTACCTGATCGCCCGTACCCATGGCCTGTTCGCCCTGGCGCCGGACATCCTGCACCTGGTCGGCGTCGTCGGTGGCGTGACCCTGGTACTGGCCGGTTTTGCCGCCCTGGTGCAAACCGACATCAAGCGCATCCTCGCCTATTCGACCATGAGCCAGATCGGCTACATGTTCCTGGCCCTGGGCGTCGGTGCCTGGGAAGGCGCGATCTTCCACCTGATGACCCACGCCTTCTTCAAGGCCCTGCTGTTCCTTGCCTCCGGTGCGGTGATCGTTGCCTGCCACCACGAGCAGAACATCTTCAAGATGGGTGGCCTGTGGAAAAAACTGCCGTTGGCCTACGCCAGCTTCATCGTTGGCGGCGCGGCCCTGGCGGCCCTGCCACTGGTCACCGCCGGTTTCTACTCCAAGGACGAAATCCTCTGGGAAGCGTTCGCCAGCGGTAACCAGGGTCTGCTCTATGCGGGCCTGGTAGGTGCGTTCATGACCTCGCTGTACACCTTCCGCCTGATCTTCATCGCATTCCACGGTGAAGCCAAGACCGAAGCCCACGCCGGCCACGGCGTCGCCCATTGGCTGCCGCTGTCGGTGCTGATCGTGCTGTCGACCTTCGTCGGCGCCCTGATCACCCCACCGCTGGCCGATGTGCTGCCGCAAAGCGTCGGCCATGCCGGCGGCGAAGCCAAGCACAGCCTGGAAATCGCCTCGGGCGCCATCGCCCTGGCCGGTATCCTGCTGGCTGCCCTGCTGTTCCTCGGCAAGCGCCGCTTCGTCACCGCGATCGCCAACAGCGGCATCGGGCGTTTCCTTTCGGCCTGGTGGTTCGCTGCCTGGGGCTTCGATTGGATCTACGACAAACTGTTCGTCAAGCCATACCTTGCGATCAGCCACATTCTGCGCAAAGACCCGCTCGACCAGACCATTGGCCTGATCCCGCGCATGGCCAAGGGCGGCCACACTGCCCTGAGCCGTACCGAGACCGGTCAACTGCGTTGGTATGCGGCTTCCATGGCGGCTGGCGCTGTGCTGGTTATCGGCGCCATCGTGCTGGTAGCGGTCTGATATGAACCTTGCGAACTTGCGAAAGGAAACGAGCCCGTCATGATTCTGCCCTGGCTAATCCTGATCCCCTTCATCGGCGGCCTGCTGTGCTGGATGGCGGAGCGTTCCAGCTCCACCCTCCCGCGCTGGATTGCGCTGCTGACCATGTCCCTGGAACTCGCGCTCGGCCTCTGGCTGTGGGCGACCGGCGACTATTCATTTGCACCGGCCCCTGGCGCCGATCCGACCTGGGCGCTTGAGTTCAAGCACGCCTGGATCGACCGTTTCGGCATCAGCGTGCACCTGGCTCTCGACGGCCTGTCGCTGCTGATGATCCTGCTGACCGGCCTGCTGGGTATCCTCTCGGTACTCTGCTCCTGGAAAGAGATTCAGCGCCACGTCGGTTTCTTCCACCTGAACCTGATGTGGATCCTGGGCGGTGTCGTCGGCGTGTTCCTGGCGCTGGACCTGTTCATGTTCTTCTTCTTCTGGGAAATGATGCTGGTGCCGATGTACTTCCTCATCGCGCTCTGGGGTCACAGTTCTTCGGACGGCAAGAAAACCCGGATCTACGCGGCGACCAAGTTCTTCATCTTCACCCAGGCTTCCGGCCTGATCATGTTGGTGGCGATCCTTGGCCTGGTGCTGGTGAACTTCAACAATACCGGCGTGATTACCTTCAACTACGCCGATCTGTTGAAAGTGCAGATGTCGCGCACCACCGAGTACGTGCTGATGCTGGGCTTCTTCATCGCCTTCGCGGTGAAGCTGCCGGTGGTGCCGTTCCACTCCTGGCTGCCGGACGCCCACGCCCAGGCGCCGACCGCGGGTTCCGTGGACCTGGCCGGTATTCTGTTGAAGACGGCGGCCTACGGTCTGCTGCGTTTCGCCCTGCCGCTGTTCCCGAATGCCTCGGCCGAGTTCGCGCCGATTGCCATGACGCTGGGCCTGATCGGGATTTTCTACGGTGCGTTCCTGGCGTTTGCCCAGAGCGACATCAAGCGCCTGATCGCCTTCTCCAGCGTCTCGCACATGGGCTTCGTGCTGATCGGGATCTACTCCGGCAGCCAACTGGCCCTGCAAGGCGCGGTGATCCAGATGCTCGCCCACGGCCTGTCGGCGGCGGCGCTGTTTATCCTCAGCGGTCAGTTGTACGAGCGCCTGCACACCCGGGACATGCGTGAAATGGGCGGCATCTGGTCGCGCATCGCCTACCTGCCGGCCATCAGCCTGTTCTTCGCGGCCGCTTCCCTGGGCCTGCCGGGCACCGGCAACTTCGTCGGCGAGTTCCTGATCCTGATCGGCTCGTTCGTCAGCGCCCCATGGATCACCGCGATTGCCACGTCCGGCCTGGTGTTCGGTTCGGTCTACTCGTTGATCATGATCCACCGCGCCTACTTCGGTCCGGCCAAGTCGGACGAAGTGCTGCGTGGCATGGACGGTCGCGAACTGATCATGGTGCTCGGCCTTGCGGTGCTGCTGGTTTACCTCGGCGTCTATCCGCAGCCGTTCCTCGACACTTCCGCCGCCACGATGCATGGCGTGCAGCAGTGGCTCGGCACCGCCTTCTCTCAACTCGCTTCGGCCCGGTAAGAGCGCTATGGAATTCACGATTCAACACTTTATCGCGCTTGCGCCGCTGTTGATCACCAGCGCCACGATCATCGTGGTGATGCTGGCGATCGCCTGGCGGCGCAATCACGCACAAACCTTCCTGCTGTCGGTGGCGGGGCTGAACCTGGCCCTGCTGTCGATTCTGCCGGCCCTGAAAGTTGCGCCACTGGCGGTCACGCCGCTGATCCAGATCGACAGCTTCGCCTGCCTGTACATGGCGCTGATCCTGGTCGCCACCCTCGCCTGCGTCACCCTCGCCCACGCCTACCTGGGTGATGGCGGCTCGGGTTACCCGGGCAACCGCGAAGAACTGTACCTGCTGATCCTGATGGCCGCCGCCGGTGGCCTGGTCCTGGTCAGCGCGCAGCACCTGGCCAGCCTGTTCATTGGCCTGGAGCTGCTGTCGGTGCCGGTCTATGGCCTGGTGGCCTATGCCTTTTTCAACAAGCGTTCCCTGGAAGCCGGCATCAAGTACATGGTGCTGTCGGCGGCCGGTTCCGCGTTCCTGTTGTTCGGCATGGCCCTGCTCTACGCCGAAGCCGGTACCCTGAGCTTCGTCGGCATCGGCCAGGCCCTGGCGGCCACCGGCCTGCCGAGCCCGATCGCACAACTGGGCCTGGGCATGATGCTGATCGGCCTGGCGTTCAAACTGTCGCTGGTGCCCTTCCACCTCTGGACCCCGGACGTCTACGAAGGCGCCCCGGCGCCGGTGGCGGCGTTCCTCGCCACCGCGTCGAAAGTGGCGGTGTTCGCGGTCATGGTGCGTCTGTTCCAGATCTCGCCAGTGGCCAGCAGCGGTGTGCTGAGCAACGTGCTGACCATCATCGCCATCGCGTCGATCCTGTTCGGTAACCTGCTGGCGCTGACCCAGAGCAACCTCAAGCGTCTGTTGGGTTACTCGTCCATCGCCCACTTCGGCTACCTGCTGATCGCCCTGATCGCCAGCAAAGGCCTGGCCGTGGAAGCCATCGGCGTCTACCTGGTGACCTACGTGATCACCAGCCTTGGCGCCTTCGGCGTGATCACCCTGATGTCCTCGCCGTACAACGGCCGCGACGCCGACGCACTGTACGAATACCGCGGCCTGTTCTGGCGCCGTCCGTACCTGACCGCCGTGCTGACGGTGATGATGCTGTCCCTGGCCGGCATCCCGCTGACCGCCGGCTTCATCGGCAAGTTCTACATCATCGCCACCGGCGTCGAGGCCCACCAATGGTGGCTGGTCGGCTCCCTGGTGCTGGGCAGTGCCATCGGCGTGTTCTACTACCTGCGCGTGATGGTCACCCTGTACCTGATGGAACCGAACCTGCGTCGCCACGATGCCGAGCTGCACTGGGAACAAAAGGCAGGCGGCGTGATGCTGCTGGCCATCGCCGTGTTGGCGTTCTTCCTCGGCGTGTACCCGCAGCCGTTGCTGACGCTGGTCCAGCAGGCTGGGTTGACGGGTTGATTGCCTGAGCGTCATCGCTGACAAATGCCCGTATCGTGAGATGCGGGCATTTTTTTTGAGCTGGATTTGAAACCGAGGCGAGGGAGCTTGCTCCCGCTGGGTTGCGCAGCAGCCCCATCGCTTTGCCGCGTCAGGTCAGGCAGATTTTTACGACTGCTGCGCAGCCGAGCGGGAGCAAGCTCCCTCGCCACGGTTTGGTGGTTTTCCGAGATTGTTATTAGGTTTGATTAATTTTTCGCCACCAGCGCCCTCGGCAGCGCAAAGTGCAAGGCATTTTCAGCGGGCCTCATGCAGCCTGCACGATGCTGAAAAGTCTCGATAATTCAAGTCATTGATTACAAAGAGTTTTATCAAGCGACTCGGCTGGCACGGTGGATGCACCTGTCCTTGTTACGTGGCGTCGGCGCTCGAAGCCGGCCCGCATCCGTGAATGACCGAGGAGCAACACATGAACGCCATCGACCTGTTGAAAGCCGACCATGAACGCGTGAAGGGCATCCTGTCCCAGTTGAGCGAATCAACCGACCGCGCCATCAAGAAACGCACCGAACTGTTGGCCAAGCTGGAGATGGAAGTGTCCATCCATACCCGCCTGGAAGAAGAAATCCTTTATCCGGCCTTCAAGCAGGAAGGTGGCAAGGATGAAGCCGAGATGTATTACGAAGCCAAGGAAGAGCACCGTACCGTCGATTCCCTGGTGCTGCCCGACCTGAAAAACACCGACCCTTCCCAACCTGAGTTCGCCGGCCGCGTGAAAGTGGTCAAGGAGCTGCTTGAGCATCACATCGAGGAAGAAGAAACCGAGATGTTCCCTAAAGCCAGGAAAATCCTCGGCAAGGCCAAGCTCGATGAACTGGGCAATCAGATGGAAGCCGTGAAAGCCCAGTACAAGAAAGAGTTCAGCGCCAACCTGGCCGCTTGATCAAGCGCCTTTAAGCTTCAGCCGTCCCAGGACGGCTGAATGCGTCTACGCCTTTATTGCATCTGCTCGCGCAGGAACTCAACCAACGCCTGCACCGGGCGCGACGCCTGGCGATGTTGCGGATACACCGCCGACAGCGCCAACGGCTCGGTTTCGAAACCCTCCAGCACCTTGACCAGACGGCCATCCTTCAGCGCGTCGGCGAGGATGAACGTGGGCAGGTAGGTGATGCCCATTCCGGCGATGGCCGCATCCCTGAGCAAGTCGCCGTTATTGGCCCGCATCCGCCCCGCTACTTCCAACGCCATCGGTTTTGCAGCGCTTTCGAATCGCCATTGCACCTGACGGCTGTGACCGTAGGGCAAGCAGTCGTGATGGCGTAGGTCTTCAGGGTGCGTCGGCGTTCCGCGCTGCGCCAGATATGCCGGGCTGGCGCAGTACACCCGCTCGACGGTCGCGATACGCCGGGCAATCAAAGTCGAATCCTCCAGCACACCGATCCGCAGTGCAAGGTCGTAGCCCTCGCCCAACAGGTCCACCGAACGGTCGCTCAGGTCGACTTCGACGCTGACATCCCGATAGCGCTGCAAAAACAGCGGCAGCAGGCTACCCAAGTGCGCCACGGCGAAGGACAACGGCGCGCTGAGCCGAATGGTCCCGCGCGGCTCGCTGGTCTGGCCGCTGATGCCCTGCTCCACTTGCTCGACTTCATTGAGCAAGCGCAAAGCGGCCTCGTAATAGCGCTGGCCCAAGGGCGTGACGTCCAGCCGCCGCGTCGAGCGATTGAGCAGGCGCACCCCGAGGCGCTGCTCCAGCTCCATGAGCTTGCGACTGACGAACTGCTTGGACAGCCCAAGCTTGTCCGCCGCCGCAGTGAAACTGCCGGACTCCATGACCTGGGCAAAGATGCGCATTTCTTCGAAGGGGTTCATTGTCATTCCAGGGGTGGACAGTCACAGCCTTTATAGGGAGATTTCAAACCAAATACAAAACCTGCGGTTGTCGGCCTGAAAGAAAAATGCCCGCACATTGGCGGGCATCGTTCAGCCAGTCGACAACTTACTTGGCGGTCAGCGCCGAGTAGCTGTTCATCAGGTTGCGGTAGTTGGGAATGCGCTGGGACAACAGGTTGCCCAGGCCTTCGATGTCGTTGCGCCAGTCGCGATGCAGCTCACACGCCACCGAGAACCAGTTCATCATCTGCGCACCAGCAGCGGTCATGCGCACCCAGGCGGCTTGCTGCACGGTTTCGTTGAAGGTGCCCGAGGCATCAGTGACGACAAATACGTCGAAACCTTCGGCCAGTGCCGACAAGGTCGGGAATGCCACGCAGACATCGGTCACGACGCCGGCGATGATCAGTTGCTTGCGGCCGGTGGCCTTGATTGCCTTGACGAAGTCTTCGTTGTCCCACGCATTGATCTGGCCTGGACGCGGAATGTACGGCGCGTCCGGGAACATTTCCTTGAGCTCCGGCACGATCGGGCCGTTGGGGCCTTGTTCGAAGCTGGTGGTCAGGATGGTCGGCAGGCCGAAGAACTTCGCCAGGTCAGCCAGCGCCAATACGTTGTTCTTGAACTCGTTGGGCGAAAAATCCTGGACCAGGGAAATCAGACCAGTCTGGTGATCGACCAGCAGGACCACCGCGTCGTCCTTGTTCAGACGGTTGTAAGCGGGAACGTTGCTCATGAGATGACTCCTTTGGATGGATGTAGAGAAATGGGTGTGTCAATCAGAACGCAAAGCACGAACAGCCAAACGCGCCCCAGAAACCCTGGAAGTCGCTGACCGGCACGTTCGACAAACGCGCCCGTTCGTGGCTATGGGAATGCACCTTGCACGGGCCGCTGCACTGGTGGACTTGCGCCTGCAATGGAGAGCTCGGGCGCCAGTGGCCCGGAACCTTGACCACCGGCGACCAGTCCGGCAGCACCGGGACGCTGGCCGGGCCGAGTTTTTCGAAGTCGCCGGCGGCGTAGACCACCTTGCCGTCCACCACGGTCAGCACCGATTCGATCCACTTGATGGCTTCTTCCTCGACGCTGAAGAAATCCGCGCTCAGGGCCGCCAGGTCCGCCAGTTGGCCGACTTTGATCTGGCCCTTCTTGCCCTGCTCCGACGAGAACCAGGCGCTACCGTGGGTGAACAGTTCCAGCGCGGTAAGGCGCGGCAGGCCTTCCTCATGCAACGACAGGCCGCCAACCGTGCGGCCGCTGACCATCCAATACAGCGAGGTCCACGGGTTGTAGCTCGATACGCGGGTGGCGTCGGTGCCGGCGCCCACTGGTACGCCTTCGGCGAGCATGCGCTTGATCGGCGGCGTGGCTTCGGCGGCCTTGGCGCCGTAGCGGTCGACAAAATATTCGCCCTGGAAGGCCATGCGATCCTGGATCGCAATGCCGCCGCCCAGTGCACGGACGCGCTCGATGTTCTTCGGCGTGATGGTCTCGGCGTGGTCGAAGAACCAAGGCAGGCCGTTGAACGGAATGTCGCGGTTGACCTTCTCGAACACATCGAGCATGCGGCTGATGGATTCGTCATACGTGGCGTGCAGGCGGAACGGCCAGCGTTGCTCGACCAGATGGCGGACCACCGGCTCCAGGTCCTGCTCCATGCCTGGCGGCAAGTCCGGGCGCGGCTCCAGGAAGTCCTCGAAATCCGCCGCCGAGAACACCAGCATTTCACCGGCGCCGTTGTGCCGCAGGAAGTCATCGCCCTGGTGCAGCTTGACGCTGCCGGTCCAGTTCTTGAAGTCGGTGAGTTCTTCCTTGGGCTTTTGGGTGAACAGGTTGTAGGCGATGCGCACCGTCAACTGCTGCTCGCGGGCCAATTGCTCGATGACCTCGTAGTCGTCCGGGTAGTTCTGGTAACCGCCGCCGGCGTCGATGGCGCTGGTCAGGCCCAGGCGGTTGAGTTCACGCATGAACTGGCGAGTGGAGTTGACCTGATATTCCAGCGGCAACTTCGGCCCTTTCGCCAGCGTCGAGTACAGGATCATCGCGTTGGGCCGCGCCACCAGCATGCCGGTCGGATTCCCGTTGGCATCACGAACGATCTCGCCGCCGGGCGGGTTCGGCGTGTCGCGGGTGTAACCGGCGACGCGCAGCGCGGCACGATTGAGCAAGGCGCGGTCATACAGGTGCAAGACGAACACTGGCGTATCGGGCGCCGCCTGATTGAGTTCTTCCAGGGTCGGCATGCGCTTTTCGGCGAATTGGAATTCGTTCCAGCCCCCCACCACCCGTACCCATTGCGGCGTCGGCGTGCGATCGGCCTGGTCCTTGAGCATGCGCAAGGCGTCGGCCAGGGATGGCACGCCTTCCCAACGCAGCTCCAGGTTGTAGTTCAAGCCGCCCCGGATCAAATGCAAGTGCGAGTCGTTGAGCCCGGGAATGACGGTGCGGCCCTTGAGGTCGATGACCTGGGTGCCGCTGCCGCGCAAGGCCATGGCCTCGGCGTCGGTGCCCACGGCGACGAAGCGCCCCTGGCTGATGGCAACCGCACTGGCGCGAGGTTTCTCGCGGTCGACGGTATGGAACTGGCCATTGAACAGAATCAGATCGGCGTTCATCGGATTTCCTTCTGAATGGGAAGATGAAAGAGACAGGCGTGGCCAGAAAGCCGCTGCCGCGCTGAGCAAGGATCCGGCTGCCAGTAATTGGCGGCGCAGCGGATCGGTCGGGTCGTCTTTATTGGCCATGGTCGGGCTCCAGATGCTCGTGGGTCATGGACGCTTCCAGCCACGGCGCGAACAAGCGCGTCGCCAGCGGCATGCACACGTACACCACCGAGAGCACGATGGTCACGGTGATCAGGAACGTCGCGACCACGTAGTTGGACAGGAACGCGTTGAGTTGCAGCAGCGGGCCCCAGAGCAACGGCACCAGCAAGGTGTGCGGCAGGATGACCAGCAGCGTCACCACCGATTGCTTCCAGCGCGGCGGCGGCATCGAGGCATCGGCCAGCGGGGCGAACCAGAACTCCTTGTGCGGCGCAACTTCGGTCTGGTCGCCATCGGCCAAGAGCGGCGCGGCCTCTTCCACCAGCTCACGTCGCTCGGAGGAATCGAGCCAGCGCTGCATGGCGTCCGTGGAGCAGAAACGCAGCACGCAGGTAAACAAGGACAACCCGTCCTGCTTGCCCCGGACCACGTCCACGCCCAAATGCCCGGGCCACTGACCGGCGACACTGACGATGCGCCGCAACCAGGCTTCATAGGCACCGTCCTGGCCAGCCTTGATCCGGTGCTTGACTACCAGAGTGACGATTTCGTCGAAACCGGGTATCGCGTCCGGTGCGGTGGATTTGATGGTTTGAGATTCAGGCATGGCGAAGCACTCCAGCAAAACGCGTGTTGATCGCCAGGCCACCAGGGCCGGCGATGAAGACGCTGGTAAAGACAATCAACAGCAGCCAGCCGAACTGCCCTTCTTCCAGGCTCCACTGCGGGTGCACGAGCAGCAGCGCAACCGCCAGCAGAAACAGAATGGGCAGGCACGCCAGGCGCACCAGCACGCCGGCCATGATCAGCAACGGGCAGAGCACTTCGGCAAAGATCGCCAATATCAGTGTCGGCGCGGCGCCAAGGTGGAACGGGTCTTCGATGCGGCTCAGCTCGGCGCTGTAGTTCAAAAGCTTTGGCAGGCCATGGACCCACAGCAGAAACAGCGCGCCACTCAGGCGCAGGAACAGCAAGCCCAGGTCCTGCATGCGGCGTTCGTCAAAAGTGTTCATCGGTGCGCTCCGGCCGGATCCGTCGAGGCGGCTGCCGGCAGCGGTTGGGACATATGCGTGGCGATGCGCGAGCGCAGCCAGCGCTCGGCAGGGTCGTTGTCATGCACACCGCTCCAGACCATCGACAACTCGGCGGCATTGATCTCGAACGGCGGGTCTTCGGCGCGCAGGGCGCAGCCTTCCACCAACGCGCAGGCGGCGTAGTCCGGCACGGTGGCGATCAGCTCGGTGCCGGCCAGCAACGCGCGCAAGCCGCTGAATTGCGGCACCGCCAGCACGACTTTACGGGCCCGGCCGATGCGCGCCAGGTCCAGGTCGATGTTGCCGCTCAGGTCGCCCGAGAACGAAACCATGGCGTGGGGACGCGAACAGTATTCATCCAGCGTCAGCGGCTCCGGACGCTTGTCGCCGCGCAAGACCTTGCAGGGAATGTCCCGCAGTTTCTTGCGCTTGGCATTGGCCGGCAGGTCGGTGGTGTAGCTGACGCCGACGCTGATTTCGCCGCTGGCCAGCAGCGACGACATCAGCAGGAAATTGGCCCGCCGCACCACCACGATGATGCCTGGGGCTTCTTCGCGCAGTTGGCTCAACAAGGGCGGGAACAGGCCGAATTCGGCATCGTCGGACAGACCGATGCGAAACACGTCGCAACTGGTGGACGGGTCGAACGCCTTGGCCCGGCTGACCGCGCCGGAAATCGTGTCCATGGCCGGTTGCAGCTCCTGCAGGATCGCCAGGGCTCGCGGCGTGGGCTCCATGCCGCGGCCATGACGGATCAACAGCGGGTCATCGAACAGATCCCGCAGTCGCCCCAGCGCCGCGCTCACCGCCGGCTGGCCCATGAACAGCTTTTCGGCGACGCGGGTCAGGTTCTTCTCGAACATCAGCGCCTCGAAGATCACCAGCAGGTTCATGTCGAGGCGGCGTAAATCGTTGCGGTTCATGGGTGTCGTTCCTGTTGAATGCCGAATACCGGCGCAGGCGCAGGCCTGCGCCGGTACGCCTCAGCCCTGGATGAACGCCAGCAGGTCCGCGTTCAAGCGGTCCTTGTGGGTGTCGGTCAGGCCGTGGGGCGCGCCTGGGTAGACCAGCAATTGCGAGTGTTTGAGCAGCTTGGCGGCCGCGATGCCGGCGGTTTCGATCGGCACCACCTGGTCGTCATCGCCATGCACCACCAGGGTCGGCACGTCGATGTTGCGCAGGTCTTCGCAAAGGTCGGTTTCCGAGAACGCCTTGATGCAGTCGTAGGTGTTCTTGTGGCCGGCGAGCATGCCCTGCATCCAGAACCAGTCGATCATGCCCTGGGAGACTTTGGCGCCCGGACGGTTGGCACCGAAAAACGCGCTGGCCACATCCTTGTATAGCTGGGAACGATCGGCCAGTGAGGCCTGGCGGAAGCCGTCGAACACCTCGATGGGCAAGCCGCCGGGGTTGGCCGGGGTCTTGAGCATCAACGGCGTCACCGCTGAGATCAGGCCGAGCTTGGCGACACGGGCGGCGCCGTGACGACCGATGTAGCGCGCCACTTCGCCACCGCCAGTGGAGAAACCGAGCAGCACGGCGTTCTTCAAATCCAGGCGCTCGATCAGTTCGGCCAGGTCATCGGCGTAGGTGTCCATGTCATTGCCGTCCCAGGGCTGGCTGGAACGTCCGTGGCCCCGACGGTCATGGGCGATCACCCGATAGCCATTGGAGGCCAGGAACATCATCTGCGCCTCCCAACTGTCGGAGTTCAACGGCCAGCCGTGACTGAAGACCACCGGTTGGCCACTGCCCCAGTCCTTGTAGTAGATCTGCGTGCCGTCGCGGGTGATGAACGTGCTCATGACATGACTCCTTGAGGTGGGTGGATCATTCAATGGTCCGGCCAGGGGCGTCTTGCGCGTGAGTTAAACGTTGTTAATTTTTTCCCGATCGATGCGCTTTTGTGGCGAGAGAGCTTGCTCCCGCTGGGCTGCGTAGCAGCCCCGGAACTGTCACCTCGGTGTGCCAGATTTATGGGGAAACGGGCTTTTGGGGCCGCTTCGCGACCCAGCGGGAGCAAGCTCCCTCGCCACGGGAATCGGCGTTTGCCCATCGGTCCATGGAAGCTACCCACCGTTGCGCTGGGCGCAAAACCTGAGGAATATGCTCAGGTACAGCCCATGACCAGGGGAACAGAACAATTGAGCACACCATGAGCCATTACCTCAGCCTGCCCGTCGAACAGACGCTGCATTTCGGCCCGTACCGGGTCCATCCGCGCCAGCGTCTGGTGCTGGAGCGCGGGCAACCGTTGCGCCTGGGTCGGCGGGCGGTGGAGATTCTGTTGGTGCTGCTCGAACACGCCGGCCAAGTGGTGAGCAAGCAGCAACTGATCGCTCGTGTCTGGCCCAAGAGCGTGGTGGAAGACACCAATCTGCGGGTTCACGTGGCGGCACTGCGCAAGGCCTTGGGCGATGGGCAGGCCGGCCAGCGCTACATCGTCACCGTGGCGCAGCGCGGCTACAGTTTTGTCGCGCCGGTGACGTTCGAATCGCCCGAACAACTGGCGCGTATCCCGCACCCTTCGCTGGCGCGCAATCTGCCGCCGCGCCGCACCCGCATGATCGGCCGTCAAGGCATGGTCGAGGCGCTGGTGGCGCAGTTGCCGCGAAAACGCTTCATCACCCTGGTTGGCAGTGGTGGCATCGGCAAGACCACCGTCGCCCTGCGGGTTGCCGAGCGGCTGATTGGCCATTACCGGGACGGCACTTATCTGCTGGACCTGGCCTCGCTCAACGACCCGGCCATGATCGCGCCCAACCTTTGCGCCTTGCTCGATCTATCGCTGCAAGACGGCGAGCCGCTTGAGACCGTCATCCGGCCGCTCAAGGAGCGCCACTTGTTGCTGGTGATCGACACCTGCGAACACCTGATCGACGCCGTTGCCCTGCTCTGCGAGACCTTGCTGCGTGGCGCACCGCATTTGCATATCCTGGCCACCAGCCGCGAAGGCCTGCGCGCCGAAGGCGAACACGTGCAACGCCTCGATTCACTGGCGCTGCCGCCACGGGGCATGGCCATTGAAGGTTATCCAGCCTTGGCTTACCCGGCGCTGCAACTGTTCGCCGAGCGGGCGATGGCCAGCCAGGACGATTTCGAGCTGACCGATCATGAAGTGCCGATGGTGGTGGACATCTGCCAGCGGCTGGATGGCATTCCCCTGGCGATCGAACTTGCCGCGGCCCAGGTGGGGCGCTTTGGACTGCAAGAGCTTTGCCGGCAATTGCAAGACAACATCGCCCTGCTCGACCATGACATTCACGCCAGCGCACCGCGCCAGCAGACGCTGCGCGCCACGCTGGATTGGAGCTTCGCGCTGTTGACCACTTGCGAGCAGACCTGTTTGCGACGCTTGGCCGTGTTCATGGGCAGTTTCAATCTCGCCTCGGCCGCGGCGGTCATCGTTGGCCAGCATGTCGCGCCCAGCCAGGTACTGGTGTCGGTCAGTCAGTTGGTCGCCAAATCCCTGCTGAACGTCGAGATCGGCGACGAAGAAGTGCGTTATCGCCTGCCGGACACCACCCGCAGCTATGCCCTGGAAAAGTTGATCGACGCAGGCGAACTCGCCGCCAGCCAGGAGCGCCACGCCGAGCGCTGCCTGACGCTCATGGAGCAGGCCGAGAAAGATTGGGACACCACGCCCACGCGGCTTTGGATCGAACGCTACGCGACCTACCGCGACGACATTCGCGCCGCGCTGGACCGAGGGCTGGGCCCGCACGGTTCCCACAGCGTGGCGATCCGCCTGACCGCCCGCACACTGCCCCTCTGGCAAGAGCTGTCGCTGCTCAGAGAGCATGGGCTGTACGTCAGCAAGGCTCGGCAATTGCTCAGGGCCGGTCCCTCGCCGTGCCCGAAATTGACCCTCGCCCTGGAGCTGGCCCACGCCAGTTTCAACTACCACACCGAGGGCGGCACACCTGCCACCGTCGAGGCGTTCGTCACGGCCCGGCAATTGGCCTGGCAATGCCACGATTTACCCGGCGAGCTGCGGGCAGTGTCGGGCCAAATGACGGTAAACCTCAGCCGCGGCCGCTACCAGGAGGCCCTGGAACAATGGCTGGCCTTCGACCGGCTGGGGCTGCCGGGCGATCCGGTCCTGTCCTTGAGCACCCAACGGTTGCGGGTGCTGGCGTTGCATTTCAGCGGCGATCAGGGCGCGGCGCGGCACCACGCCGAGCAGGTTATCCAGCGCCTGGCCCAAAACGGCCACCTGAGCCGCTTCACCCACGGTTTCGGCGTGCAATACGAACAGAGCGTGGCGGCGCTGACCATCCTGGCGCGCATTCTCTGGCTGCAAGGATTCGCCGAAAAAGCCCGGCGCACCGCCGACCTGGCGCTGCAAATCGCCTTGCAGATCAACCATGGAACCTCGATCTGCTACACCCTGGCGACAGCCGGTTGCGTGATCGCCCATTACGCTGGCGATCACCTGATCGCCCGAGAACGGCTCGATCTCTTGAAGTGCCAGGCCAGGAAGCATTCGGTGATGCTGTTCCATGACTGGGCCTGCCATTACGAACGCGCACTTGACGGCGCGCCCCTGGCGACGTACCCGACCACCACCAGCCTGATCGAGGACATCGTCGTGACGCTGCGACCAGAGGCCGCCAGCCCGCAGCAGATCGAGCGCGCCCACAGCGGCGCCGCAGGCTGGTGCTCGGCGGAGATCCTGCGGGCGACCGCTCACGTCTTGCTGGCGCGGGACGACCCGCCTGTCGAAAGCCAGGCCGAAGCGCTGCTGCTGGCCGCGCTGGACGTGGCCAGGCGTCAAGGCGCGCTCGCCTGGGAATTGCGCAGCGCCCTATCGCTGGCCCGACTGTGGCAGCGCCAAGGCCAGGACGAAGCCGCCGAGGAGGTGCTCGCCCGCGTCTATCGGCGCTTCACCGAAGGCTTCGACACGCCCGATCTAAAAGAAACCGACGCGCTGCTCCAGTCGCTGGCCCGGCGCCTCGGGTCGTGACCGGCGCGTCTGCCACGCTTGTTGCAGCGCGTAGCGTCGATGCACGAGCTGCCATTGCCCACTGTCGCGCAGTTTTTCCAAGGCATAGGCGCGGGTGGTGCGCAGCAGATGGTAACGGGCCCCTTCGGCAGGTTGCTCGACCGTCACCAGCGACTGGGCGACCAGACGTGACAACAGCCAGGGCAATCGACCGGTTTCCACTTCCACGCAACTGGCTACGGCCATCATCGCCTTGAGCGTGAACGGCGCTTCGAACACCGCGAGGCGTTGGAAAACCGTTCGTTCATCGTCACTCAAGCGTTCGAAACTCCAATCCAGGGCCGCTTCCAGGCTTCGGTGACGCGCCTCGGCGGTGCGACGCCCATGGCTCAGCAGCGACAGACCGTGGTTCAACTGCTCGAGAACCCCAGCCACGCCCAGCACATCCACTTGCGCCGCTGCCAATTCCAGCGCCAGCGGCAACCCGTCCAGACGCCGACAGATCCGCGCCAGGGGGATCAGGTCACGCTCACTCGGCTTGAAATCCTGCTGGCGGGCGCCGACTCGATCGATCAACAACTGCACCGCCGGACAGGCCAGTATCTGATGCCCAGGCTCGCGGGACGATGCCGCCGCCAGGCCGGGCAACTGCACGACATTTTCGTCAGCGAGACCAAGGACTTCGCGGCTGCTCAAGAGCAGCGATACGCCCGGCGCCGCTGCCCGCAGCGTCACGGCCAGTTCCCGGCAGGCGCCGACCAGGTGTTCGCAACCATCGAGCACCAGCAACATCCGACAGGGTTGCAGTCGCTGGGCCAAGGCGCCGCCGGCCAGGCCAAGGGCTTGGGCAATCCGAATCGGGACCTGCACCGGGTCGTTGATGGCAGCCATATCAATGAACCAGGCGCCATCGGCAAAGTGCTCCAGCAACAGCTCTGCTGTGCGCAGCACCACGGTGGTCTTGCCGACACCACCCGGGCCGACGACGGTGGTCAACGGCTGGCGCGGCACTTCGACCAGCAAGCGGCCCAGGACTTTGTCGCGACCGATCACCGGACTCAGCCGCGCGGGCAGATTGTGCCGCGCGGACGGCGGCGTGGCGGGTGACTGCGCAACTGACTCCAACGCCAGCGGCACGGCAAAGCAGTAGCCCTGGCGGGGGTGATTGAGGATGTAGCGTTGGCCGTCACGGCCCTCGCCGAACGCTCGCCGCAGCGCCGCGATATGCACCCGCAGATTGATGTCTTCAACCACGCTGTCGGGCCAGACGCGGGCAATCAGCGTTTGCTTGCTGACGAAGGCGCCGGCGTGCGCTACCAACACTTGCAGAATGTCCAGCGCGCGACCGCCCAGCGCCAGGGGACTTGCGTCGCGGGTAACCAGTCGCTGCTGGCGATGGAAGACAAACGGACCGAAGCACACCGTCGACTCGGTGCAGGGTTTGACCAAACTGTTCATAAGCGATCCTGCGCCAGATGACCGGTCCAGGCAGATCGTTGTGCAACAGCGCACACGTCTGCCCTGGCTCTTGCGCATCCTTTCCAGAGGGTTCGCCGTTATCTTGGCAGCCATCGGCGAGAGGACAATGCTGGCACAGGACCGATCACGGACATGACGGTGCCCAGGACGGACACCGCAGGCTCAACTGAACTGCTGTCGGTACTGGACCGGGGTCAGGCCGAGTTTTTCACTGAACAGCAGGCGCATGTGCCGGACACTGCCGAACCCGCTGCGAAAGGCCACGGTCTTGAGTGGCAAGTCGGTGGATTCAAGCAACTGCCGCGCCCGATCGATACGCGCGCCCTGCAGGAACTCCATGGGCGTCATCTTGACTTCCCGGACGAATACCCGGGCAAAATGCCGAGCGCTCATGGCCGCCAGGGCCGCCATGCGTTCGACGGTGAAGGGTTCTTCCAGATGCTCCATCACGTAGTTCTGTACGCGCGTCACCGGCGAATCCTGGGTCGCGATCACCGCTACCGACGGACTGAACTGCGCCTGCCCGCCCTGACGCTGCATCACCACCAGCAATACCTTGGCAATATCCAGCGCGGCTTTGCGCCCATGATCCTGGGCGACGATGGACAAGGCCATATCGATGCCGGCGGTGACGCCGCCCGACGTGATCAGGCGCCGGTCTTGCAAAAAGATCTTGTCAGTCTCGACCAACGCCTTGGGGAAGCGCTGGATCAGCCGCTCGGTGTAGTGCCAATGGGTGGTGACGCGGTGCCCGTCCAGCAGGCCCGCTTCACCGAGCACAAAGGCGCCGGTACAGATCGAACCGTAGCGAGTGGCCCGTTGGGCCGAGGCCCGCAACCAGGTATGCAAACCTGGATGCCGATCGTTGTAGGCGCCAGGGCCGCCCGGCACCAACAATATGTCGTAGGCAGCCCAAGCCTGGTCGATATGGATGTCAGCCTGGACCGTCACACCATTGGAGGCCCGCAGCGGGCCTCGCTCGGTGCCCAGGGTCAGCAACTGATAGCGTTGATCCGGCCCGAGAAAACGATTGGCGATGGAAAACACTTCGAGAGGCCCGGCCATGTCGAGCAGCAGGAAATCGGGGAATAGCACCATCGCAACGGTTTTCATGGATAAGACGCCAAAATCGAGAGGACATTGCTGTCAGCTGACACCGGGCCACAGGGGGCCCATGGGACATTGGTGGGCATTATGACGAAGCGAAGCACTGTCGGCGAGATTGTCCACTCAGAACGGACAGTATTTCGCCATTCAGCCGCTTATTGAACCGCCGGATAACCATTAACCTTCTTCTGTACCCGGCGAACGGCCACGGCCACCGCCCATTGAAACCAGGAGAATCCTCATGCTGACCCTTCGCAAAGCGACTGAACGCGGTATCGCCCGTCACGGCTGGCTGACTTCATTCCACACCTTTTCGTTCGCCAACTACCGCGACATCAACCAACAGGGTTTTTCCGACCTGCTGGTCATCAACGACGACCGCGTCGCCGCGGCCAAAGGCTTCGGCCAACACCCGCATCGGGACATGGAAATTTTCTCCTATGTGCTCGAAGGCGCGCTGGAGCACAAGGACACCTTGGGGACAGGCTCGGTCATTCGTCCGGGCGATGTGCAACTGATGAGCGCCGGCAGTGGCGTGGCCCACAGTGAGTTCAATCACAGCGCCGACGAACCGGTGCACTTCCTGCAAATCTGGATCGTGCCCAATGTCGTGGGTGCCACGCCGCGCTATCAGCAGGAACATTTCAGTACCGAACAGAAACGCGGCCGCCTGCAGTTGATCATCTCCCCCGACGGCGCTGAAGGTTCGCTGCATGTTCGTCAGGACGCACGGGTTTATGCCGGCCTGTTCGATGGCAAGCAAAGCGCCACACTGACGTTGGCCTCTGATCGCTACGCCTATGTGCACGTAGCCCGAGGCAGCGTCGAGCTCAATGGCATGGCGTTGCAAGAAGGCGATGGCGTACGAGTGCGCAATGAGCAGGTGTTGACGCTGGCCAACGGCGACGACGCCGAGGTGCTGGTGTTTGACCTGCGCCCACAGGAACTTCCGCAAATGCCATGAGGCACACGCCGTGACGCTATCGATGAACCTGTGGGAGCCGCTCGCGCCCACAGGATTCATCGCCTCACTCGTTCTCCAGCGCAAACGCCGCGACAATCTCATCGATCACCGCCCTCACCCGCGCCGTGTGGCGCAAGTCCGCATGCGTGACCAACCAGACCTCGTAAGGCAGCGGCCGCGTGCGCTCCGGCCACAGCCTCAGCAACCCCTCGCGCTCACCCATGTACACCGGGATTTCTCCCACACCCATACCCGCCGCAATGGACCGACGCACCAGCAGGCTTGAACTCAGGCTGGCGACAATTCGCCCACGGCTGACCGGTTCAGCAACCAAGGTGAAATCCTTGTTGCCTTGCAAGTACGGCTGATAGACCACCAGGTCATGACCTTCGAATGCGCTGCCAGGCGCGGGCTCTCCATGGGCGTCGACATAATCGCGTGAAGCGAACAGCCCGACCGGCCAACGCGCGATCCGCCGGGCGATCAGGTCCGGATTGTCTGGCCGGGTGTTGCGCACGGCAACGTCCGCTTCACGCTTGACCAGGCTGATGATCTGCGTCGCTGCATCCAATTGCACACGCACGTCGGGATGGCGTCGATGCAAGCGGGACATGGCCGGGATCAGGAAATCGATCGCCAGCGAATCGGTCGTGGCGATGCGCACGGTGCCGATAAGACGGTCGTCCAGCCCTTGTACCCGGCGCTCCAGCTCCAACGCCGATTGTTCCATCTTCTCCACCGACTTGAGCGCCGCTTCGCCCATCGGCGTCAGCGCATAACCATCCGGGGTACGTAGGAACAGCGCAGCGCTCAGGGACTTTTCCAACGCCGCGACGCGCCGCCCCACGGTCGCCTGGTCCACGCCCAACACCCGTGCTGCACCACGCAGCGTCGACTCTCGACAAACCGCAAGAAACACTCGCGCATCATCCCAATTCATCCGCCTTCCCCATGATGCAAATATGCATCGCAATGCCGTGTAATCGCTGCACAAACGCCGCGACGATAAACGATATTCTGGGCGCTATAAACCTCTTCAAAGGATTGCTCCCATGCGTACATTATCCGCGGCGTTCGATGTCCCACCGACAGGCATGTGGTTGTCGATTTTCGCCGGCCTTTGCGCCAGTCTCGTCAGCATCGGCCTGGCGCGCTTCGCTTATACCCCGCTGATTCCGTCATTGATCGAGGCACGTTGGTTCAGCGCCAGCGATGTCGTCTACCTGGGAGCGGCCAATCTGGTGGGCTACCTGATCGGCGCCCTGCTCGGCCGGCCCATGGCGCGCCGGCTGAGCAACAAGAATGCCCTGCGGCTGATGATGTTGGTCGTGACGGCGGCGTTTTTCGCCTGTGCCTTTGCGGTATCGGTGACGTGGTATTTCGCCTGGCGGCTGCTCTCGGGGATTGCCGGCGGCGCGATCATGGTGCTGGTGGCGGCGACCGTGCTGCCCCACGTGCCAGCGGCGCGCAGAGGCCTTGCCAGTGGCGCGATTTTCCTTGGGATCGGGCTGGGCATCGCCGGCTCCGGGACGATTGTGCCGTTGCTGTTGAGCTCGGGTCTGCAGGCCACCTGGCTGGGGCTCGGCGCACTGTCGCTGGTACTGACCGGGCTGAGCTGGTTCGGCTGGCCGCACGACCTGCACCCGGCGGCAGCCGGCGAGATACGTGCCACGCCGGACGAACCAACGCCTCGCGCCGTTTATCAGTTGTTCGCCCAATACGCTTTCATGGCGGCCGGGCTGGTGCCGGCGATGGTGTTCCTGGTGGACTACGTGGCGCGCGGCCTCGGGGCCGGCGCTCATGTCGGCGCGCTGGTCTGGGTGATGTACGGTGTCGGCGCGATTATTGGCCCGGTGAGCTATGGTTATCTCGCAGACCATCTGGGCGCACGCAAGAGTATTCGGCTAGTGCTGGCCGTCCAGGCGACAGCGCTTGGCCTGCTGGCGATCTCGCAAACGTTCCTGGCGTTGGCGATATTAGCGATGCTGATCGGTTCATTTCCCCCCGGCATCGTGCCGTTGGCCCTGGCTCGAGTGCACGAACTGGTACCAAACCACCACCTCCAGCAAGTCGCCTGGGGCCGTGCTACCGTTTCATTCGCCACGTTCCAGGCGGTCGCCGGATTCATTTATTCGGCGCTGTTCAACGCCACCGGAGGGCAGCACACGTTGCTTTTCCTGATTGCCGCCGGCGCGATTGTCGTCGCCTTGTTACTTGATTTCGTTCCCCGTGTTGCGGGGTCAACGGTGAAGGCTTAAAGTTCCGAGGCACTGACGCTGTCCGACCAACGGCCAGGATTCTGTCATTACACTGCCATATTGACTCGCTGTCACAAGCCAAGCAAAATGATTGCACTTGGCCATCAGCGTTTGAGTACAGCTCATTTCACGGAAGAACAGAAATGAAAATGGTTATTTCGATGGGCATTGCTTTCGCAGTATGCCAAGCGAATGCAGACGTACAAAAAATTCAATACATCTACGATGACTCAAATGCCGAGTACGCCATCGTCTCGTTTGTTGAAAGCGGGACGGCTGTCCAGGCGACGGTAAAAAGATCCGGTGCCTATTTCACCAATTACACCAAGCTGGAACTCGATTGCACCGATAGAAACGTCCGCCATATGGGCATGTACAACAGCCTCGAAGGTTTGGAAAAAGCCGAATTCGATCAGATGCAAGGGCGCATCGTCGAGGGTTCGATCGCTGATGAAGTGGGGAAAATACTCTGCAAAGCCACACCACTGACTGCCACACAGACGGAAGAATTGCCGGCGGAAAAACTGTCGGACGATAAAAGCTGAACCCGACGCCACTAGCCTGCGGCGTCGCCATTCGCACATGTGCGGATGTCATTACAGAGCGAAGTTTCCTGCAAGCTCTCTGACATGGAATGTCTGCTTAGTTGATCGGCAAGCCTTGCAGCGATGCGCCATCAACGACTTGAGACCTCTTTTATTTCTGCCCAGACAGAAAAAAAGCCAACCTGACAGATAGCCTGAAACACCTGCCCTTGTCGGCGGGCGGGGAACTTTGATGCACGCTAAAAAGATATTCGAACTCCTGATGTCGTCGCTGGCCTACGTTTTGATCTCCCTCCTTTGGTTCGCCTACGCCGTACCAGGGATGCTCGAATTGGATTCTGATTTTTCCTTGATAGCGGCCGCCTGCGGCTCGATCATCTGGCTGTGTGCCACAGGCTGTATCGCGTTGTACGTCGTTCAGAAGACGCGCGCGGCCTGAAGGTTGCTCACTGCGACACTTGCTTTCGCCCGAATGCCGTGCGGTAGCTGCCGGGCGGAACGCCAAAAAAGTCCCGGAAGCGTCGTTGGAAATGCGGCGAGCTGACGAAGCCCGTTGCGACGGCGATCTCGGTGACCGATCGATTGGTTTGCTGGATGAGCTGGCGCGCCCGAGTCAGGCGCAGCTCCAGGTAATAGCGGGTTGGCGTCGCACCGAGGAACCGGCAGAACCGCCGCTCCAGCTGGCGCTTCGAAACCTTGACGCAAGCCGCCAGCTCATCGATCGTCAACGGTTCCTCGACGTTCTGCCACATCAGCTCCAACGCCAGCTTGAGACTTTCCGGCAGCGTCGGATCCGTCTCGACGAAGATCGGCGGCAGGTCCGTGGCGTCATCGCCTGATTCGTCGCAACGAAGAATCTCCTCGATCGCCCCCACCAGCGCCTCCCCGCCCGTGCGACGGATCAGCTGGAGCATCATGCGCAGCGAACTGTTGGCGCCCGCGCAACTGACCCGCTCGCGGTCGACCACATAGGCGCGGCTGGTGACTTTCACATGGGGGAACATCTCGGCCATGGTCGCCCGACTTTCCGGATGGACCGCGCATTCGAAACCGTCGAGCAGGTTCGCCTCTGCCACAAAAAACACGCCGTTCCACAACCCACCCACTATGGCGCCGGACGTTGCATGGGCGCGCAACTTGCGCCGCAACAGCGGCGTGCCTTGCAACTTCACGCGAAAGCCCCCGGCAACAATCAGCACATCGAGGTTATCGGGTAACTGAGCCAGTTCGATGTCGGCAGAGATGACGATGCCCAGGTCACTCGTCACCTGCCCGCCCGAAGCGCCCGCCGTCAGCACTTCATAAAGCGGCATGTCGCTCATCAGGTTGGCGGTGACCAATGCGTCGACCGCGCCGGTAAAGGACATCATGGAAAAATTGTCCATCAGCACAAACGCGACGCGCACCGGCGCTTGTTCGATAGGCGCAGTCCCTTGAGGACGATAGGCCATGTTCTTGTTCTTGAGTACGCTTTCGAATGCGCTGGGCATGGGGCCTCGTGAGACAGGAAGGCGATCTGGACCGGACCCGGGCGGATTGCCCGAGCCAAGCCATCTTCCCGATTAACCGCAAAGGCAACCATCGCCTGCGCGACATCACTGTCAGCGTTAACGACCTCCGACAGGTGGCAACCTCAAGGGAATACGACATTGGTCGATAGCGTGAGAGTAGGCATGGGCGCTTTTCCTTCCAAGTTCGCAACGCTCGCTAATGTTTCCGCCGTTCCAATACCGATAAATACCTGCGGGAGAAGTCATGAATATCAAACAGAAGCTGACATGGGCGTTCGCGACCATTGCCTGTCTCCCGGTTATCCTGGTGGCGGTGCTCGTGGTGTTGAACCTGCGCGACGCGGCACAAGCCAACTTCCTGGACAGCAGCGGCCGCGAAATCCGCCAGATCGACAACGGCATGAAGCAGTTCTTCGACGGCATCATGCAGAACGTCGAATTCTTCGCCAAGGACCCGCGGATCGTCGCGACCAAGGACCTGAAGAACTACTCAGGCGCTGACGCCGCGCAAATCCCGCTGACCGAAAACAACAAACAACTGCTGGAGATTTTCGACCAGTTCGCCAAGAGCCATCCAACCACCGCCTACCTGTCCCTGGGCCTGGCGGACGGCGGCTACGCCAGTTGGCCGGATGATCCGAAGATCTCCAATTACGACCCGCGCGCGCGCCCTTGGTACAAGGCAGCCATTGCGGCGCCTGGCACCACCGTGAAGACCGATGCCTATTATTGGGCGCCGGACGACGTGTCGTTGATCGGCATCGTGCACACCGTCGCCGACGCCAGCGGCAAACTGGTCGGCGTGGTCGGCCTCGACGTATCGCTCAAGCAACTCACCGAACTGGTCA
The DNA here is from genome assembly GCF_014268645.1 of Pseudomonas sp. SWRI154. Lineage (NCBI taxonomy): Bacteria > Pseudomonadati > Pseudomonadota > Gammaproteobacteria > Pseudomonadales > Pseudomonadaceae > Pseudomonas > Pseudomonas sp. SWRI154. The sequence continues at coordinate 313,618 of NZ_JABWQW010000001.1, forward strand.
AGAACATCAAGCTGGGCGACAGCGGCTACCTGATGCTGGTGGAAGCCAGCGGCAACGTGCTGGTCGACCCCGCCGAGGCCAAGCATAACTTCAAGCCGCTGGCCGATCTCGGTCCCAATTACGCCGCGCTGGCAAAGAGCAGCGATGGCGCCACCGAGATCGAGATCGATGGCGTGCCTTACATGGCCAACATCGTCACTTCCAAAAGCCTGGGCTGGCGCTTCATCGGCCTGATCAAGCGCGACGAAGTGATGGCCGAGGCCTCGAGCCTGACCTGGTTGATCGCAGCCATCGCCGCCGCGCTGGCCGTGGTCTTCGCCATCGTCGGCGCCAGCTTCGCCAGCGTGATCGTGCGGCCGATTCGCGGTGTTGCCAATGGCCTGCAGGAAATCGCCGAAGGTGAAGGTGACCTCACCCGCAAACTATCGGTGCAGGGCAAGGACGAAACAGCCACCCTGGCGGGTTGGTTCAACCAGTTCCTGGGCATGATCGCGCAACTGATGCAGCGCATCGGCAGCGCCTCTTCCGACCTGCAAACTGCCGCAGCCGATACCAGCCACGTCGCCCAGAACATGAACGATGCCGCCGGGCGCCAGCGCCAGGCCGTGGAGTTGGTAAGCACCGCGTTCAACGAAATGGTCGCCACCGCCAACGAAGTGGCCCGCTCTTGCAGCCAGGCCGCCGTCAGCGCGGACACCGGCTACCGCGACGTGCACGACGGCCAGCATCACATTGGCGAAGCCACCGGCAGCGTATTGAAACTGAGTGAGGACCTGCAGAAGTCGACCCAGACCATGCAGGCGCTGGAACAGGACAGCAAGAATATCAATACCATCCTCGACACTATTCGCTCGATCGCCGAGCAGACCAACCTGCTGGCCCTCAACGCGGCCATCGAGGCGGCGCGTGCAGGCGATCAGGGTCGCGGCTTTGCCGTGGTGGCCGACGAAGTGCGCGCCCTGGCGCGGCGTACCGCCGACTCCACCGGCGAGATCGACAGCCTGCTCGGCAACCTCGCGCGGCGCACTCAGGAAGTGACCCAACAGATGCAGAACAGTCTGCAAGTGTCACAAACCAGCGTCGAACGCATCCAGCAGGCCCGCGACAGCTTCGACAAGATCCGCACGTCGGTGGACTCGATTCGCGACCAGAACACCCAGATCGCCACGGCCGCGGAAGAACAGCACCAAGTGGCCGAAGACATCAACCGGCACATCGCGCAGATCCATTCCGACGCGCAGCTGGTCGAGGAGTTCGCCCATACGGCACAGACCGGTTCGGGGCGCTTGACCGATATTTCCGGGCAGCTCAAGGGCTTGGTTGGGCGCTTCAAGTTCTAATCGACATCGCTGAGCCAAGGACGGCTCAAGCCCCGATCAATCCTGCGCATTACCCTTTCGCCCGGATCGCGTACAGACCAGCGGCAATCACCGTGCACGCCCCTACGATGGTCCAGGTATCCGGGAGTTCGCCGAACACGAACAAGCCGATCAACGTGGCAAACACCAGTAGCGTGTAATTGAACGGTTGCAGCGTCGCGGCCGTTGCGTATCTGAGCGCTTGGATAAGCAGCAGCTGGGCCACGACACCGGTGGTGGCAAGCACCGCGATAAGGCCCCATTGCATCGATGTCGGAGCCACCCATCCTGGAAGGCCCGACACCGTCATGATGAAGGCGCCGATTGAGCCCATGTAAAGCAGGTTCGTCGCGAACGAATCGTCCCGGCTGATACGGCGTGTCAGTACGTTGAACAGCGCGAACCCCAGGGCCGCCACCAAAGGGATCAGTGCCGCCAGTTCGAAAACTCCGCTACCGGGTCGAAGGATAATCAACGTTCCCATGAAGCCTGTGGCAGCGGCAATCCATCGACGCACGCCAATGAATTCGCCCAGCAACGCGCCGGCCAGCGCCAAGGTCATCAAGGGAAACACCGCATACAGCGCATGCATCTCAGCCAACCCAAGGTAGCGCAGCCCCAGGCCAAACAACGCGATTTCACCCACCCCGATCAGCGCACGAATGATCTGCAGGTAAGGGTGACGGCTTCGACAGGCTGTGCGCAGAGTGCCCTGATAGACGCTATAGCCCACCGCAAATGCCAGGAACACCCAATAACGCACCATGACCAGCTGCGCGACCGGCAGGTCTTTGACCAGCACTTTAGTTACGCCGTCCTGGCCCGCGAAGATCAGCATGGACAACAAACACAAGATGATGCCAAGCCCAGGCCTGGGGGCATCGTAAGCACGTGCCGCGGTGTCCAACTGACTGCTCATAGACCATTCCATTTCGAGGAGACTGCGGCTTCGTGACGACGGGCATCATTCACGCCCGACACGCCATTCGCCTGATCGTAAGCCCAGGCGCCATCGTCAGGCGAGGTCAGACTCCAGCGCGACCGGAATCTCGGTCGCCGGGAAATCAACCCACCGATTTAAGTGGGATTTGGGTCTGGAGGCGCGCCAGCATGGTTTCGCAGTACCAGTCATCAAACTGGCACACACCATTTTCCGCAATGTCCGAAAAAGGTCCCGGCTCGTAAGTCGGCGAGGTCACACCGGCCTGCGTGCCTTCTACCAAACGACGGTCTTGATCGTTGGTGGCAAGCCAAACCTTCGTCAGCCGATCAATTTCGTAGTCAACACCTTCAACGGCGGTATTGGGTACAAGCCATTTGGTCGTCACAAGCGTTTCGCCGGGGCCAATCGGGAGTACCCGGAAGCTCAAGGCGTGATCGCCGAGAAAGTGATTCCAGGTGGACGGGTAGTTGAAGTAGAGCAAGGCGCCAATATCCGGCTCGCCGCTTTTATCCAAGCGTCCCGCCACAGCAGGTTTACCGTCCATGGTGTAACTCACGGCGCCTGCGGACAGTGGAATGCGTGTCATACGAAAACGGCCATTCGGGTCCATGACCAACTTGCTGGGCATACCGGCGACTTCGCAGCGATTCCAGTGCGCAGTCAGTTCGGGATCATCTTCGCCCCCGACGCCTGCCACCGAAAGGTTCTCGACAAAAGAGTTCATCAACTCGGGATGCGTACCGTCACAGTGGAAACACTCGCGGTTGTTTTCAAACACGAGTTTCCAGTTACCCTTTTCTATGAGGTTTGACTCGAAAGCCACCTTGCAGTTATCCAGGAAATGCGGAGCTATGAAAGGACTTACAGAGCTCCTGAAACTTTCGAAGTCGGGCGCCTCGTCAGCGACACAGACATAAATGTACGTATGAACAATTTCACAATGAACAGGTTTCAGGTTGTATTGCGTCCTGTCGAAATCGACTCCCATATTACCGGCAAACAAAAGACTGCCGTCCAGTTCGAAAGTCCACTTATGATAAGGGCAAACCAGCTTGGCAACTTTACCTTGGGCGTGCTCACAAACTTTTGAGCCTCGATGACGACAAGCATTATGAAAAGCCCGGACCTGGCCGCTCTTATCCCTGATGATCAAGACTGGGTAGTCTCCAATCTGCAGTGTCAAGTATTGCCCGGTTTTTTCAAGTTCAAAGGTATGCCCGGCAAAAATCCAATCCTTGTGCCAGATTTGCTCAAGGTCCTGACGAAAAACCTCAGGCTCAATATACAATTCGCGGGGAAGCGCGTGGCGCGCCTTACGCTTTTGAATCAGGTCGATCACGGATGCTTTGATATTCATTATTATCCTCTGCACATCAACCTGACGGTTAATTGCAAGTACGCCCAGAAAACGCTGCCATGGCCAACGGATACTGCGCGGAGAACCTCCAACGCAGCCGTTTAACACGCATGTTTTAGCCATGTTTAACACTAAGGGTACGACAGCCTGCCCAGTCGGCAAAACTACATTTTCGTCGCTCAACTGATAACTTAGCGTTATGACCCACCGAATCCAGACACTACGTTGCTTACAATCGCCACCGACCGAGAAGACTTAAATACTCATACGCTCCACCTGGAAAATTTCGAAAGAATCCAGTCCCGCACTCGCCGACAGGCATCTTCGTATTCGGTCCTTTCATTGCAGGCCACGTAATGCAGACTGTTTCGAAGCGTCACCTGATGCTCGACGGGGCGAACAAGCTGTCCTCTCTCGACCATGGCCCCGACAAGCTGGTTCCAGCCCAGTGCGACGCCCTGATGGGTCAAGACCATGCTCATGATCAGGTTGTAATCATTGGCATGAAAAATAGGCGGGCAGTCGGCGGGACGCTCATCGATATCGACGTTCAGAAAAGCCAACCACACCCCCCAGTCCACATGCTCAGCCACGCCCGACCGACCATAGGGACTTAGATTGAGTAGCGAAGAATCACGCACCCCTTCAAGCGAGGTCAGTTCGGGATGCATATCCAAAAACGTTGGAGAGCACACGGGATAGATAATATCGTGGCACAACTGATAACTCTTATACCCATCCCCCACCTTGCTAATCTTCGAGATGATGATGTCCGGTTCTATGCCGGGCTCCATATTCACAAAGTTCTGCGTCGTGATCAGGTTGAACTCAATATCCGGATTCGTCGCCCGAAACTCTGGAAGATGTTCCGATAGCCACAATGCAGAGAATGCGGGTGAGCAACAAACCGTCAGGATATGTTTCTGCGTCGGCGCGGTACGAATCCTTTCAGCCGCCTGGGCAATATTAACGAACGACAGTTGCGCCGCTTCGAAAAAGATCTTTCCTTCGGCAGTTAGTTCTACCGTGCGCCCGGCACGCATGAACAGCTGGGCGCCCAACGAGTCCTCAAGCTCTCGTATTTGCCGACTGATCGCGGCTTGCGATACGCACAGCGCCTCCGCTGCCCGTGTGAAGCTTTCATATTTAGCGGCGGCGACAAATGCTCTGACAGCCCGAAGGGAAGGCATTCTAAGCAGCAATGTATCGGGGTCTACGTGTCTGCTGAGCATGGTAAGCCCTCATCCTCCTATCATCCGCGAAAGCGCCGGAGCGTAACCCAATAGCCTAGCCCAGGCCAAACCAAAGCGTCGTGATTGGGCCAAGGCGGTCGTTTCGGCGGATCTCGATAACGTTAGGTTATCCATAAAGCCCTGTAAATGTTGTTGGATTTAAAATCAGGATACTTATAGATTGAAAAAAAGCCCGAGCCCAAGGGCAAACAATAAAAAACAGGTACATGTCATGCGCCGATCTATCCTTTATTACTGCCCGCCTAAATTACCAACGCTCGAATTCAATTCGATTTCGTGCGCGTGTAGCGTTATACGCAAAGGAGGGACGCAATGACGAGTCCAGACGAAATCATTTCTGTTAAGAACGTTTTTAAAATATTTGGCGCACAACCTGAAACGGCGATGAAAATGCTCGCCGCCGGAGCAAGCAAAAAAGAAGTCTTTGAGAAAACCGGCCAGGTGATTGGTGTTTTCGACGCCAGTTTCGCGGTCAAGCGTGGCGAAATCTTTGTGATCATGGGGCTCTCAGGTTCTGGAAAGTCGACGATGGTGCGACTGTTCAACCGTCTTATCGAGCCTACTTCAGGCAGCATTTATCTGAACGGCCGCGAAATTACCGGGCTGGCTGATAAAGCCCTTCTGGATGTCCGCCGCAAAGAGATGGGCATGGTGTTTCAATCCTTTGCCTTGATGCCGCACATGAGCGTCCTGGAAAACACCGCCTTTGGGCTGGAAATTTCCGGCATTGGTGAAAAGGAACGCCATAGCCGCGCCAGGGAAGCCCTCAGTCAAGTCGGCCTTGCCGGACAGGAGCACAGTTATCCGCATCAACTTTCCGGTGGTATGCAGCAGCGGGTAGGCCTGGCCCGTGCGCTGGCCAACGACCCGACCATCCTGCTGATGGACGAAGCCTTTTCCGCCCTGGACCCGCTTATCCGCAGCGAGATGCAGGGAGAACTCATTCGCCTGCAAGCCGAGCAGAAGCGAACCATCATCTTCATTTCCCACGACATCGAGGAAGCCGTTCGCATCGGTCATCGCATCGCGATCATGGAGGGCGGCCAGGTGGTACAGATCGGCACTCCTCAAGAGTTGATCAGTCAACCGGCCAATGATTATGTCCGCACCTTCTTCAAAGGCTTCGACAGCTCGCGGATTCTCAAGGCAGGCGACGTGGCCAGGCTCGATCCCGAATGGGTCCGCAAGCTGAACGGCCAAGCGCCACAGTTCAAGGCCGGCCTACCGTTTGGTTACTTGATCGATGAAGGCGGGCAACTGCTCGGGGTCGTGGATATCGATACCGGCGGCGTAGGTGGCAGCACGCATTACACCCAGCATCAACAGCATCCCGTATTTACCGATACCCCCCTGCACGAAGTACTGGAAATCGCAGCCAACCTGCCCTATCCGGTCCCTGTACTCGACCGTTCGGGCGCCCTCACCGGAACGCTATCAAAAAGCGAGTTACTGCAAACGCTGAGCCGCCATTAATACAGGCGCGCCCTTCTACGCTGGCGCGTCCCTGACCTGAAGTACCTGCGGCCTTCATAACGCCGCTGCGGTGATGATGAAGAGGTAAGCCCTGATGTCCGAGTTCAGTTTTCTCGACCCGTTTCAAGTCCTCACTATTCCATTGGGTGACTGGGTGGAAAGCACCCTGAATTTTCTGGTGCACAACTTTCGCGATGTGTTCCGCGCCATCCGCTGGCCGATTGACCAAGTACTGAACGGCGTCGAATACACGTTGCAGAGCATCCCACCCAGCATCGGGATCATTCTGTCTTCCTTGCTGGGATGGCAGCTAGCCGGTAAACGCATGGCTCTGCTGTGTTTTGTGACGCTCACGCTGCTGGGCCTTATCGGTGTCTGGTCCGAGTCGATGACCACGCTGGCGCTGGTACTGACTTCAGTATTCTTTTGCGCCTTGCTGGGTATACCCCTGGGTATTCTCTGCGCCCGTAGCGACAACCTGGAAAGGATCTTGCGGCCCGTACTCGATGCCATGCAGACATTGCCGGCGTTCGTTTATCTGGTCCCTGTCGTCATGCTGTTCGGCATCGGCAACGTGCCGGGCATCCTGGTGACCATTGTCTTCGCCCTCCCCCCTCTGGTGCGCCTGACGAACCTGGGCATCCGCCAGGTCCCGGAAGACAAGATAGAAGCGGCCCGCGCGTTTGGCTGCACGCCTCGGCAGATGCTGACCCGCGTCCAGTTGCCGCTGGCGACCCCCACCATCATGGCGGGACTCAACCAGACCCTGATGCTCTCGCTATCGATGGTGGTCATTGCGTCGATGATCTCGGTGGGCGGCCTTGGCCAGATGGTCCTGCGCGGCATCGGCCGCCTGGACATGGGCTTGGCCACGGTCGGCGGGACTGGCTTGGTGCTGCTTGCCATCTTCCTTGACCGCTTGACCCAAGCCATGGGCGCGCGCACCGGAGCCGACCCAAGCCTGCGCTGGTATCACACCGGTCCCGTAGGTCTTCTGCTGCGCCTGTTCGGCGCGCGACAGCCTGCGGGGCGAAGCAAGGCCGCTTAAAAACTTCCTGTTAGATCTGCCGCACTTGAAAGATAAAAACCCAAAAAAGGTACGCGACAATGTCTGAATTCAAGCTTTCCCGCAGCATTCTCAATTGCGCTACAACCCTCGCCATTATGGCTACGTCCCTGTGCGCGAACGCCTCGGCCAACCAACCGGGCGACGGTGTAAAGATCACCCCCATCTTCCCTTCTATCGCTGAGGAACGATTCCGCGGTGAAGTGGCGATGGAAGGTCTTCGAGAGTTGGGTTACAAGGTGCAGGAACCCAAGGAGACCGAGTACGGCGTCATGATGATGGCGCTGGGTAGCGGTGATGCGGACTTTACGGTGCACTTATGGGACAAGTTGCACGATAAGTTCTACCAGCAGGCCGGGGGCGACAAGACCATGGTCAAGGCGGGCGACATCATGCCCGGCGTACTCCAAGGTTATTTGATCGACAAAAAGACTGCTGACGCCCATGGCATCAAATACATCACCGACCTGAAAAAACCCGAAATCGCCAAACTGTTCGACACCAACGGCGACGGCAAGGCAGACATGACGGGATGCAATCCCGGCTGGGGCTGCGAGCTGGTTATCGCTCATCACATGAAGGCTTATGGCCTCGAAAAATCGATAAACGTCAACCAGGGTTCTTATTTCGCACTGATGGCGGACACCATCACTCGTTATAAGGAAGGGCAGCCGATTCTCTACTTCACTTGGGTCCCACAGTGGATCGCCACTGTTTTGGTCGAAGACAAGGACGTGGTATGGCTGGAAGTACCGAATACCGACTTGCCTGATGGCAACAATACTGTCGACACCCTGTACAAGGGCAAGAATCTCGGCTTTGCGGTAGATAAAGTCGAGGCCGTGCTGAGCAAAGACTTCGCCGAGAAAAATCCGGCGGCCTTGAAGTTCCTTTCGGTAATGCAAATTACCACGGCCGACGAAAGTGCCCAGAACTTGAAAATGCAACAGGGCGAGAAAAAACCTGCGGATATCCGCCGTCATGCCAAGGAATGGGTAGCCGCCCATCGCCAGCAGTTTGATGCATGGTTGCAAACAGCACGCGCAGCGGCGACACAAGCCAGCAAATAATAAGCCTATCGAGGTGGGGCACGTCGATGACTGCCCCGTCCTTTAATAACATTGCGTTAGTAGCAGCACTTCGCCTCACAACAGCGTTAACTGAACTGCAAAGTCTTAACACTTACGTCCGTTGGATACTCAGCTCACGTGAAGTTATCGAGCACCCTTTTTTGCATGACTGGCGTCGGATCGGTTGAATGAACAGGATCTTGAAATGTTGAAAGTCTCTTCGTTACCTGCCGATGATCAATCTTGCGGGTGGTATCACTTGAGCAAGGGGCGCCAGATCAGGCCCGCCCATCAAGGCCATGGCAGCGCCCGTTGGGCCATTGTCGGTGCCGGCTTCACAGGGCTTGCCGCCGCCCGTCAACTCGCCACTCACTTCCCCGACGATCAGATCGTGTTGATCGACGCCCAGGAAGTGGGCTTTGGAACTTCCGGTCGTAATGCCGGGTTCGCTATCGACCTGCCACATGACATCGCCGCTGAGGATTACATTGGCGATATCGCCACGGCCAAAACAACGCTGAAACTTAATCTCAGTGGTTTGGGTTATTTAAAAGAGTTGGTTGAACGCCACGGCATCGATTGCCAAATGAAACATTGCGGCAAATACCAGGCCGCCGTTGAACCACGAGGCATCGCCGTCCTGGAGGCCTACCGCCGCGGACTCGATAAACTCGATCAGCCCTACCAGATGATCGAGGCCAGCGAACTGCCCGAACATATCGGCACGCATTTCTACCGCAAAGCGTTATTTACGCCGGGGACGTCTTTGCTTCAGCCCTCGGCGCTGGTCAAAGGCTTGGCCGACAGCCTCCCCAGTAACGTGACCTTATATGAAAACACTGCGATCACCCATGTGGAATACGGCACCAAGACGGTACTCAAGCACGCCGCGGGTTCAATCACCGCCGACAAACTGATCCTGACCAATAATGCCTTTGGCATGAGTTTCGGATTCCTGAAGGGCCGCATGCTACCGGTGTTCACCTATGCCAGCCTGACCCGCCCCATGACCGAGCAAGAACAAGCTCGCCTCGGTGGCCGGCCTTATTGGGGTGTCATTCCTGCGGATCCATTCGGTACCACGGTACGTCGCACACCGGATAACCGTCTTTTGATCCGTAATAGTTTCAGTTTTAACCCGGACGGCCGCAGCGATTCAAAATACTTGAAACGTTTTGTCGCCCGGCACCAGGCATCTTTCGAGCAGCGCTTTCCCATGCTGCCTGACATGAACTTCGAATATACCTGGGGCGGCGCACTGGCTCTTTCACGGAACCATATGGGGTATTTCGGCGAACTTTCACCTAACGTCTATGGGGCACTGTGCTGCAACGGACTAGGTGTTACCCGCGGGACGGCGACCGGCAAACTATTGGCTGATTGGCTGGCTGGAGAACACTCCGAGCTCATTGATTTCGTCTTGAAATCACCCGGCCCCTGCCCTAACCCACCCGCACCGCTGGTTTCAGCAGGCGTCAATATAAGTTTGCGCTGGGGGCAATACCGAGCGGGTAAAGAAAGTTGATCCGGCCCGACAAACTTGAAGAACTTGAAGTCGTTCATTCGACTTTCAACACGCGGCCTCCCTTGGTTTAAAAATTGGCTGCGCTGGCTCTATCGAGCTGGCGCCGCTTGATAGGCAGTGACACTAACTGGAGCGAGATCAATGAAATTCGAAGGCATTTACACACCGGCCGTTACGCCGCTGACCTCTGACGGCAGTATCGATAAGACCGCCTTCGCCGAAGTCCTGGAGTATCTGGTCGACTCCAGGGTGCACGGCATCATAATCGGCGGCTCAACCGGCGAATATTATGCCCACACCGCTCAGGAGCGTTTCGACCTGGCCGCCCAGGCCAAGGACGTCCTGCGCGGTCGTCTGCCGTTGATCGTCGGTACCGGCGCCATCCGCACTGAAGACTCGGTCGCCTACGCCGAAGCGGCGAAGGCCATCAAGGCCGATGCGTTGTTGGTTGGCTCGCCACCCTATGCACTGCCGACGCAAAAAGAGATCGCCCTGCATGTCAAGGCGGTGGACCGCGCCGCCGGCCTCCCCATCATGCTTTACAACTATCCAGGCCGCATGAGCGTGAGCATGGGCGAGGAATTCCTTGATGAAGTCCGCGATGTGCAAAACATCGTCGCCATCAAGGAAAGCTCCGGTGACATGGCCCAGATGCACCGTTTGGCCTGCAAATACCCGCACATCGCCCTGTCTTGCGGCTGGGACGATCAAGCCCTGGAGTTTTTCGCCTGGGGCGCCCGCAGTTGGGTGTGTGCCGGTTCCAATTTCATCCCCCGCGAGCACGTCGCGCTGTATGAGGCCTGCGTGGTCGAGAAAGACTTCGACAAAGGCCGCCGCATCATGGCGGCGATGATGCCGCTGATGGACTTTCTGGAAGGCGGAAAGTTTGTCCAGTCCATCAAGTACGGGTGTGAACTGAACGGCTTGCGCACCGGTGGCCTGCGCGCCCCCCTGCACGGCCTGGACCTTGAGGAAAAGCAGGCGCTGCAAGGCGTCGTCACCGAGCTCAAGCGCAACATCGCGCAGATAACTGGAGGTGCCTGAAATGGCTGATTTACTGAGCAAAGAACAGTACGCGGCCATCGCCGCCCAGTTGCAGTTTCCTACCCAGGCGTTCATCAACGGCGAGTTCCGTGATGCCCTCTCTGGCAAAACTTTCATCACGACGAACCCGGCCACCGGTGAACAGCTTGCAGAGATCGCGGCGTGCGATAGCCGTGACGTCGATGTTGCCGTGGCGGCTGCCAAGCAAGCCTTCGAGGATGGTCGCTGGCACAAGCTCTCGCCCGGCGCACGCAAGCAGGTGCTCCTGCGTTTCGCCCAGTTACTGGAAGACAACGCCCACGAGCTCGCCGTGCTGGAAAGCCTGGACAGCGGCAAGCCGGTCAGCGAATGCCAGAACGTCGATGTGCCCGACACGATCCATACCCTGCGCTGGCATGCGGAGTTGATCGACAAGGTATACGACAGCACCGCGCCGACCGGTCACGGTGCGGTCACCTTGGTGGTGCGCGAAGCGATCGGTGTCGTCGGCCTGGTCCTGCCGTGGAATTTCCCACTGTTGATGCTGGCCTGGAAGATTGGTCCGTCCTTGGCCGCCGGCTGTTCCATCGTGGTCAAACCGGCCAAGGAAACCACCCTGACGGCGCTGCGTGTTGCCGAGCTGGCCCATCAGGCCGGTATTCCGCCAGGCGTATTCAACATCACCCCTGGCGGCGGCCGGGAGGCGGGCGAGCCAATCGGTCGGCACATGGATGTGGCGATGGTCAGCTTCACCGGTTCTACCGACACGGGCCGGTTGTTCCTCAAATACGCGTCCGAGTCGAACCTCAAGCGCGTCGTGCTGGAACTGGGGGGTAAAAACCCCGCCGTGGTAATGAATGACTGCGAAGACCTGGATCAGGTTGCCCAGTATGTGACGGCCGGCGCGTTCTGGAACATGGGCGAGAACTGCTCGGCCTCCTCACGGCTGATCGTCCATCAAGACGTCAAGGATGAGCTGCTGCAACTGATCGGCAAGCATCTGCGCGATTGGAAAATGGGTGACCCGCTGGATCCCGAAAATCGCCTCGGCGCCATGATCAGCAAAACCCATTTCGACAAAGTCCGTTCTTATCTGGAATACGCCGCCGAGCAGAAACTCAATGTGATGCAAGGTGGCGAGACCGAGTCCGGCGTGTTCGTACAGCCAACGATCATCGACGGCGTCGAACGTGACAGTCGCCTGTTTATCGAGGAGATCTTCGGGCCGGTACTCAGCGTGACCAGCTTCAGCACGATCGACGAAGCCATCGAGCTTGCCAATGACACGGTCTACGGCCTGGCGGCATCCGCCTATACCGGCAGCCTGCGTAACGCCTTGCGCCTGTCGCGGGAGATTCGCGCGGGCGTGGTCACGGTCAACTGTTTCGGTGAGGGCGACGCCTCCACGCCGTTCGGCGGCTACAAGGAGTCTGGCTTTGGCGGACGCGACAAATCCGTCTGGGCCCACGATCAGTACACCGAGCTGAAAACTATCTGGATCGATGCTTCGTAACCTGATCGAGCACGGGCAGTACTGACAGCGTTCAGCACACCGGTCACCGCTCCACGCAAGCGGTGATCGGCTTAGGTGTCCAAGCGTATGGATCCCACCATGACCACTTCACCTTTTCCAGTTCCAGCCAATGCACGGCGCATCGACCCCGCCAGGCAGCGCGCGACCGCATTAAAAAAAGACGGCTCCGTCAATGACAACGACCGTGTCGAAATCGGCCCCACTCCCCTGGCTTTTTCCGAGTGGGAGAGCTTGGGCCTGGAGCCGCCCCATTTACCTACCTTGCGTACGTACCGATTGCAACGGATCGTGGATCAATTGGTCGCCCGTGACCTGGGCGGCATTCTGTTATTCGACCCACTGAATATCCGCTACGCGACCGATACCACCAACATGCAGCTGTGGACGACGCATAACCCCGCACGGGCATGCTTCGTCGCCGCCAGCGGGCATGTTGTTTTGTGGGATTTCCATGGCTGCGATCACCTTTCCGCCCACCTGCCACTGGTTACCGAGTTGCGCAGCGGCGCATCGTTTTTCTTTTTCGAGACCGGTGAGCACACGGATCGGCATGCCAGGCATTTCGCCGCGCAAATCGACGAGTTGCTGCGCCAACACGCCGGAGCCAACCGCCGGCTTGCGGTCGATCGAATCGAAGTCGCCGGCGTGCGCGCATTGGATGCCCTGGCGATCGAGCTTTGCAGCGGCCAGGAAGTCACCGAGTTCGCGCGCATGATCAAGGGCCCTGATGAAATCAAGGCGATGCGCTGCGCAGTGGCTTCGTGCGAAGCCGCAGTGGCCGAAATGCACCGGGCAATGCGTGCCGGCGCGACCGAAAACGATGTCTGGGCCGCTTTGCACTCCGGCAATATCCGCCGCGGAGGCGAATGGATCGAGACGCGCATCCTCAGTTCCGGTCCTCGCACCAACCCCTGGTTCCAGGAGTCTGGCCCACGGGTGTTGAGCGACGGCGACCTGCTGTCCTTCGACACGGATCTGATCGGCACCTACGGCATGTGCGTGGACATGTCCCGCAGCTGGATCTGTGGGGGACTGGAACCTACGGCCGAACAGAAGCGCCTGTACCGGATCGCCCATGACCATATCGTCCATAACACCGAGTTGATCAAGCCGGGCGTACGCTTCACCGAGCTGACCGCCAAGGCGCACCGGCTGCCCGAACCGTGCCGGGCCCAACGCTATGGCGTGCTTTATCACGGCGTCGGCCTGTGTGATGAATACCCGAGCATTCGCTACCCAGAGGATTTGGAATCCTACGGATACGAGGGCGAACTGCAGCCGGGCATGACCCTGTGCGTAGAGGCGTACGTGGGCGAGGTGGGCGGACGGGATGGCATCAAACTGGAGAACCAATTGCTGGTGACCCAGACCGGTTATGAGTTACTCACCCACTACCCTTTCGATGAGAGTTTCCTGCGGGATACGAAGCACACGTCATGAACCCGATGATTGAGCCCCAGAAAACATCGAGCGTGGGATTCCTGCTGCTCGATAACTTTTCCCTGACCTGTTTCACTCATTGCCTGGACGTGCTGGTCACCGCCAACCTGATTCAGCCCGGCTCGATAAGAATCCATACCTTCAGTCGCAACGACTCTGAAGTGATCAGCGACCTGGCAATCCCCATCAGGCCGGACACACCGTTGACCGACATCAGGATCGCGGCGCTGGACTTGATGATTGTCTGCGGCGGGCTACGCACGCCGAGGGTACTTCCCGGTGGGCTGGTAACGCTGCTGACCAAGCTGGCGAACCTGCCCATTGCGCTCGGCGGGTTATGGAACGGCGCCTGGTACTTGGGCAAGGCCGGACTGCTGGATGGTTACCGATGCGCTATTCATGCCGAACAACGAATGGCCCTGTCAGAGTGTTCGCCGAAGACCACCGTGACGCTCGATACAGTAGTGTTCGACAGGGACCGATTCACGGCATCAAACCCTGCCGGCGCGTTTCAGATCATGATGAAGTGGCTTTACGCTGCCCTCGACCAGAAAGTCGCGGATGCGGTGTTTGACCTGCTGGACCATGAATCTCGATTCCGTACCTCGGCAAAGGTGCTGGACCGCAAAGTCAGTGCATCCCTGCGAGAAGTCATTGCATTGATGGAGTGTAATCTTGAAGAACCACTGGGCCTGGATCTGCTCGCCCAATGCGTTCAACTTTCCAAGCGCCAGATCCAACGTCTGTTTCGAAAACAAATCAATATGTCTCCCCAACGGTACTATCTGGAACTTCGGCTGACCGAAGCACGGCGCCTGCTGCAGAACTCCAGGTTGACCGTCACTGACGTCGCCATTGCCTGCGGTTTCGTCTCCACCCCTCACTTCAGCAAGTGCTACAGCACGCTCTTCGGTTGTCCGCCCTCAAAGGAAAGTCGTTACGAAATATAGCGTCGGCCGATGAGGCGCCAGGCTTCACGGCGCAATCTCGCCTGTTGCACGAAGGCTACCGATTTCCCCCGTTTGCGACTGCCAAGGCATATTCGTTCGATGCATCCGATGCCCTTCACCAAGGGCATCGGATGGCAACACAACTATCGGACAGCGGCCATCACCGGGCCGGTGTCGCAGAAGCCGTCTGGCTGCCGAACATCGCTTCGAAACGAGGCTTGTTGGCGGCGTAGTACTCGGCAACGACCTTGTCTGCCGAACTGTCACGGGCGCTCGCCATCAACTTCTCAAGGTCGGCCTTGGGGATCTTGAAGTTGGCGAAGAACCGGGCGACATCGGGATGCTCGGCGCTGAAGCCTTTGCGGGCGACGGCGTGAATCTGCTCGGCGCCACCGAATATCTGCTTGGGATCATCCAGATAGCGCAACGGCCATTTGGCGAACATCCAGTGCGGGCTCCAGGCGTTGACCAACGACCACTTGTCACGCTTGAGGTTGCGATCCAGCTCGCTCAACATGCCGGACTCTGAAGAGGCGACCATCTTGTAGCCTTCGAGCTTGTATTCCTTGATGGCCTTTTCCGTCAGTTTGTACTGACCATTGCCCACTTCCGAGGTAAGGATCTTGCCGCCGAGTTTTTCCCGCACTTCAGGTTTGTTGAGGTCTTCGACACTGGCGATCTCGCTGGTAGGAATGGACGTAGGCACCGCCATGCCGATCCGACCTTCATACAGCACGCCGAGGTCTTCGAGTTTGTCCTTGTACTTGTCATAAAACGACTTGTGAGTGCTCGGCAGCCAAACCATCGGGATCAGGTCGATATTGCCGTTGGCCAAGGCCTGGAACTGAATGCCAATATCGGCGAGCACCAATTTGACCGGTTGCTTCAAGTGGTCGCGCAATGCTGTATCGGCCAGCTTTACCGCTATTTCCGTATCCGACCAATTCACCCAACCGATACGAATGGGCGTGGGTTCCTCGGCGTGGGCGATCAGACTGCCACAGGCCAATGCAAGGCCCGCAAACCAGCCGATAAAAGTTTTATTGGATAACGTCATCATGTGCATCTCCGCAGACTGTATTAATAGTTATTGGCAGGGCAGTAGAAGCATTCATTTCCCATCGCGACCGCGCACGGCCATGGGTAAGTTCTAATTATGAAAATCACGGCTATCGAGTGTGGCCTACCCTCCTCCGCCCGTTGGCGGGTTGAATCTTTCAAGGTTGTCGATAAACCCGTGGCGAGGGAGCTTGCTCCCTCGCCACGGGTTCGTCGTTTAACGTCTTGAATTCACAATGCCTTTTCGAGCGCCGGCAGTGCTTCGAACAAGTCCGCCACCAGCATGTAATCCGCCACTTGCGCAATCGGCGCCTCAGCGTCCTGGTTGATCGCGACGATGACCTTTGAACCACTCATGCCCGCCAGATGCTGAATGGCCCCGCTGATACCAGCGGCGATATAAAGCTCTGGCGCGACGATTTTGCCGGTCTGCCCAACCTGCAAATCGTTGGGCGCAAACCCCGAATCCACAGCAGCCCGGGAGGCCCCTACGGCGCCGCCGAGCTTGTCGGCCACGCGTTCGATCAGGGCGAAATTCTCTTTGCTCTGCATGCCGCGGCCACCGGACACGACGACGCGGGCGCTCGCCAGGTCGGGCCTTTCGCTGACGGTCAGTTGTTCACTGACGAAGCGCACGTTGCTTGCACTTTGCCCGCCCTCCACCGCCAGCACTTCACAGGGATGCTCACGGGATAAGGCCTGGGCGAACGCCGAAGCGCGAACCGTCAGCAACTTGATCGGATCAAGGGACTGGACCGTGGCGATCGCATTGCCGGCGTAAATGGGACGCTGGAAGGTGTCCGCCGAAACGATGTAGGTGACGTCGGACAGCATGCCGACATCCAGGCTGGCCGCGACCCTCGGCAGCAGATTGCGCCCCATGCTGCTGGCGTCGGCAACGACGTGCGTATACCCCTCGGCCACCAGCGAAGTCATCAGCGGTTGGACATTTTCCGCCAGGGCGTTTTCGAACATCGTCCCTTGTGCGAGCAGCACCCGGTCCAGGCCCTGGGCCAATGCTGCCTGTTGCGCTACCGTCGCCGCATCCGCCCCGCCCATCACCAGCAAATCCGTCTCGGCACCCAGCGCAATGGCGGCGGTCACGGCACTCCATGTACCTGCCGTCAATTGACCTGCACTGTGCTCGGCGATCACCAATGTGCGCATCAAATCACCCCCGCAACGTTCTTCAGTTTATCCACCAGCTCGGCCACCGAACTGACGTTGATTCCCGCTTTGCGCACCGCAGGCGGGACAACCCCTAATAATCGAGCGTGTTCCTTCACGCTCGCGCCCAAGGTGTCGGCGGCAATGACTTCAAGCGGTTTTTTCTTGGCTTTCATGATGTTCGGCAACGACGCGTAGCGCGGCTGGTTCAGGCGCAAGTCGCAAGTCACCACGGCCGGCATTTCAAGCGCGACCACCTGGCTGCCACCGTCGACTTCACGTTCGACGATCCATTGCCCGTCGACCAGATTGATTGCAGAGGCGTAAGTGGCCTGACCGCTGCCGATCAACTGCGCGACCATTTGCCCGACCTGGTTGTTCTCCTGGTCGATGGCCTGTTTGCCGAACAGGATCAGTTGCGGCTTTTGCTGATCGATCACTTTGCTCAGGTACTTGGCGACGTTGAGTGGCTCGAGTGGCGCATTCGTCTCCACCAGCAGCGCCCGGTCCGCACCGAGTGCCAATGCCGTGCGCAGTTGTTCCTGGGCGGCTGAAGTGCCCACCGAGACCACAACCACTTCGGATGCCAGCCCTTTCTCCTTGAGGCGAATCGCCTCTTCCACCGCGATCTCGCAGAACGGGTTCAAGGCCATCTTCACGCCATTGAGCTCGACGTCTGAACCGTCAGCTTTCACCCGGACTTTCACATTCGGGTCGATGGCACGCTTTACCGCAACGAGCACTTTCATGGCCGCCTCGCACTCTGGATGTATGCCTGGGGTGACCGGCTGGACGACCTGGAGCACCCCTGTTTCGACTGGATGGTAATCCTGGTTTTTCCGCCACGCAAGAAAAATGTACACCTGTGTCTCAATCGTTGACACACATGAACATTCAATCTACCGTTATGTCAAAACCAAGCCTGATGTTTTGTTCCCGGAGCAACACCATGTCCAGCGATCCTCTCCTGCAGCCCTACAAGATCAAGCACCTGACCCTCAAGAATCGGATCATGACCACGTCCCATGAGCCGGCATACCCAGTCGACGGGATGCCTAAGGATCTGTACCGCGCTTATCACGTCGAACGGGCGAAAGCCGGCGTTGCGCTGACCATGACCGCGGGCTCCGCTGCGGTTTCACGGGACAGCCCGCCGGTGTTCAACAACGTGCTGGCGTACAAGGACGAAGTGGTCAAATGGATGAAGGACCTCACCGACGAATGCCACGAACACGGCGCGGCGGTGATGATCCAACTGACCCACCTGGGCAGGCGCACCCGCTGGGACAAGGCTGACTGGCTGCCGGTCGTCTCGCCGTCCCATCGCCGCGAAGCGTCTCACCGGGCCTTTCCGAAAAAGATGGAAGACTGGGACATCGATCGGATCGTCAAGGATTACGTGGACGCCGCCGAACGCATGAAGGCCGCCGGTCTCGATGGCTTGGAACTGCAGGCGTACGGACACCTCATGGATCAATTCTGGTCGCCACTGACCAACGATCTGGATGGCCCTTACGGTGGTTCGCTGGAAAACCGCATGCGCTTCACCTTCGAGGTGTTGCGCGGTATCCGCCAGCGCTGCGGTGAGGATTTCCTGCTCGGGGTGCGCTACACCGGTGACGAAGACCTGCCCGGCGGCTTTGGCGCCAGCGACGGCCTGCAGATTTCCCACATGCTCAAGGACAGCGGCCTGGTGGACTTCCTCAACGTCGTTCGCGGGCACATCGATACCGATGCCGGCCTCACCGACGTGATTCCGATCCAAGGCATGCGCAACTCGCCGCACCTGGATTTCGCCGGCGAGATTCGCTCCGCTACGGGCTTCCCGACATTCCATGCGGCCAAGATTCCGGACGTTGCCACGGCGCGGCACGCCATCGCCTCCGGCAAGGTCGACATGATCGGCATGACCCGCGCGCACATGACCGACCCGCACATCGTGCGCAAGATCATCGAAAAACGTGAAGAGGAAATCCGCCCATGCGTGGGCGCCAATTACTGCCTTGACCGCATCTACCAGGGCGGCGCCGCGTATTGCATCCACAACGCCGCCACCGGGCGCGAAACCACCATGCCCCACGACATCCCCAAGGCAGCGGTCAAGCGCAAGGTGGTGGTGATCGGCACCGGCCCGGCGGGCCTGGAGGCGGCACGGGTGGCCGGCGAACGTGGCCACCAGGTCACGGTGTTCGAAGTCGCGGATCAACCAGGTGGGCAGATCCGCTTGACCGCGCAGAGCGAGCGGCGGCGCGAGATGATCAGCATCATCGACTGGCGCATGACGCAATGCGAACGGTTGGGCGTGAAATTCCAGTTCAACACCTGGGCCGAAGCCGACACGGTCATGGCCGAGGAACCTGACGTGGTGATCGTCGCCACGGGCGGCCTACCCCACACCGAGGTGCTCAAGCACGGCAACGAACTGGTGGTGTCGACCTGGGACATCATTTCCGGCGACATCAAGCCTGGCCAGAACGTGCTGATTTTCGACGACGCGGGTGACCATGCGGCGCTGCAAGCGGCGGAAGTGATTGCCAACAGCGGCGCAAAACTGGAAATCGTCACGCCAGACCGGTCATTTGCGCCGGAGGTGATGGCGATGAACCTGGTGCCGTACATGCGCAGCCTGCAGGACCTGGACGTCACTTTCACTGTCACCTATCGGGTTGACTCCGTGGAGAAACGCGACGGTCGCCTGGTGGTCAATTTCGGCAGCGACTACGGGCAGGTGCACAAGCAGCGCGTGGTCGATCAGGTGGTGGTCAACCACGGCACCCTGCCCCTGGACGACCTGTATTTCGAATTGCGCCCGCATTCGAGCAACAACGGTGCGGTCGAACAACACGATCTGATTGCCGGGAAAACCCAGAATATCGTGACCAACCCCGAAGGCCGTTTCCAGTTGTTCCGGATCGGCGACGCGGTGTCGGCGCGCAATACCCATGCGGCGATCTACGATGCGTTGCGGCTGGTGAAAGACATTTGAAGTCGCGCCCTTGATCCCAGGGATCAGGGGCATTTTTTTATGCGCTGGTGAAGGGCTTCGTTTTATCAGGCTTGAAGCCCCTTGCGAGCCACGCTGGCACCTGCCTGCAACGCCCTTGCGACCTGCTCCTCAAAATGCCCCTCGGTCATCGCCAGCAAGGCCGCGGCCGTTACACCACGGTAGGCGACCAAAGCGTCGATCATTTGCTGGGCGTCGCGGCTCGCCAGCAATTGACTGTTGTTGATTACGACATTTTTCGCGGCGAGCTGTGCGATGTCGCCAGGGATGCCGGCTGCCGTCGCCTGATTGGCCAACGCGGTCATCAGCAAGGCCGGAAAGGCCGGACCGGTGCCCGAGAGTGCGGACAAGTAATCAATGAAGTCCTCCTCCTGAACCTCAGCTGCCGTACCCACGCATTCGAACAATCGCTGCACAAGGCTTTTCGTTGTCGCCTCGACCCCGCCCGAACAATACCAAGGCGTAAACGACTGGCCGATCTCCACCGCCGCGTTGGGCATCGCCCGTACGACTGCTGAAGCCGAGGTCTGTGCAGTAATCGACTGCACCGTGATTCCGGCCATCAACGAGATCAGTGTTTTGCCCGTCGCATCGATGCCCAGACTGGCGAAATGCTCAGGGCGCACCGCGATGATCACGACGTCGCTGCGATCCACCAGGTCCTGATTGTCCGTGACCAGGCGAGCGCCTTGTTGCGCCAACGGGTGGTTTCCCGAGCGATTGGAGATCATCAGGTTTCCCGCCGGCACCAGCCCCTTCGCCAAGGTCGCCTTGGCAATCGCACCGCCCAACCAGCCGGTTCCGCCAATGATTCCCAGGGTCTCATTGATCATCGGTGTTTCCTTCGAACGTGTCCGCCAAAGGAACAAAGACTCCCGGCTCCTTTTCGGCATAGCCGAATTTGCCGTAGAACCGGTCCAGCTCACGTTGCTTGGGAACCTTGCCGGTAAAAATACTGACGTAATGGGGAATGCGCTGGAAACGCACCGTGATCAGCTCAGTGGTGTTCATGGTGATGTAGCCGATCTGCGTCAGGTAGATTGTTCGGGCCCGTGCGTCGGCGCCCTGGCTGTCGTAGCCAAAGCGCTTGAACATGTTCGCCAGGGCGCTCATTCGCTGCTCGTCCACCACCGCGACCTCTCGAGCCACTTCAGCGGACTGAAGCGCCCAACTGCGCACGGCGAATTCGAACTGCGAGTCGAACAGTTGGGGATTGAGCCAGCATTCGAAGACATTCAGGATCGCTTCGGAAATGCTCTCGGCATAGCTTTCGCTTTGCCGGATCAAGCCACCCGTATTGGTTTCCCGCCAGCGCGACAGCAAGGCCGCGAGCAGCTGTTCGCGGTCTTCGAAAAACCAATAGAAACTGGTGCGTGACAAACCCAGGCGCTTGGCCAATGGCATGACCCTGACCGCGTCGATGCCGGATTCTTTCAAAGCCTCGTAGGCCGCTTCCAGCCACCCTTCGGGCGACCCTCGCCAACCTGCGTCCTGGGCCTTGCCACGTGCCTTCCCTACCTGGGGCATCCTGCGTCACCTTGTGAAAAAACCTTCGACGAATGTACTCGGATGCCTCCTGAATGTACACCTGAGTACAGTTGCTTGACTCATCGCTAATTCTCCCGCCTGCGCCCTCAATCCATTAATGAGAAAAACTCATGACTCGGTGACTTTAAATGGTTTGTCGGCGTGGCACGCCTGGATAAGTATTCGCTCCAGGCACATCCAAACAATAACGAGCCGGCCTATGTGGATTCCACAAGAAAAACTTCCCCTGGGTGAGTACATCGCCCGATATGTCGATTGGCTGACCCAGCATGGCGCCAGCGTATTCGATGCTATCTCGCTGGCGCTGTCCGGAGTCATCACGGTGTTTACCAGCGCCCTGCTCTGGTTCAACCCGCTGGCGCTGATCGGGCTATTCGGCTTGCTCGCCTTCGGCATCCAACGCAAGGTCAGCCTGACGCTCTTCGTCGTCCTCTCGTTTTTGTTGATCCTCAATCTGGGTTACTGGCAAGAAACCATGGAGACCCTCGCCCAGGTGACCTTCGCCACGCTGATGTGCGTCATCATCGGCGTGCCGCTGGGCATCGTCGCGGCGCACCGTCCCTGGTTCTACGCAGCCCTGCGGCCGATTCTCGACCTGATGCAGACCGTGCCCACGTTCGTCTACCTGATCCCGACGCTGACCCTGTTCGGCCTCGGCGTGGTTCCAGGGTTGATCTCCACGGTGGTCTTCGCCATCGCCGCGCCAATCCGCCTGACCTACCTGGGGATTTGCGACGTCCCGAACGAGTTGATGGACGCCGGCAAGGCCTTCGGTTGCTCACGCCGCCAACTGCTGGCCCGCATCGAACTGCCCCATGCGATGCCAAGCATCGCCGCCGGCATCACCCAATGCATCATGTTGTCGCTGTCCATGGTGGTGATCGCCGCACTGGTCGGTGCCGATGGCCTTGGCAAACCAGTCGTCAACGCGCTGAACACCGCCGATATCGCCATGGGTTTCGAAGCAGGCCTGGCTATCGTGCTGCTGGCCATCACCCTCGATCGCATCTGCAAACAGCGCGAAAGCGTGAAGAGAGGTGACGCATGAGCATCATTCGTTTTGAAGACGTCGACGTCATCTTCGCCAATCGCCCCAAGCCCGCGCTGGATCTGCTCGACCAAGGCTTTTCCCGCCCGGACATCCTGCACAAGACCGGCCTGATCGTCGGCGTGGAAAAGGCCAACCTGGCTATTAACAAAGGTGAAATCTGCGTGCTGATGGGGCTCTCAGGCTCCGGCAAATCGAGCCTGCTGCGCTGCATCAATGGCCTGAACACGGTCAGCCGCGGCAAGTTGTTCGTCGAGCATCAAGGCACGCAGATCAACCTCGCCGCCTGCACTGCGGCCGAACTGAAGATGATGCGCACCCAACGCATCGCCATGGTGTTCCAGAAGTTTGCCTTGATGCCCTGGTTGACGGTGCGCGAAAACATCGGTTTCGGCCTGGAGATGCAGGGTCGTCCTGAGCAGGAACGGCGCAAGCTGGTGGATGAGAAACTCGAGCTGGTGGGCCTGACCCAGTGGCGCAACAAAAAGCCGGAGGAGCTTTCAGGCGGCATGCAACAGCGGGTCGGCCTGGCCCGAGCCCTGGCGATGGATGCCGATATCCTGTTGATGGACGAGCCCTTCTCCGCCCTCGACCCGCTGATACGCCAAGGCCTGCAGGACGAGTTGCTCGACCTGCAGCGCAAGTTGCACAAGACCATCGTATTCGTCAGCCATGACCTGGATGAGGCACTCAAGCTGGGGACACGTATCGCGATCATGAAGGATGGCAAGATTATCCAGTACAGCCAGCCCGAAGAGATCGTGCTGAACCCGGCCGATGACTACGTGCGCAACTTCGTCGCCCACACCAATCCATTGAATGTGCTGTGTGCGAAAAGCTTGATGACGCCGTTGGGCCAGTGCGTGCTTGCCCGCGGTGAATATTGCCTGGATACCGTGCAAAACCTCTGGATGATCCTCGACCCGTCCCAACGCTTGGCCAGCATCCGCCGCGGGGCCACGGCTGTGCCAGTGCAGCATTGCAATGGCACCAAGGGATGCGAGCCCCTGCACCGCCGAGTCACATCGGTACCGCCGGATATCAGCATGCGCGACGCCCTTCGGATTCGCTATGAAAGTGGCCATCCACTGATCGTACTCGATGAAAAACAGCGGGTCGTGGGGGTCTTGGGCGACGGCGAACTGTATCGCGCGCTGCTCGGACATGACCTGTCGCGAGCGGTTTTATCCGAGCCGCTACAAGAGCCTTCAGTGGCTTGAACAAACAATGTCGAACCGGCTTTCGCAGCACTGTTTTTTCCGAACAACCGACCATCAGGTTTGAGTGAGAACGACGATGAACCCCACCCTGAAAACCCATCGTGAACTTCTGGCCGACCGCCACCCGGGCCACGGCATGCCTGGCGGTCTATTCGGACGGCAGGACATTTTTGAAACCGACGTCGATATCTTTTTCACCCGGCATTGGATCCTGGTGGGCGTCACCAGCGACATCGCTGAACCCGGTGATGTCTCGACCATCGACATTGGCAAGTCCTCGATCATCCTGGTACGCGATGACGACGAACATGTGCAGGCATTCCGAAATGTCTGCCGGCATCGGGGAGCGCGGCTGAAACAGGTCGGCAAGTCGACGGTGGGCATGCTGGTCTGCCCGTACCATCAATGGAGCTACGACCTGGATGGCACCCTGAAACATGCCGCGCACATGGGCAAGGACTTCGACCCGGGCTGCAAAAGCCTGATCCCTGTCCATACCCGCGTGGTCGGTACCCATGTCTTCGTTTGCCTGAATGACGAGCCGCCAGAAGACATCCTGTACCTGGACCAGGTCATGACACCGCGCTTCGCTCAATACGACCTTACCCGTTCGAAAATTGCCTACGAATCGGAGATCATCGAGAACGGCAACTGGAAACTGGTGATCGAGAACAATCGCGAGTGTTACCACTGCGCCGCCACCCATCCTGAACTGACTGCATCCTTCCTGCCCGAAGACTTCGGTTTTTGCACCGATGGGCTGGGGGAGGATTCACTCCTGGCGCTCCAGGAATATCACCAGCGCAATGCCGATACCAAGCAAGACTGGGAAGACCAAGGCTATCTCTGTGAGGCCGTCGAACACCTGGGCGAGGACGCGATCACGCAGTTCCGCTCGCAACGATTGGCCATCGCGGGCAACGGCGAATCCCAGACTCTCGATACTCGCGTGGCGTGCTCCCGGTTGCTGGGTGACCTCACCCGCCGCGACCTGGGCGACATGCATCTGTGGACGCACAATTCCTGGACGCACATCATGAGCGACCATGCCGTCGTGTCCTACATCATCCCGCTGGCGCCCGACAAAACCCTGGTGCGCACCAAGTGGCTGGTGCATGCCGACGCGATCGAGGGCGTGGACTATCAGTTGGATAAACTGATCGAAGTCTGGGCCGCGACAAACCTCCAGGATGCCAGTCTCGTTGGCATCACCCACAGCGGAACCCAGGACCCCGCCTACACGCCAGGACCGTTCTCGGCCTTCACGGAAACCTATGTCGAGCAGTTTTCCCGCTGGTACGCGGCGCGTCTGGCCGCCCATGGCGTGTGAGGAATGAACATGACGATCTACGAAACCCTGACGCGCCCTGAGCAAAGCCATGCGGTCCAGCGCTTCACCGACCCCGCGACCTGGGCGACGTCCGGCGCGCAGTGGAACAGCGCGCAACAGAAAACCTTGCAATGTTGCGCCGTCCGACAAGAAACCCATGACGTAAAGACTTTCATCTTTCGATGTGCGGATTTCAGCGCATTGAGTTTCGAGCCCGGTCAATTCATCACGGTCTCGCCAGTCATTGGCGGGCAGACCATCGCCCGTTGCTACACCTTGTCATCCTCTCCCACCCGCCCGTTCGCCTTCTCGATTACCGTCAAGCGCGTGCCCGGCGGAACAGTCTCGAACTGGCTGCACGACCAGCTAAAACCGGGAGACAGCCTGCGCGCATCCGGTCCGGCCGGTAGCTTCACGCCGGTTGGCCATCCCGCGGCCAAATTGTTGTACCTGTCCGCAGGCTCCGGCGTGACCCCTTTGATGTCGATGACACGGGCCGCCTGCGACATGGCCGGCAACCTCGATATCGTTTTTGTGCACAGCGCCCGTACCCCGACCGACATCATCTTCCACGGGGAACTGACGCGAATGCAGGCCAACATGCCGGGGTTGCGGGTTATCAACATATGCGAAGAACTCGGCGACATGGTTAACTGGCAACAGCCTGTAGGTCGACTCGATTTGTCTTTGTTGAACCAGCAGGTGCCCGATTTCAAGATGCGCGAAGTCTTTACCTGCGGGCCTCGAGGGTACATGGACGCGGTCAGATCTGTGCTCAGCGAAGCAGCGTTCGATTTCGATCACTACCATCAGGAAAGCTTCGACATTGCTACGCTGAACGATGAACCGTCGATAGCGCAGGCCGCTTCAATTGCGTCACAACCAACGTTCTCGGTAACCCTGTCGCGTTCCGGCAGGACCTTCAGCATGCCGGGCAATCAGACCGTGCTGGCCGCGGCCAAAAAAGCCGGCGCGATTGTGCCTTCCTCCTGCAGCCAGGGCGTTTGCGGCACCTGCAAGACTGCCCTGCTGGAGGGTACGGTCGAGATGAACCACAATGGCGGGATCCGGCAACGGGAAATCGACAAGGGCCTACGCTTGCTGTGCTGCAGCAAGCCTACGTCCGACTTGGTCATCGATCTTTAGCTTGTTGCATCATCAAGAGGTAGCTTGCGCAGACGGGCTTCAGCACAATCGGCGTGCGCTTGACTCATAAGGCAGTGACCACCTGATGAAACTGCAACCCTTGCCGCCTCTCAACAGCCTGGTGGCGTTCGAAGCCGCCGCGCGACACCTGAGTTTCACCATGGCGGCCCGTGAACTGAACGTCACCCAGGGCGCCATCAGCCGCCAGATACGCTTGCTCGAGGATTATCTGGGCACGGCGCTTTTCACCCGCTCGACACGTGAAATCAACCTCACCGCTTCGGGCGGCCAATACTACGAGAGTATCCGCGACACGCTGCAACAGATCGCCCACGCCACCGCGGGAATCCGGCACTGGCAAGGCGCGCAGCAAGTGACCGTTGTCACCAGCACGGCAATGGCTTCGCTGTGGCTGGTGCCGCTGGTAACGGAGTTCCAGCGCCAGAACGAGGAGATCGATCTGCGCATTATCGCGACCGACCAAGTGCAAGACTTTTCCCGACTCGATTGTGATCTGGCGCTCTATTACTGCAGCACGCCGCCTAAAAACATGAAAGTCACGCCGTTGTTCAATGAAGAGATTTTCCCGGTGTGCAGCCCCGCCTATTTAGCGCAACACCCAAGGATTGAGACGCTGGAACAATTGAGCGGATGCACCTGGCTGTGGCTGGAAGACCAGCATCGGGACTGGATTGGCTGGAAGGAATGGTTCCGACGCCTCGGCCATCAAGCGCCAGAACCTCGGCGGCGCATCAACATCAACAGCTATTCGATGCTGATCCAGTCGGCGCTGGCAGGCCAAGGGATCGCCCTGGCCTGGTCGGGGCTGCTCAGCAACCATTTGCAAACCGGCAACCTCGTGCGGCCGACGCACGCCATCCTGCGCACCGACGCACAATTCTGCTTGCTGGAACCCCAGGGCCGGACGCCGAACCGACAGAGTGTCAATCGCTTCCGCGAATGGCTGATAGCGCACCTGGCCCAGGCGGATGACACCTGAGCCGTCTGCGCCGATCAATTAACCTCAAAAACCAGCACCGGCGGCCGATACCCATGACAAGACCCCAGTGAGCTGGGTGGCTGGATGACGATGGGGATCGTAATGACTGAAATTTATCTGCTGATAGCGAACGGCTCGGAGCAGGGCGAGCCCTATGTCCTGGGTTGGTTCGATGACAGAAACAAAGCCAGGGAAGTGGCCGAGCAGAAAGAATGGGAGGCTTATCGGGCCCGCTTGAAGGCGGAGCATCCCTGGTCAAGCTATAAACCACCGGCGCCGGACAAGACCGAATATCGGCGCTATTGGATCAAGACCATATCAAAATTCGAACATGTCTCTGTTCCGAGGTCCCTGGCGCTTCACTGAACGGCGCCTTCCCTCTCACATCTTCGTAGCGATTGACGCCAGAAAATTTACCGAACCGAGCACGCTCGCCAGGGGTCTAGAAGATCAAGCCCATCTGATGAGAGCGTTCTTATGTTGAAGTTTCTTGGTGGTACCGTTGGGATCATCTTTCTGATCGGCCTGATCGTGGTCATCGCCCTGTTCAAGTTCATCTTCTGATTGGACTGCGGTAGGCATTGGCCCTACCGCTTGTCTTCTGACATTGGCAAGGACGCCAGGATGCGGGCACGGCAGACCTCGAGTATTTCATTTGCCAACGGAGCGTCGTCCGGGCAGGCTCGCGACAGCATCAGCGCGCCGACGGCCTGTGCGAGAAGACTGATCATGTCCGCCCGCCCTTCTCCGTCGGCCGCTTGCGGCCCGGCGTCGTGCTTTTCTTCAAGTGCAGCCAGGGTGCTTTCCACGCCGCTGGCGAACGTGGCCTTCAACCCGTCGGATTGACGCGCCGCATCACCGCACAACGCCGCCAGGGTGCAACCATTGCCCCGCGCATCACGGTGCTCCTTGGAGACATACATCTGGAAGAACTCAGCCACATCCATCTCGCCAGCGCCTGCCAGCGATCGCGAAAGGCTGTTCGCGGCCGCTTCAGCCATCAGGTCGGTTTTCGAACCGAAATGTTTGTAGAAACCGCCATGGGTGAAGCCGGCGGCAGCCATCAGATCCGCCACACCTATACCGTCAAAGCCACGCTCGCGAAACAACACCGAAGCCGTCTCGACGATGTGCTCCCGGTTTGCCTGGGCCTGGGCCTTGGTCACTCTCATGTTTGTTACCTCGTAGCCGTTCGAATCATGCCTGCATCATACATAGATGCCGGTCGTAATCATATTCATTGACAGCTTAGATTCTGATCATCATCCTAAGGCACCAACGCAACGCTGTCCTCGAACCCTTGAAGAGACTCACCTCATGACCACTCCCACAACCGTTCTCATCACCGGCGCTTCCACCGGTATCGGTGCTGTCTATGCCAAGCGCTTCGCGCAACGCGGGCACAACCTGGTGCTGGTTGCCCGCGACAACACGCGACTGCAAGCCTTGGCGACCGCGCTGCGCAACGAACACAGCGTCAATGTCGATGTGCTCCAGGCCGACCTGACC
This sequence comes from Pseudomonas sp. SWRI154, assembly GCF_014268645.1. Taxonomy (NCBI): domain Bacteria; kingdom Pseudomonadati; phylum Pseudomonadota; class Gammaproteobacteria; order Pseudomonadales; family Pseudomonadaceae; genus Pseudomonas; species Pseudomonas sp. SWRI154. The sequence goes on from NZ_JABWQW010000001.1 coordinate 342,641, forward strand.
CAAACCGGCGATCTGCACACCGTCGAGGCGCGCCTGCGTGACGACGCCAGCATCGGGATCCTGATCAACAACGCTGGAGCCGCCCAATCCGGCAGTTTCATCGAACAGACCACCGACAGCGTCGCGCACCTCGTTTCGCTCAACACCACCGCATTGGTTCGACTGGCCAGCGCCATCGCCCCACGCTTGGCGCACGCCGGCGACGGCGCGATCGTCAACATCGGCTCAGTGGTCGGCCTGGCGCCGGAGTTCGGCATGACGGTCTACGGTGCGACCAAGGCATTCGTGCTGTTTCTCTCCCAAGGGCTCAGCCTGGAGCTTTCGCCCAAGGGTGTCTACGTACAAGCCGTTCTACCCGCCGCCACCCGTACCGAAATCTGGGACCGCGCGGGCATCGACATCAACACCCTCAGCGAAATCATGGAAGTCGGCGACCTGGTCGATGCCGCATTGGTCGGATTCGATCGCCGCGAACCAGTGACCATCCCGCCATTGCAGGACGGCGCTCAATGGGACGCCTTGCAGGCTGCGCGGCAAGGGTTGTTGGCGCAAATCAAGCAGTCGACGGTGGCCGAGCGGTATCGGGGCTTTATTCGTTAATCGAATGGCTACGACGTGAACAATGCGCTTTCCATGACAACAGATTGTCCCTGCCCATCCACAGCTGAAGACAGGATGCACTATCATGAGCTCGCGCTCATGATGCGCATCTCTGACGCAGCGCCGGGACACCGTACACATGAGAGATCTGCCGCCAACCGCTACATTGCGTGCCTTTGAAGCAGCCACCCGGCACGCGACCTTTACCGCTGCCGCCGACGAGCTGCACGTTACCCAAAGCGCCGTGAGTCACCAGCTCAAGCATCTGGAAGCGCTTTGGGGATTGCAGTTGTTCGAGCGTGGCAAATCATTAAGCCTCACGGCGGCGGGGGCTACGCTGGCGCCCATCGTTCGGGAGTTCTTCATGAGTCTTGAGGCGTCCCTGGCCGATCTGCGCGAGCAAAAAGGTCGGGTCCGACTCGAAGTCAGCACCACGTATTCCTTCGCTCTGAAATGGCTGCTGCCGCGTTTGCCGAATCTTTCCCGCCAGCATCCTGAGCTATTGGTTTCGCTGGACACCACGGACAAGATCATCCATTTCTCCAACGCACAGGCCGACGTCGCGATCCGGCTCGGCAAGGGCCGTTACCCCGGGCTCTTCTCGCAATACCTGTTCGGCGAGCAGGTGTTTCCGGTGGCGAGCCCCGATCTGCTGCAGCGCTTCGGGACACCGCGCAGTCCTGCCGAATTGTTGCATTACCCGCTGCTGACCCGAGACGGTGCCGAGCTCGTGCCGAAATGGGAGGCTTGGTTCGAAAAGGTCGGGCTGGAATTTTTGCCGCTCAAGGAAAGCGTCAGGTTTGGCGACACCAACATGACGGTCGAGGCAGCCTTGCTCGGCCAGGGCGTTGCCTTGGTGCGCAGCGGGCATGTTCAAACTGAAATCAGCGATGGCCGTCTGGTGCGGCTGTTCGATGTGCCGTTCCCCTCACCGCTTGCCTACTATTTCGTTTGTCCAAAAGGCATCGAATCGCAGCCACACATCGTCAGTTTTCGCCAGTGGTTGATGAGTGAGGCACTGAAAGTCCAACGCTCTTATGAGTAAGGCATGAACATCCATTCATGAAGCAATGAGGAGACTTCGCTGTAGGCCGGGCGCTGGTTTGCATAACATCGGTGCATGCCTATCCACATCGTTCTCCTGGTTCTTTTCGCCGCACTCCTGCATGCCAGCTGGAATGCACTGCTGCGCGGTGGCGCAGATCGCCTATGGTCGATGACGATGATGTGCATCGCTGTCGCCATCGCCAGTGTCGTTGCCGCGGCGTTCATGCAGCCACCGGCGCCCGCCAGCTGGGGCTATGCGCTGCTTTCGGCGCTGCTGCACGTCGGCTACAACCTGTTTCTGGTGCGCAGCTATCGGGTCGGCGACCTGGGGCAGGTCTATCCGATATCCCGTGGATCGTCACCGGTGTTGATCACTCTGGGCGCCGCCATCTTCGCCGGAGAAACCATCGCCCCTGGTACGTTATTCGGTATCGCACTGGTGTCAGGCGGGATCATCTCGCTGGCTTTCAGGGGGCGCAAACTGTCGGTTCCCAGCCTTCCCTATGCGCTCGGGACTGGCTACTTCATTGCAGCCTACAGCGTCACCGACGGTATTGGCGCCAGGCTTTCCGGCGCGCCGCTCTCCTACACCGTATGGATGTGCGCGTTGTGGGGCGTGCTGATGCCTGTGGTGTACATCGGTCTGCGCGACGCTCGCAGCTTATTCTCCGTCCGGCCCGGCATGTTGACCGCCCTGGCTGGCGGGCTGGTTTCTTTGCTGGCCTATGGAATCGTCATCTACGCCATGAACGCAGCGCCCTTGGGCGCGGTATCGGCGTTGCGCGAAACCAGCGTGCTGTTCGCAGCATTGATCGGCTACCTGTTCCTCGGCGAGACACTCACCACCCGACGCCTCCTGGCGTGCGCCGTGATCGCCAGCGGCATCCTCATCATCGGCTGATACAGCCAACTGCCTTCCATTGGCCCGACTCTCTGCGCCCAGCAGGCGGTGAAGCGCATGTCCTATCGGCACAACGGTCCGGGCGGCGTGGTGATCAACATCTCTTCGGCATCGGCGCGCCTCGGCAGCCCCAATGAATATGTCGACTATGCGGACGGGCGGCAAATGAATGGACGGCCAAGCTGGCGAGATCGCCGCAAAAATGTTAGTTCTCGAGCCAATACTTACGGCGTTCAGGCCCCAACGATATGACAGGCATCGAGGCACCCTTCGCTGACTGGGAGCTGCTGGATCTTGAATGGCACCAAAGCTTCGCGTTCATGGACGGCGTGCTGCTGGGCGACGGGCAAGTGCCCGATGTGTACATCATGCTCAACCCTGAAGGCGCAAACCCCGGCGAGTTGGCGCGATGCGCCAGTGATGGACATTATCCACCCTCGCCCTTGCGGGCCGGCCAGCCGACCTGGCGGCACCGCCGCAACCGTTGGGTCTTGCGCAATGCGCTGCGCGATTACTACCTGCTTCCAGCCTACCGGGAACGCCACGGCTACCACGCGCTCCAAGCCTTGGCGTTTCGGTTCGACAAGGGCCTGGAAAACCTCGGCTACCAGTACTGGCGTGACGAAACCGGCGCCTATTGGTTCGGCGAGTACGCGATCACCCAAATCCCAGGGGCACGCCCCGAAAGCCTGGCCCTGTTGGCATCGTCGCCAGCCTCGGTGACGTCAGCTTCCGCCCTGTTCAGCGACGGGGTGAATATCTTTCTGCAGGGGCAGTTCATCGCCAGCGCCACGACGCGGGTGCGGTATTGCAATCACGCGTCCTATCGAGTGATCGACGATCAGGTCTACAAGGGTTACAAACCCCTGCACCAGAAAGACGGCACGCCGCTGCCAATCAGAAACCCTGGCAACTTTCGGATGCTCGCTCAGCGCTGGGGAACCGATGGACAATCGATCATCGTCCAAGCGCAGCAAGGCTCGAGCATTTCCTATGAATACTTCTACCGCATCGACAATGCCGACCTGGCAACCTTCACTGTGCTCAACGAACGCTACGCCAAGGACCGGCACCGAGCCTATTACCTGACCGGCAAGAGCATTCGCTACGTTGGCGATTTCCACCCGCTCAAGTGCTGCCAGCCAACGTACGATGAGTACGGTCGCGTGGTCAGCGCCAGAGAATACGAGGATGAGTATTTTGCCGTGGACGACCTGCACGTCTACGCCGCCGGCACACGCTTGCGTGACGCCCATGGCCCGAGTTTTCGACACTTGGGGTTCGATTATTACCATGATCACCGGCACGTCTACCGGCACCAGAAACGCCTGGACGTCGACGTGGAAAGCTTTGTCGTGACCCAGCTCTGTCGCAATGATCGGGATTACTCGCCCGTGCTGGCGGGTGACAAGCACGGCCCGCTGGGCTCTGGGGGAATCATCGATGCAGCGATGCAGCAGGAATGGGCACCCTACTTCGAAGCCCATCCGCAGCTGAAAGGTTACTGGTGGCACCGCTTGCAGGCGCAGCCTGAAGAACCACAAATACAGGCAGAAACGCTGCCGCTAGAGACCATCGGCCTCGGTTTTGAACGGGGCCGCCAGGTCCATTTCCACGGGCGCGTTATCAACGGACTGGACGCGGCAAGTTTCAAATTGCTCGACACCCACCTGTGCGGCGATGCCCAGGGCTTGTATCTGATCCCGTTCCATAACGCGCAAACGGAAGTGCCCGAACGGTTTTCCCAGGAACCGGTGGAGCACTTCCGCTCATTTGGTGGCCCCTACCTGACGGATGGGAAAACCGTGTTCTGCCACCGTGTTTTCTATCATCCTCCCGAACCGATTCGTAAGGCGCAAGTTGCCACTTTCGAGTCCTGCGGGCACGGTTGGGCCAAGGACCGGGACTTGGTGTATTACTACGGCGAGGCGAAGAAAAAGCTACGTCCTTGCGATACGCGCTTTCTAGGTACCTATGCCGTCGGCCCTGATCTGATCCTCTCGGAAGGCAAGCCGCTGGACGTGGCATTCGATCCTGATGAAGTCCGCGTACCGCATCCCGACTTCCTGCAACTGGGCACGCGCAAGTTGTTCTGCCACCGACGCCCACTGAGCACCAAGCGTATCGACCTGACCACCTTCCAATTCCTGACTGAGCGCTATGCCCGGGACAGGCATCGACTCTACCATTACGATGGCTATGCGACCTTGACCGAGGTTGATGAAGCGCAGTATCGGGAAACTCTGGGGTAGTGACCAATGCAGGCTTAACTATGAAATGAACTGTCCCGCAAAAGCCACGCACATGAAAAAGGCCAATGCTGTGAACATTGGCCTAAGTCATTGAATAATATGGTCGGGACGGAGTGATTCGAACACTCGACCCCTAGCACCCCATGCTAGTGCGCTACCGGACTGCGCTACGCCCCGACTAGGCGTGAATCTTGTTCCGCTTCTCAACGGAACGCTCAGGAATATATCGCAAGCTTTTGAAAACTGGAAGTATTTAAAAGCAGAAATTTATTTCTTGAGCACCACCAGCACATCTTCGAGCTCGGCGATCATCTGGCGGATCATTTGTTTGTACTGGGTTGTATCGTCTTTGGCCTCATCACCGGAGAGGCGCAGGCGTGCGCCGCCGATGGTGAATCCCTGGTCATATAGCAGCGCGCGGATCTGCCGGATCATCAGTACGTCTTGTCGCTGATAATACCGGCGGTTTCCGCGGCGCTTGACCGGGTTGAGTTGAGGAAACTCCTGCTCCCAATAGCGCAGCACGTGCGGTTTTACCGCACACAGCTCGCTGACTTCACCGATGGTGAAGTAGCGTTTGCCCGGGATGACGGGTAGCTCGTCGTTATGACTTGGTTCCAGCATAAGCCTCAACTCGGGCCTTCAACTTCTGCCCTGGACGAAAGGTGACCACACGGCGAGCCGTGATCGGGATTTCTTCTCCCGTTTTCGGATTGCGGCCAGGCCGCTGGCGTTTGTCCCGAAGGTCAAAATTGCCGAATCCGGACAATTTGACCTGCTCGTTGTCCTCGAGAGCGTGCCTGATTTCTTCGAAAAACAGTTCGACCAATTCTTTGGCCTCCCGTTTATTCAGGCCCAACTCCTCATACAGACGTTCCGCCATCTCAGCTTTCGTCAGAGCCCCCATACGTCACTTCCTTAACGTGGCGTTCAACCTGTGTTCGAGCGAGGTGAGGATATTCTGCGTTGCGGTATTCACCTCATCGTCATTAAGAGTGCGCGATGGATGCTGCCAGGTCAAGCCGACTGCTAGGCTTTTTCTATGCGGATCAATACCTTTACCCTGATACACGTCAAATAGCCTGAGGTCCGTCAGCCATTCGCCTGCATTTTCACGAATTACCGCCAATACAGCGCTGGACGCGACACCAACATCAGCCACCAGGGCCAGGTCACGGCGCACTTCAGGAAAGCGCGATAACTCTTGGAACTTCGGCATTTTTCCTTGGGCGACTTCAGCCAGGACCAGCTCGAAAACAAAGACCGGACGATCCAGGCCCAAGGTTTTTGACAGTTCAGGGTGAATCGCACCGACGAAGCCGACTTCACGCCCGTCCCGCTCGATACGCGCGGTCTGTCCCGGATGCAGCGCCGGGTGCTTGCCCGGTACGAAAGTGAACGCGTCGAGCGCACCGGCGAAGCCCAGCACTGCTTCCACGTCGGCCTTGATGTCGAAGAAGTCCACGACGTCGCGGCCTTGCGCCCAGCCTTCCGGCAGGCGGCTGCCACAGACCACACCGGCGAGCATCGATTCTTGCTTCAGGCCGTCCAGCTGACCAACGAAGCGCAGGCCGCTTTCGAACAGGCGTACGCGATCCTGCTGACGATTCAGGTTGTGCTGCAGCGACTTGACCAGGCCTGGCCAAAGGGATGAGCGCATAGCCGCCATGTCGTTGGAAATCGGGTTCGCCAACAGCAACGGCGCGACACCCGGATTGAACAGCTCGAACTGGCGTGGATCGATGAAGCTGTAGGTGATCGCTTCCTGATACCCACGGGCCACCAGCAGGCGACGCAGCTCCGGCAGGTCGCTACGGGCTTCGGCCTTGGCTTGCGGGGCCAAGCGGGCTTGCGGATAGCGCACCGGCAGGCGATTGTAGCCGTATAGGCGAGCCAGCTCCTCGATCAGGTCGACTTCCAGGCTGATATCGAAACGGTGACTTGGCACTTCGACGCGCCACTGCCCTTCCCCGTCCGCGCGGATGGTCAGGCCCAGGGCGCTGAGCAGGCGCTCGACTTCAGCCGGATCCATTGCCATGCCCAGCATCTGGGTGATGCGCTGGGCACGCAGGGTGACCGGTGCAATCTTGGGCAGGTGCTGTTCGCTGACGGTCTCGATGATCGGGCCGGCTTCGCCACCGGTGATTTCCAGCAGCAGGCCAGTGGCGCGCTCCATGGCTTCACGGGCGAGCTGCCAGTCCACGCCACGCTCGTAACGGTGTGAGGCATCGGTGTGCAGGCCGTACGAGCGAGCCTTGCCAGCAACGGCGATCTGGTCGAAGAACGCGCTTTCAAGGAATACGTCGCGGGTGGTCGTGGAGACGCCGCTGTGCTCGCCACCCATCACGCCGGCAATCGCCAGGGCGCGGGTGTGGTCGGCAATCACCAGTGTGTCGCTGCGCAGGGTCACTTCCTGGCCGTCGAGCAGTACCAGCTTCTCGCCTTCGTCAGCCATGCGCACGCGGATGCCGCCGTTGATTTCAGCCAGGTCGAACGCGTGCAGCGGCTGGCCCAGTTCGAGCATCACGTAGTTGGTGATGTCGACAGCCGCGTCGATGCTGCGTACGTCGGAGCGTCGCAGGCGTTCGACCATCCACAGCGGCGTCGGCTTGGACAGGTCGACGTTACGGATCACACGACCCAGGTAACGGGGGCATGCGGCTGGCGCGAGAACTTCAACCGGGCGCACTTCATCATGCACCGCCGGAACGACCGCGACCGCAGGGCGGGTTACCGGTGCGTCATACAAGGCACCCACTTCGCGCGCCAGACCGGCGAGGGACAGGCAGTCGCCACGGTTCGGCGTCAGGTCGACCTCGATGCTTGCATCGTCCAGGCCCAGGTATTGGCGGATGTCCTGGCCAACCGGCGCATCGGCCGGAAGCTCCATCAAACCATCGTTGCCTTCGCCAACCTGCAGTTCAGCCTGGGAGCACAACATGCCGTTGGACTCGACGCCGCGCAGCTTGGCTTTCTTGATCTTGAAGTCGCCCGGCAGTTCGGCACCGATCATGGCGAACGGAATTTTCAAGCCGGGGCGCACGTTTGGCGCACCACAAACTACCTGGAACGTTTGCGCGCCATTGCTGACCTGGCAAACCCGCAGCTTGTCAGCGTCAGGGTGCTGCTCGGTGCCCAGCACCTCGCCCACGACCACACCGCTGAATGCACCGGCGGCCGACGTCACGCTATCGACCTCAAGACCGGCCATCGACAGGCGAGCAACCAGCTCGTCCTGGCTTACCTGCGGGCTTACCCAGCCGCGCAGCCACTGTTCACTGAATTTCATCCTGCTCTCCTAATAGATTCGTTACGGGTTGCGACCTAGCGAAATTGCGCAAGGAATCGCAAGTCGTTGTCGAAGAACAGGCGCAAGTCATTCACACCGTAACGCAGCATGGCCAGGCGCTCGACGCCCATGCCGAAGGCAAAGCCGGAGAATTCTTCCGGATCGATCCCGGACATGCGCAGCACGTTCGGGTGAACCATGCCGCAACCCATGACTTCCAGCCAGCCGGTCTGTTTACAGACGCGACAGCCTTTGCCGCTGCACATCACACATTCCATGTCGACTTCCGCCGATGGCTCGGTGAACGGGAAGTACGAAGGGCGGAAACGCACGGCCAGCTCTTTCTCGAAGAACACCCGCAAGAATTCCTCGATGGTGCCTTTCAGGTCAGCAAAATTGATGTCGCGATCAACCAGCAGGCCTTCGACCTGGTGGAACATCGGCGAGTGGGTGATATCGGAGTCGCTACGGTACACACGGCCTGGGCAGACGATGCGGATCGGCGGCTGCTGCGATTCCATGGTGCGGACCTGTACCGGCGAGGTATGGGTGCGCAACAGCATGTTCGCATTGAAATAGAAGGTGTCATGCATCGACCGGGCCGGGTGATGGCCTGGGATGTTGAGCGCTTCGAAGTTGTGATAATCGTCTTCAACCTCGGGGCCTTCGGCGATGCCGTAGCCAATGTGGGTGAAGAATTGCTCGATGCGTTCCAGGGTCCGGGTAACCGGATGCAGCCCACCGGAAGTCTGGCCACGGCCAGGCAGGGTCACGTCAATGGATTCGGCGGCGAGCTTGGCGGCCAGACCGGCCTCCTCGAACAGCGCCTTGCGTGCATTGAGGACCTCTGTGACACGTTCCTTGGCGACGTTGATCAGCGCACCGACCTGCGGACGCTCTTCGGCCGGCAGGTTCCCCAGGGTCTTCATCACCTGAGTCAACTCGCCTTTCTTGCCAAGGTAGTGAACCCGGATTTGCTCCAGGGCATTGATATCTTCAGCGCTTTGCACAGCCTCTAGTGCTTGAGCGACCAGCGCGTCCAGGTTTTCCATGTACAGACTCCAGATACAAAATAGGGGAAGAGCTTTAAGGCTCTTCCCCTATTTATGACGTTTGACACCTGGACCCACAGAGGTGAGCCCGGGTGACTGCCGGGGGTACTTAAGCCAAGGTGGCTTTAGCTTTCTCGACAATCGCAGCAAACGCCGCTTTTTCGTTCACTGCCAGATCAGCCAGAACCTTACGGTCGATCTCGATGGACGCTTTTTTCAGGCCAGCGATGAAACGGCTGTAGGACAGACCGTTAACACGAGCACCAGCGTTGATACGAGCGATCCACAGAGCGCGGAACTGACGTTTTTTCTGACGACGGTCACGGTAGGCGTATTGGCCTGCCTTGATTACCGCTTGCTTGGCAACACGGAATACGCGGGAACGCGCGCCGTAGTAGCCTTTAGCAAGTTTCAGAATTTTTTTGTGACGCTTACGGGCAATGACGCCACGCTTTACACGAGCCATGAGTTACTTCCTCTATTCTTGATCCAAAAATTAACGAAGGCGCAGCATGCGCTCGACTTTTGCCACGTCAGACGGATGCAGCAAGCTGCTACCGCGCAGTTGACGCTTACGCTTGGTCGACATTTTGGTCAGGATGTGGCTCTTGAAAGCGTGCTTGTGCTTGATACCGTTAGCAGTTTTCAGAAACCGCTTAGCAGCACCACTTTTGGTCTTCATCTTTGGCATGTTCGGATACTCCGCATTCAGTTGATAAACATAATCGCAAGGCCTGCCGTGCCCTGTTGATTACTTCTTCTTTTTCGGGGCGATGACCATGATCAGCTGGCGTCCTTCCATCTTAGGATGCTGTTCGACCGAACCGTACTCGAGCAGGTCTTGTTCAACCCGCTTGAGGAGTTCCATCCCCAGCTCCTGGTGGGCCATCTCACGGCCGCGGAATCGCAAGGATACCTTGGCCCTGTCCCCGTCACTCAGGAAACGTACCAGGTTGCGCAGTTTTACCTGGTAATCCCCTTCCTCCGTCCCTGGACGAAACTTGATTTCTTTTACCTGAATCTGCTTCTGGTTTTTCTTTGCCGCTGCAATCTGCTTCTTCTTTTCGAAGATCGACTTGCCGTAGTCCATCACCCGGCAAACAGGTGGGACTGCGTCTGCGGAAATTTCCACCAGATCAAGCTTGGCTTCTTCAGCAATACGAAGCGCTTCATCAATCGAGACGATGCCAATCTGCTCGCCATCAGCGCCAATTAACCGAACCTCGCGTGCCGAGATATTCTCGTTGATCGGGGCTTTCGGTGCAGCTCGTTTATCTTGTCTCATTTCACGCTTAATAATAATTACTCCGAATCTGGGCGACCACGCCGGGAAACCGCTTGCGCGAGAAACTCAGCGAATTCGGCGACGGGCATCGAGCCCAGGTCAGCACCTTCACGAGTACGCACAGCGACAGTCTGCATCTCGACCTCCCGATCTCCGATAACCAAGAGAAAGGGAACCTTGAGCAAAGTATGCTCGCGGATTTTAAAGCCGATCTTTTCATTTCTCAAGTCGGACTTGGCACGAAATCCGCTTTGGTTGAGAGTTTTTTCGACTTCAGCGGCAAAATCTGCCTGTTTATCAGTGATATTCATGATCACTGCCTGGGTCGGCGCCAGCCACGCGGGGAACGCACCCTCGTAGTGTTCGATCAGGATCCCGACGAAACGCTCGAAGGAACCGAGAATCGCGCGGTGAAGCATGACCGGGTGCTTGCGGCTGTTGTCTTCGGACACGTATTCGGCGCCCAGACGGATCGGCAGGTTAAAATCGAGCTGCAGGGTACCACACTGCCAGACGCGACCAAGGCAATCTTTCAGCGAGAATTCAATCTTCGGACCGTAGAAAGCCCCTTCGCCCGGTTGCAGATCGTACGCAAGGCCCGCGCTGTCGAGGGCGGCGGCCAGGGCCGCTTCGGCGCGATCCCACAGCTCGTCGGAGCCAACGCGCTTTTCCGGACGAGTGGACAGCTTCATCTCCACTTCGGTGAAGCCGAAGTCGCGATAAACATCCATGGTCAGCTTGATGAAGGCGGCGGATTCGGCCTGCATCTGCTCTTCAGTGCAGAAGATGTGCGCATCGTCCTGGGTAAATGCACGCACGCGCATGATGCCGTGCAGCGCACCCGACGGCTCGTTGCGGTGGCAGGCACCGAACTCGGCCAGGCGCATCGGCAGCTCGCGGTAGCTCTTCAAGCCCTGGTTGAACACCTGCACGTGGCAAGGGCAGTTCATCGGCTTGATGGCGTAGTCGCGGTTCTCCGACTGAGTGGTGAACATGTTGTCGGCGTAGTTGGCCCAGTGCCCGGATTTTTCCCACAGGCTGCGGTCGACCACTTGCGGCGTCTTGATTTCCAGATAGCCGTTCTCGCGCTGGACCTGGCGCATGTACTGCTCGAGCACCTGGTACAGGGTCCAGCCGTTCGGGTGCCAGAACACCATGCCCGGGGACTCTTCCTGGGTATGGAACAGGCCCAGGCGCTTGCCGATCTTGCGGTGGTCGCGTTTTTCGGCTTCCTCGATACGCTGGATGTAGGCCGCCAATTGCTTCTTGTCCGCCCACGCAGTGCCATATACACGCTGCAACTGCTCGTTCTTTGCGTCGCCACGCCAGTAGGCGCCGGACAGCTTGGTCAGCTTGAAGGATTTCAGGAAACGCGTGTTCGGCACGTGCGGGCCGCGGCACATGTCGACGTATTCTTCATGGTAGTACAGGCCCATGGCCTGCTCGTCCGGCATGTCTTCCACCAGACGCAACTTGTAGTCCTCGCCACGGGCCTTGAAGACTTCGATGACTTCGGCGCGCGGGGTGACTTTCTTGATGACGTCGTAATCTTTCTCGATCAGCTGTTGCATGCGCTGTTCGATGGCGGCCATGTCGTCCGGGGTAAAAGGACGCTCGAAGGCGATGTCGTAATAGAAGCCTTCATCGATGACCGGCCCGATGACCATCTTCGCGCTCGGGTACAGCTGCTTGACCGCATGACCGACCAGGTGCGCGCAAGAGTGGCGAATGATCTCCAGCCCCTCTGCATCCTTGGGCGTAATGATTTGCAGCGTGGCATCGCTGTCGATGACGTCGCTGGCGTCGACCAGTTTGCCGTTGACCTTGCCGGCCAGGGTGGCCTTGGCCAGGCCCGCGCCGATGGATGCGGCGACTTCGGCTACGGAAACCGGATGATCGAACGAACGTTGACTGCCGTCGGGAAGAGTAATAGTTGGCATGGCGCCTCCTCTCCTAGTGGTGACCCCTACCAAAGGTCACGTGGGTTGGGATGAGCCAGTACAAGATCCAGTCCAGGCCATTCAATGACGAACGCCTGCCTTACAGCGGCAGGAGCCTTGCGGCCAACCGGGAAAACCGAACCAGAGTGACTGGGATTCAAATCAGGGTTAATCGAACATTTACCGCCACCGGGACCTGTTGTCCTGCGGAGCCTGAAAAATACCCGAGCCCGGCATGCTAGCACAGATGAACGGTCATCGCCGCGTCCGGATTGAAGCGGGCGTAAACTGGCTGTTTTTATGCCAAAGTGCTGAACCGAAACGCTCGCAACGCCTCAGATAACAAGACACCGACCCTAAAGGAGCATCTTCGCATGCGTCTGAACACACTACTGGCAGTCGTCGCCCCCTTCGCCCTGCTGCTTCCATTGACCGCCCATGCCGAGTGGCCCAAGGGCGAGCGCGAAAAATACATGGCCCAGTGCACTCAAGCGGCGACCCCGCAGATCGGCGCAGCGGCTGCCAAATCCCACTGTGCCTGTGGCGCAGACGCGATCAAATCCTACCCGGCAAGCGATATCCAGGCGCTGATGGACAATAAGGCCAGCCCCGAATTGCAGCAGAAAGCGCTCGGCCAGATCGCCAAATGCAAGGCCAACCCCCCCGCGAAAAAATGAGAAAACAAGCGCTTGAACTCGGCTCGGCATCGATAAAAAGGGTTGAATAACCACCTTTTTCTACGATTTCTACAGGTTCTACAGCTTTTTTTATCGTCTTTACGTTCGGCTGAAAGCCTTTGAAACCGGGCCTTTCAGGCAGTTCAGGTGGTAAAGAAAACACGACTGATTGGCAAACAGCGCCTGCGGGGGGCTCCCAAATCGAACATTTCGACTATGATACCCCGGTGTGCCCAGTTGGCCTGAGCAGCACAGTACACTGAAAATATATGTTTCTTGGAGATACACCATGTCTAATCGCCAAACCGGCACCGTTAAATGGTTCAACGATGAAAAAGGCTTCGGCTTCATCACTCCTACAGGTGGCGGTGACGACCTGTTCGTACACTTCAAAGCTATCGAAAGCGACGGTTTCAAAAGCCTGAAAGAAGGCCAGACCGTTTCGTTCGTGGCTGAGAAAGGCCAAAAGGGTATGCAAGCTGCACAAGTTCGCCCAGAGTAACTTCTCGGTGCGCTAAAAAAACCCCGTCCATGTGACGGGGTTTTTTATGGCCTATCGAAAACCGTCAGCCGCAGCTCACTCGATTGACCACCAGGCCGGCATCGGTATTAAGGTTCAAGCGATCGGAGCGGTACTCAAGCGTGACCATGTCGTTGGGCTTGAGGATACGCGCATACTGCGCGCCTGCACGGGACCGTGCCTGCTCCAGCAATTGGGGCGAAGCCTGCTTGCCGATTGCGAACTCGGCGGCCTTTGCTTCACAGCGGCTATCGCCGGTGTCGGACGCCACAGGCTCAGGGGTCGACTCAGAGGTGCTGCTGCAACCGCTCAAGAGCGCAGCGGCCAGCAAAGTACTCAATGACGCAAGCTTCCAAGGCATGAAGCCTCCTATTTGGATGAATTAACCAGAGAGCGTGCGACAACCCAGACGAAACTTGGTTTCAACACCAAGGCCATCATCATGCCCTCACTCGCAAAACCGGCAGTTTGCCTGAGCCCCCTGTTCTGTTCATGACTCAATCGTGACTGAATATGAATGCGCTCAGTAGATGTCGATGTAATCGAAGGGTGGCTTCGGCCAGTTTTCCTTAAGTGCGTTGTAGATCTGCGTGACCCAGACCTCATCGCTGGCCGCGACCCTTCCGACATATCCGGACCCCTTCGCCCAGGTTTCCAGCCGAAACAGCAACCCGTCGATGTCGGCGCCACCCACGACGCCCGATGAAAGATAGGCGATTCCACCCTTGGTCACACGTAGCTGGGTGTGCTCGTCGTCACTGGCTGAAGCCAACAATTGCCGAACCGCTTCAATTGTCAGCCCACCAGGGTCGTTCAGGTCGATCTGCACGGCTGGGCTCCCGGAAAAATCAAAAGACAAGTGTCGCACAGCGCCCTCCTGATGCCTAAGTCGCACTGCCCAACCCGACGCAAAAATGGTTAACTCAGCCTACAGACCTCACAACCTGCGAGCCCCGACATGAGCACCGTCAGCATCGAAGCCACCATCAATGCCAAATGGGCGCAGGGCCACAGTTCATACAGCCCGGGCAGCCCGGAAGAGTTGGCGATCATCGGCATCGAGCTGCTGGTTAAGGAGTTGGGCACGCAAGGAGCCCAGAACTTCATCCGGCAGGCCTTCGAGCGCTACCCGAGCGTCATCGAAGCGGTTGACTAAGGCCAACTGCGGGCTCGCTGCAAATAGGCTACTTGAGACGCGCCAGTCGCTCGGTCAACAAGTCGAAGAAACCCTGGGCATCGCCCTCCTTCACCCAGAAAGCATTCTTGGGTGCCTTCAAGCCGTCATACCAGTCGACCACGGTCTGCCCGAAAGTCGGACCTTCGCGGCTGTCCACCACCAGGTTGACCGAGCGGCCGGTAAACAATTGCGGCCTCAGCAGGTAGGCAATCACCGTCGCGTCATGCACCGGCCCGCCTGTCATGCCGTAGTGCTCCATGTCGCCCTTCACGTACTCGTTGAGGATATCGCCGACCAACTTGCTGGCGTTGTTGTTCAGCGCGGCGATCTGCTTCAGGCGCGCCTCACTGGTGAGTATCTTGTGGGTCACGTCCAACGGCAGATAGGTCAGCTTCAGGCCACTGTTGGCGACCACTTCCGCCGCCTGGGGATCGGCGTACAGATTGAATTCGGCCACCGGGGTGATGTTGCCGCCATTGAAATGCGCACCGCCCATGATCACCACTTCCTTGATGCCCTGGACGATGTCCGGCTCCTGGATCAACGCCAGGGCCAGGTTCGTTTGCGGACCGAGCATGGCGATGGTGATGCTGTGCGGCTTGGCGGCCTTGAGGGTATCAATCAGGTAATTGACGGCGTTGCCCTGGGCCAGTCCCTTCTTCGGCTCATGCACGGTCACACCGGACAGGCCTTCCTTCCCATGGATGTTTTCCGCATAGATGGGTGTGCGCATCATCGGCTTGGGCGCGCCAGCATAGACCGGTACGTCCTCGCGCCCCGCCCATTCCCGGGCCAGGCGTGCGTTGCGGGAAGTCTTGTCCAGCCGCACGTTGCCCGCCACGGTGGTCAGGGCGCGGATATGCAGCTCTTCGGGGGACGCCAAGGCAAACAACAACGCAACGACGTCGTCGGCACCAGGATCGGTGTCAATGATCAGATCGATTTTTTCCGCCGCCTGGGCGCTTGTAGCCGTGATCAATGACAAAAGCAGCAGACTCCGCAACAGTTGATGCATTTTCTGAGCATAGCGGTGCATGGCGCACTCCTTGTGCAGGGTGGATGAAACTTAGAACGTGACGCCGGCGATCAGCACCACGTTGCAGTACGGAGAACATTCTCCCGTGCGAATAATCGCTCGCGCCTGTCGGCTAAGGATCTTGAACTGCTCGTGGCGAACCAGTTCCCGTGCGCCCAACGCGCCTTCGGCATGCAGCGCCTCCAGCGTGGCCAGGGCCGGCGGTTGTTTATCAAGGATCTCCTCAGCCAGTACATGGCTTTCGACCTGCATCTCGCTGAGCACCACTTTCAAGGTACTGACGAAGTCTGGGACGCCATGGGTCAGTGCCAGGTCGATCAATTCGACCCCTGGCGGCACGGGCAGGCCGGCGTCACCGATGACTACCTTGTCGCCATGACCGAGGGAGGCGATCAGTCGCGACAGGGCGATGTTCAGCAACGGAGTCTTTTTCATGATTCGAACGCCTGTACTTCCTGCAGTAAAGGGATGGAGGGTTGCGCGCCGGCGCGTGTGACCGACAACGCAGCGGCGACCTGGCCGAAACGAATGGCCTCGATCTCATTCTTGCCACTGGCCAAGGCAGCCGCGAACCCACCGACAAACGTATCGCCGGCCGCCGTGGTATCGACCGCCTTGACCCGCGGTGCGGGGAAGTGTTCGAAGCTCGTGCCATTGGCAAACATCAATCCTTGGGCGCCCAGGGTCACGATCACCTTGCGGGCGCCAGCGGCGATCAATTGTGTCGCGGCGGCTTCGGCGGTTTCCAGGGAATCCACCGCTAATCCGCTCAGCACCGCTGCCTCGCTTTCGTTGGGAATCAGGTAATCGACGCAGGCGTACCAGTCGGCCGGCAATGTATGGGAAGCCGGCGCGGGGTTGAGGATGACGATTCTGCCCAACTCACGGGCGCGCTTGAGGGCGTGGCCTACCGTGGCATCCGGCACTTCAAGCTGGCAGATGATCACGTCGGCGCGCTGCAACACTTCATCGACACTGTCCAGGACTTCGGTGGTAAGCGCACCGTTGGCACCGGCGACGATAACAATCGCATTCTGGCTGTTGTCATCGACCACGATCAACGCAACACCGCTGGAGCCTTCCACCACGCGGACTGCCTGGCAATCAATACCTTCGGCCAACAGCGCGCCGCGCAATTGCTCGCCATAGGCATCAACGCCCACGCAACCGACCATGGACACTTGCGCCCCCAGGCGCGCGGCGGCCACCGCCTGGTTGGCGCCCTTGCCACCCGGAATCGTAGAAAACGATTCTCCGATCAGCGTTTCACCACCACGAGGCAGACGCGGCGCCCGGGTCACCAGGTCCATGTTCAGGCTGCCTATCACTACTACTTTTGCTGGCATACATCATTACTCATCAATTCGATTCAGCGGTATTGGGCGAATGTACCGGACAACGGTGCAGTCGACTCTCGCAAGACAATGCTAGGTGTGACGATCCGCTGGTCGGTGGCAAGGCTCGGTGTCGCGATACGCAGCAGCAGCACTTCGGCCGCCATCTCGCCGAGCTGCAGAATCGACTGCCCCACCGTTGTCAGCGCCGGGTAGACATAACGGCTCATCTGGATGTCATCGAAGCCGATGATCGACAGTTCGCTGGGCACCCGCACATTACGCTCGGCGGCGGCACGCAGCGCACCGATGCCGATCATGTCGTTGGCCGCGAAGATCGCGCTGGGCGGCCGGTGTTCAAGCAACTGGGCCGCGGCACGGTAGCCACCGGTGCTGGTGAAATCGCTTTCGAGCATGCGTTCGACAGGCAACTCGATCCCGGCCTCTTTCAGCGCACGGCAGTAACCCGCCAGGCGCATTTGCGCCACGCTGGTATCCGCCGGGCCGCCGATAAAGGCAATATCGCGATGCCCCAGCTCCAGCAGGTGCCGGGTCGCCAGGTACGCGCCGTACTCATGATCGATGCGCACCAGGTCGGCGTCGACGCCATCGAGCCCACGGTCGACGATCACCATGGGCGTGCGCACGTTGGCCAGCCCCTCGGCGAGGCCGACATCACCTCCGGCCGAGGCCACGATAAGTCCATCGATACGCTTTTCCAGCAGCACCCGCAGATAGCTGCGCTGCTTGTCCGGATTGTCATCGGAGTTGCACAGGATCACGCAATAGCCATTGCGCTCGCAGTAGTCCTCGATTCCTCGGGCCAGCTCGGCAAAGTACGGGTTGAGGCTATTGGGTACCAGCAGACCGATGGTTGCCGTGGTCTTGGCCTTGAGCGAGCGCGCCACGGCACTCGGCACGTAGTCCAACCGCTCGATCGCCGCCTCGACCTTGCGCCGCACCTCGTCACTGACCGGCCGCGTCTTGTTCACTACGTGAGAAACGGTCGTGTAGGAGATCCCCGCGAGTGCCGCCACATCCTTGATGGTTGCCATGGCTCAAGCCCGCCGACTGGCGCGCTGGCTGCGGTACGTATCGAGCACCACCGCCACCACGATTACTGCGCCGGTGATGATGCGCTTGGTCGGCTCGGTGGCACCGATCTGGGCCAGGCCAGCCGCCAGCACCGAGATAATCAACACACCAAAGAAGGTGCTGATGACCGAACCCCGGCCACCCATCAGGCTGGTCCCGCCAATGACCACGGCGGCAATCACTTGCAACTCAAGCCCTGAGCCCGCGTTCGGATCCGCCGCTTCCAGGCGCGAAATCTGGAACAACGCCGCGAGTCCGGCCAACAGCCCCATCAGGCTGAACACCAGGATCTTGTAGGGTTTCGGATTGATGCCAGCCAGGCGCACGGCTTCTTCATTGGTACCGATGCCGATCAGGTAGCGACCGAACACGGTGCGCGTCAGCACCGCCTGGGCAATGAAGATCACCAGCAAGGCAATGATGAACGACGGTGAAATACCAAAGGCGATCGGATTGGACAGCCAGGCAAAAGAGTCGCCGATATAGGCGGTGCGCGAGCCGGTCATCTGGTACGCCAGGCCACGGGCCATTTCCAGCACCCCCAGCGAAACGATGAACGACGGGATGCGCCATGCCACGGTAATCGAACCGGTGACCGTACCCGCCAAGGCCGCAACGGCCATGCCGAGCAAGGCCGACGGCCAGACGCTCCAACCCCAGCCGAGGATCGCAACACTGACGGTCGATGCCGCGAGCGCCAACACCGAGCCCACCGACAAGTCGATGCCGCCAATGATCAGGATAAACGTCATGCCGACCGCCAGTACCATCAAGTCCGGGATCTGGTTGGCGAGGGTGCTGAAAGTGTCATAGGACAGGAAATGGCTGCTCAGGACCGAGAACAGCGCGATCATGGCCAGCAAGGCACCGGCCAGGCCCAGGTAAGTCCCCAGGCCAAAGAAGTTGCCATTGGATTTGCCGATGGCAGGTGCGGTTTTCATGAGAGTTCCCTAGGCGCTGCTTCGTTGAGCAACGCATCACGTTTTTGGTAGCCGGCGAACGCGGCGGCAAGCAAATCATCCTGGGTCCAGCTGTCACGCTCGAAGGTATCGATGAGGCGGCCGGCAGACAGTACGCCGATCCGGTCACAGATCAGCATCAGTTCGCGCAAGTCACTGGACACCACGACCAACGCCTTGCCCTGGCGAGTCAACTCACCCAGCAGCGCATAAATGTCGAATTTGGCACCAACGTCGATGCCGCGGGTCGGCTCGTCGAACAACAACACCGAGCAATCGCGTTCGAGCCAGCGGCCGATCACGACTTTCTGTTGGTTGCCGCCTGACAGCTCGCAGACCAATTGAGTCGGACTGGAGCTGCGGATGCGCATGGCATCGATCTGCCGCTGCGCCAACGCCAGTTCCGCGCTGCCATTGACCAGGCCGGCGCTGGAGATTTCCGGCATGTTGCCAAGAGCGATATTCGCCGCAATGGATTGGGTCAACAACAGGCCTTCACCCTTGCGGTCCTCGGTGATCAGCGCAATGCCGTGAGCCACCGCATCGGCCGGCGAACGAATGCTGACGACCTTGGCCGGCGAACCCAGCGCCACGGTGCCGCTATCCGCCGCGTCGGCGCCGAAGATCAGCCGCAAAAGCTCGGTGCGCCCTGCCCCGATAAGCCCGGAAATGCCAAAGATTTCGCCGCTGCGAACCTCGAAGGACACATCACGAACCTTGTCGGAACGGGTCAAGCCCGCGACGGTCAGCGCCGGTGCGCCAATCTGGCGCGGGCCCAGGTCGATGTGCTCGCCCAGCTCCCGGCCGACCATCAGCGTCACCAACTGCTCGCTGTTGTAGTTGGCCATCGGCTCGACGCAGACCAGGTTGCCGTCGCGCAATACCGCAATGCGCTGGGCCACCCGCGCCAGCTCTTCAAGGCGATGGGAAATATAGATGATCGATACGCCCCGGGCCTGCAGGCGCAAGATCTGCTCGAACAGCATCTCGACTTCACGGGCCGTCAGCATGGCGGTCGGCTCGTCGAGGATCAGCACGTGGCAGTCGCCGATCAGGTTGCGGGCGATCTCGACCATCTGCTGGTGACCGATTCCCAGCTCACCGACCAACGTATCGGGGTCGATTGCATCGAGCCCGACTTGCGCCATGGCCTCGACTGCCGCCGCGCGCAATTGCTTGCGGCTGATCCAGCCGCCGTGGCTGGGCAGATTGTCGAGGAACAGGTTCTCGGCCACGGAAAGGGTCGGCAGCAGGTTGAGTTCCTGCATCACCATGCGCACGCCCAGCGATTCGGCCTGGGCCCGGCTGCCGGGACGGTAGTCCTGCCCCTGGAATTGCATCTGCCCGGTGGTCGGCGTGACCAGCCCGCCGATGATCTTGGACAAGGTACTTTTACCAGCGCCATTTTCGCCTGTCAGCGCCAGCACTTCGCCGCGCATCAAGCTCAGGCTGATATCGCTCAGTACCGGCTGCGCATAGGTCTTGCCGATGCCGCTGACGCAAAGGACAGCGTTCGGATCGCGAACGGACATAACAAACTCTCCAATGCGCCCGCCCGGACGGGCGAGCGCCGTTGTGTCGCCAGGATTACGGCTTGGTCACCAGCTCGACCGGAGTTTCGATAACGCCGTTGGTGCCGCTGTCGACTTTTTCGCCCTTGAGCATCTTCAGCGCTGTTTCGATGCCGAACACCGCCTGCTTGGCGGCGAACTGGTCGGCCGTCGCGAGAACGCGACCGTCCTTGAGCATCGGCTTGATGGCATTGATGTTGTCGTAGCCGACCACCTGCACCTTGCCCGCCTTGCCCGCCGCGCGCACGGCCGATACCGCACCGACCGCCATGCTGTCGTTACCGGCCAGCAGTGCCTTGATGTTCGGGTATTCGCTGAGCATCGACGCGGCAACCTGGTTGCCTTTGTTGATTTCCCAGTCGCCGGATTGCAGGGAAACGACCTTCACCTGGGCCGCTTCCATCGCATCCTTGAAGCCTGCGGTACGCGCCTGGGCGTTGGTGGTGGTCGACACGCCTTCGATAATGCCCACTTCGTCACCGGCCTTGAGCTGCTTGGCCAGGTACTCACCGACCAGACGAGCGCCCTTGCGGTTGTCCGGGCCTACGAACGGCACAGTGATGTTCTTGCTCTTGACCACTGCCGGATCGAGTTGGTTATCGATGTTGATCACGGTGATGCCGGCGTCGACGGCTTTCTTGATCACCGGCACCATGGCCTTGGAGTCGGCGGGCGCAATAATCAACGCATCGACCTTGGATACGATCATCTGCTCGACGATGCGAATCTGGTTCGCGGTGTCGGTTTCATCCTTGATCCCGTTGGAGATCAGCTCGAAATCGGCGGAGTGTTCCTTCTGGTATGCCTTGGCACCGTCTTCCATGGTCAGGAAGAACTCGTTGGCCAGGGATTTCATGACCAAGGCGACCTTGGGTTTTTCAGGGGTCTGGGCGAGCGCCGAGGAGAAAGGCAGCGCTGCGGATGCGGCCGCGAGCATGGCGACGGCGAGAAGGCGTCCAGCGAATGGCAGCTTCATGGGTTCACTCCGATTTTATGATTATTGTGAGCAAAATCGTCGCACGACAACCGCGCAAACGTTTGCGTGGAATGAACTATGGTAAAGCATCGCGGTTTTGTCAACGTCCCGGTTGGGGCCGGAACGTCGGGCGTCAGGCGGTGGTATTGACCAGCGCCCCGGAACTGGACTCCTTCGCCAATTCTTTGATCAGGCTGCCGGTCACCTGCTGCAGCGCGCCGGTGGTATCGGCGATCTGCCCCTGAATAGCCATGATAGCGGTAGTTTTGGCTTCAGGCGTCGAATACGCGCGCGCCTGCGCAGCAGCCAATTGTTGCTGTTGTTCACGCAGTTGTTGCTGAAGTTCCTGCATACGCTTGAGCAGCATTTGTGTCGCGACGCTTTGGGTGCTGGCGCTTTTTTCGGTCTTGCTTTCGGCTTCGGTAGCCAGGTTCGCGCGGACTTTGCCAGGCTCTTCAGTTTCGCCAAGGGCCTTGTCGGCGGCATCGGCGCTCGCCTCGCTCAAAGCTTTCAACGTGCTCGCGGACTTGCCGCCAATGGTGAGAGCTGCGGCATTTGGGAAGCCGATTGAAAAGGACATGTGTCGCTCCATGAATGAATTCCTACAAGGAAGATCGTCCGCAGGGGCATTTTCTTTAGCGCGACAAACAAATCTCTTTCCTTCAGACAACTCCTCTTCGGGTAACCGAACGATAAACGCGCTGAATATTCGGAAACCCGTCCACCGGCTTTTTACGCAGGCGCCTCGTCCAATACGCATCGTTATAAATATCAGGTGCTTAAGAGCAGTTCACACGCTATGGCCGCGCTGGTACGGATCATGCTCTGGCAGTTGGGCTCCCGGCATTCAGGTCTGCCGAAGCATCTAGAAATCCATCATGACTAGAGAGAAGAATAATGACATCTGCCTTAAAGACTTTCG
Source organism: Pseudomonas sp. SWRI154 (assembly GCF_014268645.1). Lineage (NCBI taxonomy): Bacteria > Pseudomonadati > Pseudomonadota > Gammaproteobacteria > Pseudomonadales > Pseudomonadaceae > Pseudomonas > Pseudomonas sp. SWRI154. Next base: position 365,274 of record NZ_JABWQW010000001.1, read on the forward strand.
TTCCGGGCGCCTTGGCCCTTCTGCTGTTACTGCCCAACGCCGTCCAGGCGAAAGAAACCCAGACTGAGCAAAAGCTCGCCAATGTCGTCATCCTCGCCACTGGCGGTACCATTGCCGGCGCCGGTGCCAGCTCGGCCAACAGCGCCACGTATCAGGCAGCCAAGGTCGGCATTGAAAAACTGATCGCTGGCGTACCGGAGCTCAGCCAGCTGGCCAATGTCCGCGGCGAACAAGTAATGCAAATCGCCTCGGAAAGCATTACCAACGAAAACCTGCTGCAACTGGGTCGGCGCGTAGCCGAACTGGCCGACAGCGAGGACGTCGATGGCATTGTCATCACCCATGGCACCGACACACTGGAAGAAACCGCGTACTTCCTGAACCTGGTGGAAAAAACTGACAAACCGATTATCGTCGTCGGTTCGATGCGTCCCGGCACGGCAATGTCGGCGGACGGCATGCTCAATCTCTACAATGCCGTGGCCGTCGCCAGCAGCAAGGAGGCCCGCGGCAAGGGTGTCCTGGTGACGATGAACGATGAAATCCAGTCGGGCCGCGATGTCAGCAAAATGATCAACATCAAGACTGAAGCCTTCAAGAGCCCTTGGGGTCCACTCGGCATGGTGGTGGAAGGCAAGTCCTACTGGTTCCGCCTGCCCGCCAAACGTCACACCATGGACTCGGAATTCGACATCAAGACCATCAAGAGTCTGCCGGACGTGGAAATCGCCTATTCCTACGGCAACGTCAGCGACACGGCCTACAAGGCCCTGGCTCAATCCGGCGCCAAGGCGATCATTCACGCCGGCACCGGCAACGGTTCGGTGTCTTCGCGCGTAGTGCCTTCCCTGCAGGCCCTGCGCAAGGACGGCGTGCAGATCATTCGTTCGTCCCACGTCAATGCCGGTGGGTTCGTACTGCGCAACGCCGAACAACCTGACGACAAGTACGACTGGGTCGTGGCTCACGACCTGAACCCTCAGAAGGCGCGCATCTTGGCGATGGTCGCCCTGACCAAGACCCAGGACAGCAAGGAATTGCAGCGGATGTTCTGGGAATATTGATCATCCCCCGCCCGACCGATTCCGGTCGGGCCTCTCTTCGCCACCTGATTCCTACGAGCAGGTGGCACCTGCTCCCACTTGGCTCACTAAAAAAATGTAGTTCTCCTACACCAAAATCCGAAAAGTGCTGTCAGACGATTTTCTTGAATTTTAAGCAGTTGCGTAAATGCCTACAGTTAAATACTGTACGCACGTACAGCTTAATAAGGATCATCCTGTGGCCACGCCCTCCGCTGCAACTACTCCCTTGGATTCCTATACACGCCTCGGCTTGCGGGTCTCGAAAATCATCAATTCGCCTACCGCACAAAAAGCCAAGGCCGCGCTGATCTTCCGCCTTCCCGACGAGCCGGTAGATGAATGGGAACGCTTGCTGGAAGAAATCGACGAGAACGACAACGTCACCCTCGCCTACCGCGACGACGGTGGTGTGCAGGTTTTCTGGGTTGTGCCGAAGGAAGATTGAGCCCGATGAGTGTTCGCTGTTTTGCTTTATTGCTCATGTTCGTCGCCGTGGGCGCACATGCCGGAGCTCCCCGCACTTTCAACGAAGCGAAGAAAGTCGCCTGGAAACTTTATGCGCCACAATCCACCGAGTTTTATTGTGGCTGCAAATACACCGGTAACCGCGTGAACCTCTCGGCTTGCGGTTATGTACCGCGTAAAAACGCGAAGCGCGCCGCACGCATCGAGTGGGAGCACATCGTCCCGGCCTGGCAGATCGGCCATCAACGCCAATGCTGGCAACAGGGCGGACGCAAGCATTGCACCCGCTACGACCCGGTCTATCAACGGGCCGAGGCTGATCTTCACAACCTGGTTCCAAGCATCGGCGAGGTCAATGGCGATCGCAGCAACTTCAGCTTTGGCTGGCTGCCGGTGCAAAAAGGCCAATATGGCTCATGCCTGACCCAGGTGGATTTCAAGGCCAAGAAGGTCATGCCCCGCCCTTCGATTCGAGGGATGATTGCCAGGACGTATTTCTACATGAGTAAACAGTACGGCCTACGCCTCTCCAAACAGGATCGGCGGCTGTACGAAGCCTGGGACAAGACCTATCCCGTGCAGGCCTGGGAACGCCAGCGCAACCAGAGCGTGGCGTGTGTCATGGGACGCGGGAATGAGTTTGTCGGCCCGGTGGATATGAAAACCTGCGGTTGACCAAGCCACCAGTCAAAAGGCCCCGGACGCCATGCATCCGGGGCCTTTTGTTTATCCGCCTGGTTATTGTGCTGGCGGAAAATCCACAACCAAGGCCTCGATGTTGCGCTTCTTCGCGCGCACCAAGGCGGCAGTGACTTGCTCCTGCTTCGCTTCGGCTTCAGCCTTGGAGCTGAACGGTCCAACCAGGACCCGGTCCTTGCCATCCTCCCTGACGACCGTGGACATGAAGCTATGCTCGATCAACCATCCGGTGAGGTCGCTCACGGCCTGGGGGGTTTCGCCTCGAACCTCGACAGCCCACTGCGGCGCGGCAGCGGCTGACGGGGTGGAGGTTGCCGCCGGTTTCGGCTTGGGGGCTTCGACGTCGCGCCCCTCTCCACATCCCGCCAGCGCCAATACCGCGATTACCCAAGCCAATTTACGCACAACGATTCCCCCGGAAGACATGAAGAGGGGATTTTAGCACCCACACTCGCCAATAACGCCCCAAACAGTGCGCAAAACACGAGAATCCTGTCCGGCGTCTCTGTATAGTCGCACCCTGGGAATTAATGCTGTATCTGCACGTCAGAAAGAGGCACCCACATTGTGACACTTAGCACTAATCTATAAGCAGTACCGACATCTGCACTGTCTGAATCAGGTGCCCTATAAAGCAATCAAGGAGAACACCATGCTGATACTCACCCGCAAAGTCGGTGAAAGCATAAACATTGGTGACGACATCACGATCACCATTCTGGGCGTAAGTGGCCAACAAGTCCGGATCGGCATCAACGCCCCGAAAGACGTGGCGGTGCATCGCGAGGAAATTTATCAGCGCATCCAGGCCGGCCTCACCGCCCCTGACAAGCCGCAAACGCCCTGAGCCTTGCCGCAGTCCGCAGCCAGCCCGTTTGCATCGCCGCAATGGCTGGCTAAAGATTCAGGCCGACCGAGCCTCACCCTGCCCATTCCCGCCCGTGATACCCGTTCACCTTGAAAACCGATACTACTGGCATGCCTCACAGCATGGCTGTCAGACGTTTCGTTTTAATGGCGATGAAGCAGGCGTTTGTGCCGGTCAGCCCAAGCTCACGCCACGGGCCATCCCCGTGGCCGCCACGACCATCAAGACCAGCAGCAGCGCTTCCAGGTGGCTGATCCGTGCAAAGCGGCCTGCCCTGGACGGATCGATCGCCGCCCCCTTGCCCAGCGCTATCCGCCATTTGATCAAGGTGATCACCGGCGCGATCTCAAGCAACAGGATCAACACAAACAAAGTCATCTTCAGGTGAAACAGCGGTTGATGCAGGTAATAGTCCGAGCCTTTTTCGTACCCGCCGAACGCACGCATCCCACCCGTCACCAGCAGCACCAACGCTGACAACCCCCACACATTATCCGCTACCAGGACATTTCGAACCGCGTCCACGCCATCTGCCAGGCGTCGCAGCGCCGTTCCACGCGTCAGCACTGCCCAGAACCCGAGAGCGAGCGCCAACAGATGAATTGCTGCGAGAGACCAATGAGCAAGCATGGGCGTTTCCTGCCAGAGAGAATGTCGAATCGACCAGACAGTACTAGCTTATAAAGCGCTGTTTTCCAGCGTTGGAAGCAAAAAAGATGGGAGCGAACTGGCTCGCTCCCATCTTCTTATTGCGTAGGGGATCAGTCCGCCAATCGCCAGGTCGTCCCGCCCTTCCCGTCTTCCAGCACCACGCCCATAGCGGTGAGCTGGTCGCGGATGCGGTCGGATTCGGCCCAGTCCTTGTTCGTCCGCGCAGCCAGGCGTGCCTGGATCAGCGCCTCGACTTCGGCGGCGTCGACGCGGCCTTCGGCACCGGCCTGGAGGAAATCGTCGGCTTCGAGCTGCAACACACCGAGTACGCTGGCCAATTCCTTCAGACGCGCTGCGAGGCCCGCCGCCGCGTCGAGATCGCTCTCGCGCAGGCGATTGATCTCACGCACCATTTCGAACAGCACTGCGCACGCTTCCGGCGTGCCGAAGTCGTCGTTCATCACTTCGGTAAACCGCGCCACGAACGCTTCGCCACCAGCAGGCGCCACCGCGGGCAAGCCCTTCAACGCATGATAGAAACGCTCCAGGGCGCCCTTGGCGTCCTTGAGGTTGTCTTCCGAGTAGTTGATTGCGCTGCGATAGTGGCTGGACACCAGCAGGTAACGCACGACTTCCGGGTGGTACTTGTCGAGCACGTCGCGGATGGTAAAGAAGTTGTTCAAGGACTTGGACATCTTCTCGCCATTGATCCGGATCATGCCGCAATGCATCCACGCGTTGGCGTAGGTCTTGCCAGTCGCTGCTTCACTCTGGGCAATCTCGTTTTCGTGGTGCGGGAATTCCAGGTCGCTGCCGCCGCCATGAATGTCGAAGGTCTCGCCCAGGCAGCAGGTGGACATCACCGAGCATTCGATGTGCCAGCCCGGACGCCCGGCGCCCCACGGCGAATCCCAGCTTGGCTCGCCCGGCTTGGCGCCCTTCCACAGCACGAAGTCCAGCGGGTCTTCCTTCGACTCATCGACTTCGATCCGCGCGCCGATGCGCAGGTCTTCGATCTTCTTGCGCGACAACTTGCCATAGCCCATGAACTTGGCGACGCGGTAGTACACGTCGCCATTACCCGGTGCATAGGCATAACCCTTGTCGATCAGGGTCTGGATCATCGCCAGCATGCCCGGAATGTGATCCGTGGCCCGCGGTTCCAGGTCCGGCTTGAGGATATTGAGGCGCGCCTCGTCCTCGTGCATGGCCTTGATCATGCGCTCGGTCAGCGCATCGTAAGGCTCGCCGTTTTCACGAGCACGGTTGATGATCTTGTCTTCGATGTCGGTGATGTTGCGTACGTAGGTCAGGTCATAACCACTGAAACGCAACCAGCGGGTCACCAGGTCGAAGGCGACCATGCTGCGACCGTGGCCGATGTGGCAGTAGTCGTAGACGGTCATGCCGCAAACGTACATGCGGACCTTGTTGCCATCCAGCGGCTTGAAGACTTCTTTGCTCTTGGTGAGCGTGTTGTAGATCGTAAGCACAGGGTTTCCCTTAAGACTTGATCACTGACCCCAGGAGTCGCGCAAGGTCACGGTACGGTTGAACACCGGAGCACCGGGTTTCGAGTCCTTGATATCCGCGCAGAAGTAACCTTCGCGCTCGAACTGGAAACGGTCTTCCGGCAGTGCGTTGCCCAACGACGGCTCGGCACGACAACCTGTGAGGACTTGCAGGGAGTCAGGGTTGATGTTGTCCAGGAAACTGGCGCTGTCCTCGGCCTTCTCCGGGTTCGGCGAACGGAACAGGCGATCGTAAAGGCGCACTTCGCATTCGACGCTGGCGGCAGCCGGCACCCAGTGGATCACGCCCTTGACCTTGCGACCTTCCGGGTTCTTGCCCAGGGTTTCAGGATCGTACGAGCAGCGCAGCTCGACGATGTTGCCGTCGGCGTCCTTGATGGCCTCGTCGGCGCGGATCACGTAGCTGCCGCGCAGGCGCACTTCGCCAGCAGGCTCCAGGCGCTTGTAGCCTTTCGGCGGCTCTTCCATGAAGTCTTCACGGTCGATGTAGATTTCCCGGGCGAACGGCAGGACGCGCACGCCCATGTCTTCTTTCGGGTGGCACGGCAGTTCGAGGTTCTCGACCTGGTCTTCCGGGTAATTGGTGATGAAGACTTTCAGCGGTCGCAGCACGCACATGGCGCGCGGGGCGCTGTGGTCCAGGTCGTCACGGATGCTGAACTCAAGCATGCCGAAATCCACCACGCCGTCGGAACGGTTGGTGCCGATCATCTCGCAGAAATTGCGGATCGACTTCGGCGTGTAGCCACGACGGCGGAAACCCGACAGTGTCGACATGCGTGGATCGTCCCAGCCGCTGACGTGCTTTTCGTCCACCAACTGCTTGAGCTTGCGCTTGCTGGTGATGGTGTAGTTCAGGTTCAGGCGGCTGAATTCGTATTGGCGCGGATTGGCCGGCACCGGCAGCTTCTCCAGGAACCACTCGTACAGGGGCCGATGGCTTTCAAATTCCAGGGTGCAGATCGAATGGGTGATGCCTTCGATGGCGTCCGACTGACCGTGGGTGAAGTCATAGTTCGGGTAGATGCACCATTTGTCACCGGTCTGGTGGTGATGGGCATGGCGGATGCGGTACATGATCGGGTCGCGCAGGTTCATGTTCGGCGAAGCCATGTCGATCTTGGCGCGCAGCACACGGGCGCCGTCTGTGAACTCGCCAGCGCGCATGCGGGCGAACAGGTCCAGGTTCTCTTCCACGCTGCGATCACGGAACGGGCTGTTCTTGCCCGGTTCGGTCAGGCTGCCGCGATATTCCTTGGCCTGCTCCGGCGTCAGGTCGCACACGTAGGCGTCGCCGGACTTGATCAGCTCGACCGCCCAATCGTGCAACTGGTCAAAATACTGCGAGGCGTAGCGCACTTCGCCGGCCCATTGGAAACCCAGCCACTGGACGTCGCTCTTGATCGCGTCGATATATTCCTGGTCTTCCTTGGCCGGGTTGGTGTCGTCGAAGCGCAGGTGCGTGACGCCGCCAAATTCCTCGGCCAGGCCGAAGTTCACGCAGATGGATTTGGCATGGCCGATGTGCAGGTAGCCGTTGGGCTCCGGCGGGAAGCGAGTGACGATCTGCGTGTGCTTACCCGAATCCAGGTCCGCCTGGACGATCGGGCGCAGGAAGTTGACCGGCACGGCCGGGCCGGTCTTGGAATTCGAGGTAGGGTCGACAGTGGGCTTGCTCATAGGATCCTTGAACGTACAAGTGCGCGGCCGGGTGCGGCCTGATAAATCAAAGCCCGTATCATAGCCGATGCTGTCAAGCACCTGACAGGCCAGGCCGGCAAAGGATTGAATTTAATCGACGGCCAGATGAAAAACAGCCTCGAAATTCGTGCCCGGCACGCTAAACTGCCCAACCTGGCCGATTGCAGCCAGACCGGTTGCGGGCGTTTGCGCCCCGAACCCACGAATTCCTTGAAAGAGTACCGACCATGAGCAAAGTCAAACTGACCACCAACTTCGGCGACATCATTCTGCAACTGAACGCCGAGAAAGCGCCGCTGACCGTGGCCAACTTCATCGAATACGTCAACGCCGGCCACTACGAAAACACCGTGTTCCACCGCGTCATCGGCAACTTCATGATCCAGGGCGGCGGTTTCGAGCCAGGCATGAAGGAAAAGAAAGACAAGCGCCCGAGCATCCAGAACGAAGCCGACAACGGCCTGCCGAACAAAAAGTACAGTGTTGCCATGGCCCGTACCATGGAGCCGCATTCGGCCTCCGCGCAGTTCTTCATCAACGTCGCCGACAACAGCTTCCTGAACCACAGCGGCAAGACCGTACAGGGCTGGGGCTACGCAGTATTCGGTGAAGTGATCGAAGGCACCGACGTGGTCGACAAGATCAAAGGCGTATCCACCACTTCCAAGGCCGGCCACCAGGACGTCCCGGCAGAAGACGTGATCATCGAGAAAGCCGAGATCGTTGAGTGATCCTACTGATTTCAGATTTGCATCTGGAAGAGGAGCGCCCGGACATCACCCGGGCGTTTCTGGATCTACTCGCCACACGCGCCCGCTCGGCGCAAGCGTTGTACATTCTGGGCGATTTTTTTGAAGCCTGGATCGGCGACGATGCCATGACGCCGTTCCAGCGTTCCATCTGCCAGGCCCTGCGCGAATTGAGCGACAGCGGCACGGCCATTTTCCTGATGCACGGCAACCGTGACTTCATGCTCGGACAGGCTTTCTGCAAAGCGGCCGGCTGCACCCTGCTCAAGGACCCGAGTGTCGTGCAGTTCAACGGCGAGTCGGTGTTGTTGATGCATGGCGACAGCCTCTGCACCCGTGACGTCGGCTATATGAAGCTGCGGCGCTGGCTGCGCAGCCCGCTTACGCTGTTCATCCTGCGTCACCTGCCACTGGGCAGCCGCCAGAAACTGGCGCGCAAGTTGCGCAGCGAAAGCCGCACGCAAACACGCATGAAAGCCAACGACATCGTCGACGTCACGCCCGAAGAGGTCCCGCGGATCATGCAGCAATACGGCGTGAAGACGTTGATCCACGGCCACACCCACCGCCCCGCCATCCACAAGCTGCAACTGGGCGAACAGGCCGCCCGGCGCATCGTATTGGGAGATTGGGACAAGCAAGGCTGGGCGTTGCAGGTCGATGAACAAGGGTTCGCGTTGGCGCCGTTCGGTTTTGCCCCGCCGCCACAACTGCCGGCACCTGACCCAATCCCCAGTCACACCCCCAGCCACAAGTAGTCCCTTGCGGGGCCGTCCATTCAGTTTCAATGGCCGCTGGCGGCAGGCCCGGCCTTCGCCGCGAACGGCGGCTTCGCCAGCCACACCAGCAGGATCAACCCCATGAACGCCCACCCCAGCAGCGTGAAGTAATCCACGGTGGAGAGCATGTACGCCTGGCTGTTGAGGATCTGCTCGAGTTGGGCGTAGACCGGCGTGCTCGCCCCGCCGAGCTGGTTGATCGTCTCGCGCGTAGCCGGCTCGAAGGTACTGATGCTTTCGCTCAGGTAGGCATGGTGCTGGTCGGCCCGGCGAATCCAGATCCAAGTCGTCAGCGACGCGGCGAAACTGCCACCGAGGGTCCGCAGGAATGTCGCCAGTCCCGCGCCATCGGCAATCTGGTGGGGCGGCAGGTCCGACATGAGGATGCTCAGGGTCGGCATGAAGAACAACGCCACACCGATGCCCATGAACAACTGCACCAAGGCGATGTGCTGGAAATCCACTTCGTTGGTGAACCCGGCGCGCATGAAGCAACTCAGGCCAATCGCCAGGAACGCCAGCCCGGCCAACAGCCGCAGGTCAAACTTGTGCGCATACTTGCCGACAAAGGGCGACATCAGGACCGGCAGGATGCCGATTGGCGCCACCGCCAGGCCGGCCCAGGTGGCGGTATAGCCCATCTGGGTCTGCAACCATTGCGGCAGGATCAGGTTGATGCCGAAGAAACCGGCGTAACCACCCACCAGCACGATGGTGCCGATACGAAAATTGCGATAAGCGAACAGCCGCAGATTCACCACCGGATGGCGGTCGGTCATTTCCCAGATGACAAACACAGCCAGGGCGATGACCGAAATCAGCGCGCCAACAATGATGAAATTCGACTCGAACCAATCCAGGTCGTTGCCCTTGTCGAGGATTACCTGCAATGCACCGACACCGATGATCAACGTCATCAAGCCGACATAGTCCATCGGCTGGCGACTGGTCACCACCGGCCGCGCCTTGAGCTGCTGGCGCACCACCAGCACCGCGAAAATCCCGATAGGCACGTTAATGAAGAAAATCCACGGCCAGCTGTAACTGTCGGTGATCCAACCACCAAGGATCGGCCCGGCAATCGGCGCGACTACCGTGACCATCGCCAGCAGCGCCAGGGCCATGCCACGCCTGGCCGGCGGGTACACGGCAATCAGCAAGGTCTGGGTCATCGGATACAAGGGGCCGGCTACCAGCCCCTGGACCACGCGAAAGCCGATCAACTCGGGCATCGAGGTAGAGATTCCGCACAGGAACGAGGCGAGGACGAACAGCATCGTCGCCCACAAAAACAGTTTCACCTCGCCGAACCGGCGGCTCAGCCAGCCCGTGAGCGGCAGCGCAATGGCGTTGCTTACCGCGAACGAAGTAATGACCCAAGTGCCCTGCTCCGAACTGACGCCCAGGTTTCCGGAAATGGTCGGCAAGGCGACGTTGGCGATGGTCGTGTCGAGCACTTGCATGAACGTCGCCAGCGACAACCCGATGGTGCTGAGCAACAGGCTGGGCGGCGTGAAGGACGCGTTATTGCTCATTGCGAAAATCCTATGAAACGGAGGTAGTGAAACCGAAGCAAGCCCGCCAGGACCGCGACGCTATCCTTACGGCCTGCGACAAACACGTGGCGAGGGCGCTTGCTCCCGCTGGGTCGCGAAGCGGCCCCAACATCGGTAGAACGCGTAGCATCAGACACACCGCACCCGCCGGTTTACGACTGCTTCGCAGCCGAGCGGGAGCAAGCTCCCTCGCCACAGGGTTGCGCAGCGCTGTGTTAGCGCTGCGCGGTCTTGCTCGCCGCGGCGCTGTTTTCGTGGATCAGGCGCGTGATCATCGCGTCGGCATCAGCCAGCTGTCGGTCATAGACCTGGGTGCTGAACGAAGCTTTCTGCGGCGGCTGCTGGGCCAATACCGGGCCGCTCTGGTCGTGCAAGTTGACGTTGACCAGCGTCGACAGACCGACCCGCAGCGGATGCTTGGCCAGCTCCTCGGCATTGATATGAATGCGCACCGGCACCCGTTGGACGATCTTGATCCAGTTACCGGTGGCGTTCTGCGCCGGCAACAGGGCAAACGCACTGCCGGTCCCGGCGCCAAGACTGTCGACCGTGCCGCTGAACTTCACATCACTGCCGTAGAGGTCGGCTTCGATGTCCACCGGCTGGCCGATGCGCATGTCGCGCAGTTGGGTTTCCTTGAAGTTGGCGTCGATCCACAACTGATCCAGCGGGATCACCGCCATCAACGCCGTGCCCGGTTGCACCCGTTGGCCCAGTTGCACGGTGCGCTTGGCGACATAACCGGTCACCGGTGCGATCAAGGTACTACGGGCATTGGTCAGGAAAGCCTGGCGCAATTGCGCGGCGGCGGCTTGCACGTCGGGATGGGACGACACCACGGTATCGTCCACCAGGGCGCTGGTGGTCTTGAGTTGTTGCCGGGCATTGGCCAGGGCGTTCTGCGCCGAGGTCAGGTCGTCCCGGGCGTGGGACAGTTCTTCCTGGGAGATCGCCCCGCCGGCCGCCAGGTTCCGGCGCCGGTTGTAGTTCTCCTGGGCCTTCTGCACTTCGGCCTCTTGCGCATGCACCTGCGCCTTCATGCCATCGACGTTGCTGTACAAGCCGCGCACTTGGCGCACGGTGCGGGCGAGGTTGGCCTGGGCACTTTGCAGCCCGACTTCGGCATCGTTCGGATCGAATTGCACCAACACCTGGCCCTCACGCACCAGGTCACCGTCATCGGCGCCAATGCTCACCACCGTGCCAGTGATTTGGGGGGTGATTTCCACGACGTTGCCGTTGACGTAGGCATCGTCGGTGCTTTCGTTCCAGCGCCCATACAATTCGTGCCAAGCCCAGACACCTACGCCGGCGAGAATGACAATCAGGGCCAGGCCCAGCAGCATCACCTTGCGCTTGCGCGGGTTGCCGCTGTCCTGTTGAGTTTCTTGAGTAGTTTCGGCAGTTGCCATGACAAGTACCTCGAATCAGTGGGTCGGCGCGGTGGTGGCCGGTGTGGCCGAGGCCACGGTTTGGGTCTCGAAACCACCGCCCAGGGCCTGCATCAGTTGGATCGACAAATCGATCTGCTCGGCATTGAGGGTCGCCAGTTGGCGCTGGGCCTGGAGCAATTGCTGCTCGATGCTCAACACGTCCAGGTAATTGCCGATGCCTGAGCCGTAGCGCTGGACCACGGTGTCGTAAGAGTTCTGGGCGATGTCGACGGCATGTTGCTGGGCACCGATCTGTCGCCCGATATCGCGCAACTGGTTGATGGTGTCGCTGACATCGCCGAGAGCCGACACCAGGCTCTTGTTGTATTGCGCCACCGCGAGGTCGTAGTCGGCGTCCCGGGCATCGAGGTCCGCTCGCAGGCGTCCGCCGTCAAAAATCGGCAGCGACACGGTCGGCGCCACGTTGAAAAAACGGCTGGCCGAGCCGAACATCGCGTCGCCCAGCAACGATTGCACACCCGCCGCCGCGCTCAGGTTGAGGTTGGGGTAGAAGTTGGTCTTGCCGGCCTCGATGTTCTTGCTTGCCGCCTCGACCCGCCAGCGCGCCGCGATCAGGTCCGGACGGCGGCCCAGCAACTCGGCCGGCAGGTTCGACGGCAAGGCCACCGCACTGGCTTGCAGGACGTTGGGCCGGGCGATTTCGTTGCCGCGATCAGGCCCTTTGCCCAGCAACACGGCCAAGGCGATTTTCGCGCTTTGCAGGCGTTTTTCCGCGTCGATCAATGTTGCGTCAGCGCTGGCTTCCAGGCTTTCGGTCTGCTGGAACTGGTATTCGCTGTCGATCCCGGCGCTCAGACGACGCTTGCCCAGGTCGAGCATCTGCCGCGTGCGCTTGAGGTCTTCGTTGGCCAAGTCATAAATGATGTGGGCCTGGCCCAAGTCGCTGTAGGCACGGGCCACGTCGGCGGCCAGGGTCAGTTGCGCGGCCTGGCGGTCGATTTCGGCGGCGCGGGCCTGGCCGAGGGCAGCTTCCCAGGCAGACCGCTGGCCGCCCCAGAGATCGAAGTCGTAATTGAAATCCACGCTCAGCGAACGCAGGGTGCTGTAGGCCCCGCCCTGCCCTTGCGGATCTTGGTCACGGGCCAGGCGCGAACGGCTGACACTGCCGCTGGCATCCAGGGTCGGCATGCGCGCGGCGTTGGCGGCATAAGCGGCGGCGCTGGCCTGGTGGGCCCGAGCGCTGGCGATCTGCATGTCCGGGCTGTCGCGCAGTGCTTCACGGATCAGGCCGTCGAGTTGTGGGTCGCCGAGGCTTTTCCACCAATCGTTTTTCGGCCACGAGGCCGGCGACAAAGTGACGCCCGTCAGCGATTGGCCGGCCTGGAGGCTCTTGGCCTCAAGGCTCACCCCTTCGGTTTTCAGGCCGCTGTAGCTGGCGCAACCGGCGAGGCTCATGGCCAGCAGCACCAGGCCCAAGCGAGCACGCAAGGTATGACGTTTCATTTTTCCCCCAATCGCAGGACGGTGATGGGATCACCGGCGGCGAGCAGTATTTTCTTGAGGATGTCTTCGAGGGTTTGCAGCTCCTCGCGGCTGATGGCGCAGGCCAATTGATTCATGGCGTCGGCACCGATAAACGGCAGGCGATCGGCGAGGGCCTGGCCGGCGTCGGTCAACACCAGCCGGACTTGGCGACGATCCTCTGCCGAGCGCTGCCGGACCAGGAAGCCCTTCTGCTCCAGGCGATCGAGCATCCGGGTCATCGAGCCACTGTCCAACGACAGGTACCGGCACAGCTCGACCGGCGTATCGATGCCGTGCTGGGCCATGATGATCAACACCTTGAACTGCGCGGCGGTGATGCCGACGGGCTCCATGTGGGTGTCGATGATCCGGTCCTTGAGCAACGCGGCGCGACCGAGGAGCATGCCGAGATGGCAATTGTGGAATTCGTCTGGGGTGAAATGCTTCATCTGGATACCGTTATTTGAAGACGGTTAGCTGCCTAGGCAGTGAATGTATGTCGAGATATTACTGCTTAGGCAGCAAATGTCAAACAAATAGTTAGCTACCTATACATAGCCCCACGAACGCGAACGCATCCGTGGTAGCGAGCACCTCAGGAAATTCTTGCGGGAAGGCTTCAGAAATCGCGTTTGTAGAAGATATCCAGCGAACTGGCGACGCCGCTGGCGGCCTCGAGGTAGACCTTCTTGCTCAGCTTGTAGCGCAGGGCAATCGTATTGGCAGGTTCAAACACCCCGACGCCGTAGCGCAGGCTGAGTTTTTCCGACAGGTTGCCACTGGCGACCACGCTGGTTTCGTTGCCGCTGCCTTGGGTGTCGAGTTGGAAATCCTCGATCCCAAGGTTGTTCGCCAGGCTGGTGGTCACGCCGGAGCTGCCCATCAAGCCCAGGCCCAACGCCGCCTGGGCAAGCATGTTGTTGTCCTCGCCCGTGGTGCTCAAGGGTCGGCCCAGTACCAGATAGGACAGCGCTTGCTCCTGGCTCATGGCCGGCTCCGAGAAGATCTGCGTGGTCGGCTGCTCGGCGCTGCCGCTCAAGCGAATGCCGGCAATCACGTCATCGGTCTGGCGAATCGCCTCGATGTCAAGGTAGGGCTGGTCGATCGGTCCGGCGAACAACAAGCGCGCCCGGCGCACCGTCAACCGTTGCCCATAGGCTCGATAGCGACCGTCGTTGAGCCAGAGTTCGCCACGGGTGTCCATGTTGTCGCCGATGTGCACCTGGCCCTTTACGTTGGCTGTCAGGCCGAAGCCCGAGAAGGCGAGCTTTTCCTGGCCGACGATCACGTCGATGTCCATCGCCATGGCGATCGGTGCCTTGCCCTCTTCGGTCTGGCGGCCGACGATAATCGTGTCATCCGAGACCTTGACGGTGGATGGCGGCAGTTCGCGGATGGTGATGTCGCCCTTGGGCACCAAGACCTTGCCGGCAATCGAAAGTCGCTCGCCTTGCATCGTGATGTTCAGGTCCGGCGCCACATCGAGCACCGCGTAAGGTTCGACGGTGACCGGCAGTTGCGAGCCCTTGAGGGCCAGGTCCATGGACAAGGCTTCGCCCCAGCCAATAGTGCCCGTCAAGCTGCCCTGCCCGCTCTTGCCACTTTTCCAGCCGCCGTCGAGCCTGACCGTTTCGCCGGCGATCATCGCGCGCAGTTGCAGGGCTTCGAGGCTGATCGGCAGTTCCGGGCCGGACACTTCGCCGTCGCTGAGCAGCAAACTGCCGTTGACCTGCGGTGCGAGCAATCCGCCAGATAGGGTGCCGCTGCCGTTCAGGTGACCGGTCAGGGTTTCCACCATCGGCACGAATGGCCGGGCGACCGACAGATCCAGGCCGCTCAGTCGAAACGAACCGCTCAAGGGTTTATTGGCCGGCAACGGGTTGATCCGCGCCTGGAGCGTCAATTCGCCGAGCCTCGCCCCGGCAAAAACCAGGTCCGTATCGATGCGCGTGGGAGTCAGGCGACTGTTCAGCGTCAGGGTCTGGTACGGGAAATCCAGCCACTGTTCTTTGTCTCGAATCCGTAAGGTACCGCCACTGGCATCTACCAGGACGCGACCGTTCGGGCCGCTGGCCGGCAGGTCCAGTTGCAGATCGGCGTTGAGCCGCCCTTGCCAGGCAAAGTCCTTGGGTAGCCACTGGGCCAGGCTTTCGATCGGGAACTGCTTGAGGTGATAGCGCAGCTTCGGCTCCGGCATCAGCCGCTGGTCTTCGCCACACAAGCTGGCCTGGCCGGAACGCCAGCAATGGGCGCCGAAGTTCAGCGTTCCGTTGGCCAAACGTTCCAGCTTGGCCGGAGCCTGCAAGCGCCAGGCTTGGCCGCCCGCCTGTATGTCGCCACTGGACAGGCGTCCACGCCAGTTGCCTTGGTCGAGCGCGCCATCCAGGGCCAAGGTGGTTTCAAGCTGCGGCCCTTGTAGATCCAGGTTGAGTTTTTGCTGTTTGATGTCGCCTTGTCCGCTGACCGTCAAGACCCCCAGCGACGTTTCACCGGCCCGAATGCCGCTGGCCTTGAGATCGACTTTGCCCCGCTGGGTGTTGTCGAGCGTCGCGTCCACCTTCAGGTTTTGCAGATGATTGTCCTGGAATGCCAGTTGGGTGCCTTGTACGCCGAGCTTGCCTTGCGGGGCCTTGAGGGTCCCCGCCAAGTCGAGACGCCCCATGACCTGGCCGCGCAATCGCGGCCAGAGTTGGGCCAGCCGCGAGAGTTTGATATCGATCTGGCCGGTCAGTTTCTGTTCCAGGTTGGCGCTGCCGTTGATGCGGTTATCGCCCAGGCGGATATCCAGCGCACTGAGCTTCCATTGTTCGCCGGCCCCTGCCGCCGTGGCCTGGAACAGCGCCGGTTGGCCGCGCAGCTTTCCCTTCAGGTCCAGGTTGGCGTCCAGGCTGAGGGCATCGTCTTTGATCGAGCCCTGGCTGCGTAGAGGTCCGGCCAAGGTGCCAGGCAGCTCCGCGAGCCAATACGCCGGATTGAAGGATGACAATTGCAACGCGGCGTCCCAGGCGATGCCGTCGGCAAACTGCAGGTTCAGATGCCCTTCGGCTTTGCCCTGCCCCGCGTCGAGCTCGAGCTGCGGCAAATGGATTTGCGCCAGGTTGCCGCTGAACGGACTGCTCAGGTTGAACGCCCCGGCGGGCCCGTCCAGCGCTGCCTGGAAATTGCCCAGGTATTGGCCGTCGGTGTAGGAAACTTCACCGTTGAAACGACGCAACGTGACTTGCGGCTCGTCGATCAGCGGATAGAGGCGATGCCAGGGGAAATCCAGCCAGGCGACTTTCGCATCGGCGCTCAGGCCTTCGCGCCAATCCAATTGCCCGGAGAGCTTGACGCTTTGCTGGTCGCCGGCGTCGAGATCGAGACCGGCAATCTGCGCGCCGTTGGCGTCCACCTTGCCTTGCAGCAGCAATGCCACCGGCCCCTTCTCGGCAGATAGGGTTGCCTTGCCGAATAGTTGGTAGCCCTTTTTCAGATCGCCTTCGCCGGTCAGCTCCAACTGATTGAGCACCAGCGTATCCGGCAGCTCGGCGCTGGCCTTGAACCCGTCGGCGGTGATGCGCACCTTCGCCGGCAGGTTGTCCGCCAGTGGTTGCAGTTCGCCGGCCAGATGGCCTTGCAGATAGCCAAGGCTGTCGGCGCTGAGGTCGAGGGTCTTGAGCAGATCGCCATTGACTTTCAGCTCCAGCGACCACGGCGCCGCGCCCGGTGCCGGCAGGTTCAACCGGCCAGCAGCGCTCAACGGCCAATCACCGCGCGGTTGCAACAGGCCGGACAGATTCAGGCTCAGTTCGTCACGCTGCAATTGCAGCGAATCGATCTGCAAGCCCTCGGCGGTCCAATGAGCCGCCAGTTTCAGGCCCTTGAGCTGTTCGCTGCCGTTGAACGTCACACTGCCAATCTGCACGTCGCCCAGCTCGATCGCCAACGGCAAGTCCAGGTCCGGCAAGCTGATCGGACCTGCGCTCGGCTCATCGGCGGAGGCCGGCAATTGCAAGGCAATCCGCTCGGCCTTGAGTTGTTCGATACACAACGTCATGCGCAGCAGGCACAACGGCGACCAGGCCAAAACCGGCCGATCCAGCTCTACCCAGCTGGCGTCCTGCTGCCACAGTACATGGTCGGCGCTCCACTGCCCGCCCAGTCGCCCCTGGAAATTCTCCACCGTCAGCCCCGGTACGAGGCCGATAGCCCAACGACTGCCGAACGCCGTGCCGAGCAGGATGCCCACGGCCAGTACGACCGTCGCGAGCAACCCGGCGAGTGCCAGCAGCGTTATCTTCAACCCACGCTTCACAGCTCAGGCCCCATGGAAAAGTGCAATCGAATGCCGCCGTCGTCGTCCAGCGCATGGGCCAGGTCGAGGCGGATCGGGCCGACCGGTGACACCCAGCGCACGCCAATGCCCACGCCGGTCTTGAGGCTGGGCAGATCGAGACTGTTAAAAGAGTTGCCCTGGTCGACAAACGTTGCCACCCGCCATTTTTCCGCAACGGAATACTGATACTCGAGGCTGCCCGCCACCATGTAGCGGCCACCGATGCGGTCACCCTCGGAGTTTTCCGGCGACAGGCTCTGGTAGTCGTAGCCCCGCACGCTCTGATCGCCACCGGCGAAAAAGCGCAGCGACGGCGGAATGGACTTGTAGCCATTGGTGGCGCTGCCGCCGATCTGGGCCCGCGCCAGCAGGCGGTGCTTGTCGAACACGGTGGTCAGGCCCTTGACCATGGCGGTGCCATACAAAAGGTTATTGTCCGAGCCCAGCCCTTCCTTGGCGACCTTGGTGTCGAATTGCAGGCGGTAGCCGTTATGGGGGTCGATGCGGTTATCACTGCGCAGGTACGAATAGCTGACGCCTGGCATCAGCAGCGTGCTCAGGCCCGAATCGTCGCCAAGGCGATATTCCTCGCGCTGCCACTTGAGCGACACCACCCGCTGCCAACCGCTGGGCAACTTGCTGTGCCATTCCGGCCCCACGGTCAGTAATTTGCTGAGGGTGTCGGTGCCGGACAATTCTTCATACTGATAGCCACCGGCGTAGCGCAGCTTGTCGGTCAGCGGCGGGTCCAGCGGCACGTCATACCACAGCCCGACATTCTGCCGGGGCGCCGACACTTCCGCTTCCCAGCCGTAGCTGTGGCCCTGGGGATTGACCCAGTGCCGCGTCCAGTTGGCCTTGGCCCGAGGGCCGACGTCGGTGGAAAAGCCCAGGCCGAGCCCCATGGTCCGCGGCTTGCGAGTCTCGAGCTTGACCGCCACCGGGATCACATTGTCGGTGGCGGCGGTGGGCGCCGCGTCCACGCGCACGCCCTCGAAATAACCGCTCGATTGCAGCGCCTGGTTGAGTTCGGCAATGAGTTCGGAATCGTACGGCGCGCCGGCCTTGAACGGTACCATGCGCCGCAGCAGGTCTTCATCGAACGGCGTGTCGCCCTCGAAGCTGACCGGGCCGAGGGCATAACGCGGGCCGCTGTCATAGATCAGTTCGATATCGGCGACGCCGGCTTGTGGGTCCACGCGCAATGCCTGGCTGACGAATCGCCCACTGAAAAAACCATACCGCGAAGCCTGGTTCTGGATCGTCCGCTTGGCGTCTTCATAGCGTCCGTGATTGAGCACCGCGCCCGACTTGAGGCCTGCGTTGTCGGGCACGCGAAAAGCCTTGAGGGACGCCGCCGGGCCGTCGATGCGGATCGTGACGTTGCGCAGATGCACCGGTTCGCCGGGGTCGATGGTGAGGATCAGGCGCGGGGCCTTGCCAGCCTGCACTTCGCTGTCGATTTGCGGTTGGTAGTAGCCCAGCGCCTGGGCCGCTTTGCGCGCCTGCTCCTCGGCGCCGCGACTGAAACGCAGCAATGCATCTTCGTCACGATCGCCCAGGCCACCGATATAACCTTCTATGTTGGCCTTGAGTGCGTCATTGGACGGTTTGACCCGTACGTCCAATTCACTTTGGGCCAGCGTCGCGCAGCTGAGTGACAGCAAGAGCGCGCCACTGGTCATTCGTCCTGGGAAATTCATGGCGCGGATGCTAACACGAGGTGGGGAGCCTGATAGAGCCGGACGATTCCCAAAAGTTCGTCCGATTAAGCCGTCGCGCTCTGCAGAATCTGCGGGTTGGCATGAAAGAACACATGCTCGCGGATCGGTCCTACCGCCACTTCGCCGATTTCTTCATAACCCTGGCGTTTATAAAATTCCAGGTAACGGGGGTTGCCGGTGTCCAGCACCACGCCTTGGGAATGCTCGTCCACCGCGCACCAGTTATGAACCGCCTCGAGCAACTGTTCGCCGTAGTGTTTGCCTTGGAACTGCGGATGAACCCCCAGCAGCGGCAAGACATGAACCGAGTCCGACGGCAGGCAAGCCAGCACCGCCGCGTGATATTCCAGGTAACGCCGAGTGCAGCGAAACCCCGTGCTCAAGACCATGCGCAGGCGCCAGGCCCAACTTTCGGTAATGCCCAGGCGCCGCTGCGGCGGGGCAATCAACGCGATGCCGATCAGGCGGTCGTTCACCAACAGGCCGATCGCCGGCAGATCCTGGAGGAAATGCTGTTTGACCAGCTCACGCACGGTCGCCCTTACCCGCTGTTCGTAACCGGGACGTTCGGACTCGAACAGGTAGCTGAAGGTCGGCTCATGGCGATAGGCCTGGTACAGCAAGGAACGCGCTTCGCGGGAATAGCCGCTGTCGAGCATGTGAATATCAGCGGTGGCGGTGTCAGGCATGGCGTTGGATCTCCGGGGCGGGGCTCGGTGAGGCCCAGCTCTTATTGAGTACGAACCCGATAGGGTTGCGATCGTTCCTACAAGCCAAGGACATTAGCAGCGCATTTGTCCTACCGCCACGCTGGCTCCGCTCCCACATGTCAGCTAGCATCGCAGTTTTGCCAGGACAGCCGACCATGAAGATCGTCTCCTTCAACATCAACGGCCTGCGCGCCCGCCCACATCAGCTGGCGGCACTGATCGACAAACACCAGCCGGACGTGATCGGGTTGCAGGAAACCAAAGTCCACGACGAACAGTTTCCCCTGGCCGAGGTGCAGGCGCTGGGATACCACGTGCATTACCACGGGCAAAAAGGTCACTACGGCGTCGCCCTGCTCTCGCGCCAGGCGCCGCTGGCCATGCACAAAGGCTTCGAAGGCGACGACGAAGACGCCCAGCGGCGGTTCATCTGGGGCTCGTTCGCCGATGCCAACGGCGTGCCGGTGACCATCATGAACGGTTACTTCCCACAAGGCGAAAGCCGCGACCATCCCACCAAATTCCCGGCCAAGGAGCGCTTCTACAACGATCTGCAGCAACTGCTGGAAACGCGCTTCAGTAACGACCAGCCGCTGGTGGTGATGGGCGATGTGAACATTTCACCGGAAGACTGCGACATCGGCATCGGCCCGGACAACATGAAGCGCTGGCTGAAGACCGGCAAATGCAGCTTCCTGCCTGAAGAGCGCGAATGGATGGCCCGCCTGAAGAACTGGGGCCTGGTGGACAGTTTTCGTCACCTGAACCCGGACGTCACCGACCGCTTCAGCTGGTTCGACTATCGCAGCCGCGGCTTCGAGGACGAGCCTAAGCGCGGCCTGCGCATCGACTTGATCCTGGCCTCCCAGGGCTTGCTGCCACGGGTCCAGGATGCTGGCGTGGACTACGAACTGCGGGGCATGGAAAAACCCTCGGACCATGCGCCGATCTGGTTGCAGTTGAGCTGAGCCGGGTGCGTCGCAACCCTGTCATGTTTCAGTCATCTGACTGACTTAATCTTCCGGCACTTCCCTCGCCTCAGAAGGTGCCGGCATGCGGCTGCACGTTGTGTTTTTCATGGGACTCTGGCTGCCGTTGCTGGCATGGGCCGATCAGTTGCCCATTCCCGAACGCGGCCCTGCCCTGCGCCTCCAGGGCTCCAACACCATCGGCGCGGCGCTGGGGCCGGCCCTGGTCAAGGGGCTGATGGAAACCCAAGGGCTGCTCAAGGTCAGTACCGAAATAACCGGCCGCGACAACGAGCAGCGTATCGTTGGGCAAACCACCGATGGCCGGCGCGTGGAAATCGACATTGCGGCCCACGGCTCAAGTACCGGGTTTGCTGCGCTCAAGCAGGCCAGCGCCGACCTGGCGGCCTCTTCCAGGCCGATCAAGGACAGCGAGCTGAAAGACCTGGTGGCCCTCGGTGATCTGAAAAGTCCGGCGGCCGAGCAGGTCATCGCCATCGACGGGCTGGCGATTATCCTGCATCCACAGAACCCGCTGCGTCAGCTCGATACCTTTCAACTGGCGCGCATTTTCAGCGGCGAGGCGAAGACCTGGGAAGCCGTAGGCGCCGTTGGCGGGCCGATTCATCTGTATGCGCGGGACGAGCAGTCCGGCACCTATGACACCTTCAAGGAGCTGGTGCTTAGCCGACAGGGAAAGAGGCTGGATCCTACGGCCCAGCGCTTCGAATCCAGTGAGCAGTTGTCGGACGCTGTCAGCCAAGACCCGCAAGGCATCGGCTTCATCGGTTTGCCCTACGTGCGCCAAGCCAAGCCTCTGGCGATTGTCGACGGCGACTCCCAGCCCATGTTGCCGCTGAACAACCTGATCGCCACCGAGGACTATCCCTTGTCCCGGCGTTTGTTCTTTTTCCTGCCGCCGCTGCAAGCCAATCCATGGGCCGAGGCCCTGGTCGATTTCACCCAAAGTGAACAAGGCCAGGCCATCGTCGCGGCCAACGGTTTCATTGCCCAGACCGTCCACGCCATGTCCGTCACCCCGAATGCGCTGATGCCGGAGGGCTACCAGGCCTTGAGCCGACATGCCCAACGTTTGACCGTGAATTTTCGCTTCGAAGAAGGCAGCGCCAGCCTGGACAACAAGGCCCATCAAGACCTGGGGCGCGTGCTCGACTATATAAAGCAGCACGGCAAAGCCGACCGGCGCGTGACCCTGGTCGGTTTTGGCGACGCCAAGGACGATCCGGCGCGAGCGGACCTGCTGTCGAAACTGCGCGCCATGGCAGTGCGCCGGGAACTGGTCAAATATGGCGTGGCGTTGCGCGAGGTCCGCGGGTTCGGCGCGTTGATGCCGGTGGCGGCCAACAATGAAGACGAAGGACGGGTTCGCAATCGGCGGGTGGAGGTTTGGGTTTACTGAACGCCGTCCAAGGCGCGCAACGCAAATCCTGTGGCGAGGGAGCTTGCTCCCGCTGGGTGGCGCAGCCGCCCCAAGAATTTGGGTCAAGGCCAGAAACTTGGGCCTGCTGCGCAGTCCAGCGGGAGCAAGCTCCCTCGCCACGAAAGCCTGGATGTTTATCGCACCAACCACCGCGTAAGACCGAACTACCGTGTCTTGCGCCATTGCCTACAACTACGCCAGAATCCGCCGGCTTGTGCGCCTTGAGGGCGGGCTTTACTGTTGCTCGGTCGCTGAGGAATCAGCGATCGGGTTTGGTAGCCCGGGTAAAACTAAGGCGCACAGCTCCGCATGTTTTTTATGGCGGCTGTGCGCGGGGCGCCTTATGGCGCGCTGGGTTTGCCTTGGTACCCGGTCTACCAACCTGCGTATAGCCGCCACCCAATGTTTGGTAGCAAAGGGTTGCAGCTCCAATTACCAAGGAGTTCATCTATGTTCAAAGCGACCCCAAACCCACCGGGCGCCAATCCAAGCGCACTCTTCACCATCATCAACGGTGTCGACACCGAAGCCCTGCTCGCCAACCTCAGCGAAACCCTCGCTTCGGCCAACGCCATGGTCAGCGACTGGCGTTCGACCTGGATGGTTCAAGGCGCCACATCGCCCTGGGCATTCTGCAACTGATCGAACTGAGCGCAATGCTGGCGAATCGAGCGCTGGATAATGTCGAAGCACGCCCGTCGGCATAAACGCTTACCTCGTGGCGAGGGAGCTTGCTCCCGCTGGGTGGCGCAGCCGCCCCAAGAATGTTGGATCAACACCAGAAACTTGGGCCTGCTGCGCAGTCCAGCGGGAGCAAGCTTCCTCGCCACGAAAGCAACTGCGTCATGGCGTACTACCGCCCCGCCAACTCCATGATCATCCGCGACAACAGATAGATCCGCGGCACCACGCTCTCGACCTCGGCGTATTCCTCCGGCGTGTGGATGTTGCCGCCAACGATGCCAAAGCCATCCAGCGTCGGCGTGCCCACACCGGCGGAAAGGCTGGCGTCCGCCGCCCCGCCACTGCCTTCCTCGGTAAGTTTGCGCCCCAGTTCGCCATAAATACCCTGCGCCATCGCCATCAACCGGTCCGACTCGGCCGTCTGCGGCATCGGTGGCAAGCCGCGTTGCAGGCTGGTGGTCACTTCGGTGTCGGCGATCAGCTTGTCCTTGGAAACCCGTGCCAGGTCTTTTTCGATACGGTCGAATTCTTCCGGTACCGCTGCGCGTACGTCGGCCTTGGCGGTGGCCTGGTCAGGAATCACGTTGGTCCGGTCGCCAGCCTTGAGCACGGTGAAGTTGATGGTGGTCTTCTTTTCCGCATCGCCCAGCTTGCCCAGTTGCAGAATCTGGTGTGCCGCTTCCATCGCCGCATTGCGCCCCAGTTCCGGCGCGACACCGGCGTGCGCCGCCTTGCCCTTGACCTCCACCAGCGCCGTCGCGCTGCCCTTGCGCCACACCACGAGGCCGTCAGCCGGACGACCCGGCTCAAGATTGAGGGTCACATCATGGGCCTTGGCGGTTTTCTTGATCAGGTCGGTGGCGACGTCCGAGCCGGTCTCTTCGCTGGCGTCGAGCAGAAAGGTAATCTGCGCGTAGTTCTTGAAGTCGAGGTTCTTCAGCACCTTCAACGCATAAATCCCGGCGACGATACCGCCCTTGTCGTCCATCACCCCCGGCCCGTAGGCCCGGCCATCCTTGATATGGAACGGGCGTTCGGCGGCCGAGCCCTCCTTGAACACCGTGTCCATGTGGGCCATCAGCAGGATCCTGGCCTTGCCGGTGCCCTTGAAGGTAGCCAGGAGATGCTGGGTGCCATCCGAGTTCGGCACCTTTTCGATGGTCGCGCCGAGCTTCTGCAACTCATCGATCGCAATGTCGCCGACTTGGGTCAGGCCCGGCACATAGCCGGAACCGGAGTCGATATTGACCAGCCGTTCCAACAGTTTCAGGGCCTCGCCCTTGTACTGCTCGGCATCGGCCAGCACTTGCTGATGGGGCTGGGCGAAGGCAGCGGGGGCCAAGGCGCCAAGGGCCAGGCTCAGGCCGAGATTGATGGCCAGACGGGAGCGAAGAGCGGTAACGGTCATGAGTTCATCCTTGTTTCATCGGGGAAGTCATTTGGCACCCTACCCGACAATATCCAAAGGCTCTAGACCGCCGACGCCTCCAACACCAGCCGATGTCGCTGACAGACAACCCGGTTGCGCCCCCCCGTCTTCGCCTCATAAAGCATCTGGTCAGCGTCATTGAGCCACGCGGTCGCGTCGCCATACGCCGGGTTGAACGCCGCCAGGCCAATACTCAGGCTTACTTTCAACGTCGGATCCTGATCGTAGCCGTGCGTTGCAAAACGTTCGCGCAAACCGTCCATGGCCTGAACGGCGTTGTGCAGGGTCAGGTCTGGCAGGATCACGCAAAACTCGTCGCCCCCGTAACGCCCGATCACGTCATCGGCCCGCAGGTTTTGCCTGAGCAACTTGCCAAGCTGGCGCAGCACCACGTCGCCGGCGCCGTGGCCGTAGGTGTCGTTGATGGCTTTGAAATGATCGATGTCGATCAGCGCAATCGCGCCGTGGATCGCGTCCGATGGATGACGCAGGTGCCGCTGGAACTCTTCGTTGAGGCGGTCCTTCCAGGCGCCATGGTTGAGCAAGCCGGTCAGGCTGTCGGTACGGCTCAGGGCCAGTAGTTCGCGCTTTTTCCGGCCCAGGGTGTGGGCCTGGCGAAAGCAGATCCAGCCCAGCGCCAGCGGATAAAGGCACAGCAGCGGCAGACAGGCGTAGAGCTGCGCCGGGCTGGTCATGGGCACGCTGGCCAACGGGAATATCAAGACGCCCAGCGCGATGCCGCTCACTTGGGCTGCGGCGCCGACCAGCAGGAAACGCAGGCCACCGATGGCGACATTGTTCATCGCCATCATCGCCAGCGTGACAGCCGTGGGCAGCGGATTGAATTGCATTGCGGCGACCCAGAAGCCGCCAAGGAAGGCGTCGATCAACAGATTGCGGTGTTCGGCGTGGTACGGAACCGCCGAGCGGCGGGCCCATTGATAGGACACGTGTGGCCAGAGCAAGCCATTGAACAGCATGAAGCCCCAAACCCAAGGCGCCGGATCGAGGGGATAAATGGCGGCGCTCACTACCAACAACCCGAGCGCCAGGCCGAGGATGCGCGACGTATAAAGCCTCCTGGCCAGCGAGAGTCCCTTTCTTCCCGTTTTTTGCATAGAGGCCTCTGCACAGCAGGACTCCCGGGGCGCCGGGATGGGATGACTGGAGTCTATCAGGGCGACGTCAAATAGCCATCACTGGATGAAGGGGTATTTATTCTTACGGGCGAACGTGGCTCGCCGCGGATTTTGGCTATACATGAGAAAGGGAATTCACTGGCCGACACAGCGGGTATCAAAGCAGACGCGTCCCTGTCGTCGCTATATCCCAGGTTTGAGCTTCACTTATATAGGCCGATCGGTCGCTGAGGCTGGCTGGTCAAACGCTAACGTGACCCATGGAGGGCAAGAGATGCTGGTGTTGTGGGTAGTCCTCGCCGTGTTTATCGCCTGGAGCTGGCTGACGTATCCAGGCATCGGTCATGTGCTGTATGACTTGGGCATGGCCCTGGAAGCACGCCTCTATCGATTGCACAAGATCACCGTGCCCATCAGTGAAATGACGGTATCGACCTGGCAGGGTGGTCCCTATGAAGCGTCCGGCAGCATCTTGATGCTGCACGGCTACAGCGCCGACAAGAATCTCTGGCTACGCTTTGCCCGGCATTTTGTCAGCCAATACCGGGTGGTGATTCCCGACCTGGCCGGCCATGGCGAAACCGGCTTCAAGGCCGGCGGCGGCTACGACATCCCGACCCAGGCCCGACGGGTGATCGAACTGCTCGACGCTTGTGGCCTGGACAAGGTCCACGTGATCGGCAATTCCATGGGGGGCTACCTCGCGGCATGGCTGGCGGCGACTTCACCGGAACGGGTGCTGACCCTGGCGTTGATCGATCCGTCCGGCGTCACCGCTCCCGAGCCCAGCGACATGGAGCGTCACCTGGCTGCGGGGCACAACCCGTTCCTGGTCTATTCGCGGGATGATTTCGCGCCGTTCTACGCCATGACCATGGCCTCACCCCCCTGGTTACCCAGCGTGGTGTTGGCAGCGATCGCCCAGCGTTACGAACAGCGCCGGGAGGAATTGGCGGAAATCTTCGTCGACCTTCGCGCCAGCCCGCCGATGGAGCCACACCTGGCCGACATCCGCGCGCCGTCGTTGTTGCTCTGGGGACGCAAGGACCGACTGATCGACGTCAGCAGCGTACCGGTCTGGAGCAAGGGCATTGCCGACCTTCGCGTGGAGATCTGGGACGGGATCGGCCACATGCCGATGGTTGAACGACCGGGCAAAACCGCGGCGTTGTACCGGGATTTCCTGAAGGGATTTGGGCAGTGAGCACAACGCAAGATCTGAGGAATCGACCCTGATGAACATCCTCTACGACGAACACCTCGACGGCCCATTGCCCAAAGTGGACAAACAGGCCCTGCTGCACACCTTGCAGTCACAGGTCCCGGACCTGGAAATCCTTCATCGCGACGAAGACCTCAGGCCCTACGAATGCGACGGACTGTCGGCCTATCGCGCCACGCCGATGCTGGTGGTATTGCCACGGCGAGTCGAGCAAGTACAAGCCCTGCTCAAGGTGTGCCACGGACAAAACGTCCCGGTGGTCGCCCGAGGCGCCGGAACCGGTTTGTCCGGTGGCGCCCTGCCCCTGGAAAGCGGTGTGCTGCTGGTGATGGCGCGCTTCAATCAGATCCTGCATATCGACCCCGATGCCCGCACCGCGCGACTTCAGCCAGGTGTACGCAACCTGGCGATTTCCCAGGCGGCGGCACCGTTCGGCCTGTACTACGCGCCGGATCCCTCGTCGCAGATCGCCTGTTCCATCGGTGGCAATGTCGCGGAAAACGCCGGCGGCGTGCATTGCCTGAAGTACGGCCTGACGGTGCACAACCTGTTGAAGCTGGAAATCCTCACCGTCGAAGGCGAACACCTGACCTTGGGCAGCGAAGCCCTGGACTCGCCGGGCCTGGACCTGCTGGCGTTGTTCACCGGTTCCGAAGGACTGCTGGGAATCATCACCGAGGTGACTGTCAAGTTGCTGCCCCGGCCCCAGGTCGCCAAGGTGTTGATGGCCAGTTTCGATTCGGTGGACAAGGCCGGGCGGGCGGTGGCGGATATCATCGGCGCCGGCATTATTCCCGGCGGCCTCGAAATGATGGACAACCTGGCGATCCGCGCCGCCGAGGATTTCATCCATGCCGGTTACCCGGTGGATGCCGACGCGATCCTGCTGTGCGAACTGGACGGGGTCGAGGCCGATGTCCAAGACGATTGCGAACGGGTGCGCCACGTCCTGCAGCAGGCCGGGGCGACCGAGGTGCGCCAGGCTCGAGACGAAGCCGAGCGCCTGCGGTTCTGGGCCGGACGCAAGAATGCATTTCCGGCGGTGGGCCGTCTGGCACCGGACTATTACTGCATGGACGGTACGATTCCCCGGCGCGCCCTGCCCGAAGTGCTACAGCGCATCGCCAGCCTTGGCGTCGAGTATGGTTTGCGGGTCGCCAACGTTTTCCATGCCGGCGACGGCAATATGCACCCGTTGATTCTTTTCGACGCCAACCAGCCGGGCGAACTGGAGCGCGCCGAAGCCCTCGGCGGAAAAATTCTCGAACTGTGCGTCCAGGTTGGCGGCAGCATCACGGGTGAGCACGGCGTCGGCCGGGAAAAAATCAACCAGATGTGCGCGCAGTTCAACAGCGACGAACTGAACCTGTTTCATGCGGTGAAAGAGGCGTTTGATCCCCTCGGCCTGCTCAACCCTGGCAAGAACATCCCCACCCTGCACCGCTGCGCTGAATTCGGCGCCATGCACATCCACGGCGGGCAGTTGCCGTTTCCTGAACTGGAGCGTTTCTGATGATCGGCGAAGCCGACCGCGACGCCAGCGACCTGCTCTTGGAGCAGGTCAACCGCGCCCGTTCCAATGCCACGCCGCTGCGCATCCAGGGCTCGAACAGCAAGGCTTTCCTGGGACACGAGGTGGCTGGCGAAGTGCTCGATACCCGAGTGCATCACGGCATTGTTGACTATGACCCCACCGAACTGGTCGTCACCGCCCGGGCCGGGACCCCGTTGCGGGAACTGCTCGCCGCCTTGGACGCAGCCGGGCAACGGCTGCCGTGCGAACCACCGGCATTTGGCGAAGAAGCCACGGTGGGGGGCATGGTCGCCGCCGGGCTGTCGGGACCGCGCCGCCCCTGGGCCGGTTCGGTGCGCGACTATGTGCTGGGCACACGCCTGATCAGCGGCCATGGCACGTTGTTGCGTTTTGGCGGTGAGGTGATGAAAAACGTCGCCGGCTACGACCTGTCGCGCCTGCTGGCTGGCAGTTTCGGTTGCCTGGGCGTGATCACCGAAGTCTCGCTGAAAGTACTGCCAAAACCTCGCCACCACCTGAGCATTCGCCTGGAGATGGACAGCGCCCAAGCCTTGGGAAAACTCGCCGAGTGGGGCCGACAACCTTTGCCCCTCAGCGCGGCCAGCCATGAGGATGGTTGTCTGAATGTGCGCCTGGAGGGCGGCGAAGGTTCGGTCAGCGCGGCGCATCAGCGCCTGGGCGGTGAAGTCATTGACGATCAATACTGGACAGCGCTGAACGAACATCGCCTGCCGTTCTTCGATGAAGGTTTGCCGCTGTGGCGCCTGTCGTTGCCCAACCCTATCGGCCCCCTCGCCCTGCCCGGCGCGCATCTGATCGATTGGGCGGGTGCGCAGCGCTGGCTGAAAACCGATGCCGACACGGTACAGACATTGGCGCGAGAGTTGGGCGGGCATGCCACCTGTTATTGTCCAGGTGCCACCGACACGCCATTCCAGCCGCTGGCCCCGGCGCTGTTGCGCTATCACCGTCAGCTCAAGGCACAACTCGATCCCCAGGGTTTGTTCAATCCTGGCCGGATGTACGCGGAGTTCTAGATGCAGACTCGGTTCAGTGACGAAAGCAAGCGCCTGCCCCGCGCCGAAGAAGCCGAGCGGATCCTGCGCAGTTGCGTGCATTGCGGTTTCTGCAACGCCACCTGCCCGACCTATCAGTTGCTCGGGGATGAACTCGACGGCCCGCGGGGACGCATCTACCTGATCAAGCAGGTGCTCGAAGGCCAGCCTGCCACCGCGAGCACCCAACTGCACCTGGATCGTTGCCTGTCGTGCCGTAACTGCGAAACCACCTGCCCGTCCGGCGTCGATTACCACAACTTGCTGGACATCGGCCGCGCCGTGATCGACGCGGCCGTGCCTCGTCCACCCAGCCAACGCGCACTACGCCTCGGCCTGCGGGGGTTGGCCGGCAGCCCCGAGCGATTCAAGGCGCTGCTGCGCCTGGGCGCCGTGTTCCGTCCGGTGTTGCCGGCAAACCTGGTTGCCAAGTTGCCCCGGGGCACAGCGGCGCATGGCGAACGCCCGGCGGTGCGACACGCTCGCGCCGTGCTGATGCTCGAAGGCTGCGTGCAACCGGGCCTGTCACCCAATACCAACGCGGCCGCCGCACGGGTGCTGGACCGCCTCGGCATCAGCGTCATTCCCAGCGCAGAAGCCGGCTGCTGCGGCGCGCTGGACTATCACCTTGACGCTCAATCAACCGGACTGGACCGCGCCCGCCGCAACATCGACGCCTGGTGGCCGCACCTGCAAAACGGTGCCGAAGCGATCGTCCAGACCGCCAGCGGCTGTGGGGCGTTCATCAAGGACTACGGGCATTTGCTCGAACACGATCACGCCTATGCTGCCAAAGCCCGACAGGTCAGCGAGCGGGCATTGGACCTGGTGCAAGTGCTCGGCAGCGAACCGCTGGAAGAAATCTGCGCCGCCAGGAGCCAGCGCATCGCCGTCCATTGCCCCTGCACCTTGCAGCACGCGCAGAAACTCGGCGGCACCGTTGAAACCCTGCTCGCACGGCTGGGGTTCAACCTTACCGAGGTGCCCGACGGGCATTTGTGTTGTGGTTCGGCCGGCACCTATTCGCTGACCCAACCGACCCTGGCCCGACAGCTGCGCGACAACCGCCTGAACGCGCTGGAAAGCGGCCGTCCGGAGCTGATCGTCACCGCCAACGTCGGCTGCCAGAGTCACCTCGACAGCGCCGGTCGCACGCCCGTGCGGCATTGGATCGAGCTGGTGGATCAGTCCCTGGCAGAATGAAGTCCTGAAGATTCTTCGTTTGTCGGCGCTGACGAAGGCTGCGATCTTTCGTCCAACTTTCCCACAGCGTTCGCCAGGAATTCTTACGATGAGCTTCGTCAGCCCCGACTTGATCCGCCAACGCTTCTCCAGGGCGATGTCCGACATGTACCGCGACGAGGTGCCGCTGTACGGCGCGTTGATGAACCTGGTGGAACACACCAACGCCCAGGTGCTGGCAAACGACCCGCCGCTGGCCGAACATCTGCTCAACACCGGCGAACTGCAGCGCCTGGACCTGGAGCGCCACGGCGCCATCCGCGTCGGCACCGCCGCCGAACTGGCGACGCTGGGCCGGCTATTCGCGGTCATGGGCATGCAACCGGTGGGCTACTACGACCTCACGCCGGCCGGCGTGCCGGTGCATTCCACAGCGTTTCGCGCCGTGCATGAAACATCGCTGCAGATCAGCCCCTTCCGAGTGTTTACCTCGCTGTTGCGCCTGGAGCTGATCGAAAACACTGAACTTCGAGCCTTTGCCGAGTCGGTGCTGGCTAAACGGCAAATCTTCACCCCAAGCGCCCTGGAGCTCATCGGCCTCGCCGAACGCCAGGGTGGCCTGACCGAACCCCAGACTGAGGACTTCGTCCTACAGGCCTTGGAAACCTTTCGCTGGCACCACAGCGCCACCGTCACCGCCGAACAGTATCGACAGCTCAGCGCCCAGCACCGCCTGATCGCCGACGTGGTGGCGTTCAAGGGGCCCCATATCAATCATCTGACGCCACGCACCCTGGACATCGACATTGTCCAGGACCAGATGCCGGTGCATGGCATCACGCCCAAAGCCGTGATCGAAGGACCGCCCCGCCGCCAGTGCCCGATCCTGCTGCGCCAGACCAGTTTCAAGGCGCTCGAGGAGCCCGTCGCGTTCACCGACCAGCCTGCGTCCCAAGGCAGCCATAGCGCACGTTTTGGCGAGATCGAACAACGCGGCGCGGCCCTTACCCCCAAGGGCCGCGCGCTCTACGACCAGTTGCTGAACGCTGCGCGCGATGCCCTCGGGGCGTTTCCCAACGAAGCCAATGCCGAACGCTATAACACGCTGATGGCTGAGCATTTCATTCAGTTCCCCGATAACCACGATGACCTGCGCCGGCAGGCACTGGCCTACTTCCGCTATTTCGTGACGCCGCTGGGGCTCGCCGCCAAAGGCACTATCGAACAGTCGGCCTCGCTGGAACACCTGCTGGAGCAGCGATACCTGCGCGCCGAACCCTTGGTCTACGAAGACTTCCTGCCCGTCAGTGCCGCAGGCATCTTCCAGTCGAACCTGGGTGACACAGCCCAGAGCCACTACGCCGGACAATCCAATCGACACGCGTTCGAAGCCGCGCTGGGACAAGCAACTATCGACGAGTTGGGGTTGTATGCCGAGACGCAACAGCGCTCCATCGACGAATGCCTGCTTGCCTTGAAAGCGTAGGAAACGGCCGAAGGATGAAGGCGTAGGAACTTGCGCACCGAGATATCAAAACTCCTCGGACTTTGCCGTTTTGCCCAGGCAATAAGGCACCCCGTGCTGCCTGGGCAATGAATCGTCCTGGACGGCGCAGGCCGTTACGCGTATTTCCTGGTCCTGGCTTGATGCCTGATCCATAGATTCACGTAGGGTACTGATTTTTCTAATATTTTTATAAATGGCATAGCTCTTGATAACGCTCAGCCACCTAGAGGCGATTCGCGCCCCGGGCTTCAGTTATCCAGGAAGGAGAGCATCCATTGGCTACCCCCGCTTACATGTCCATCGAAGGTACCAAACAAGGCCTGATCACTGCCGGCGCATTTACCGCCGACTCGGTGGGTAACACCTACCAGGAAGGCCATGAAGACCAAGTCATGGTGCAGGGTTTCCAGCACCAGGTCACCATCCCCCGCGACCCTCAGTCCGGCCAGCCAACCGGCCAGCGCATCCACAAGCCTTTGGTCATCACCAAGGTCTACGACAAAGCCTCGCCGCTGCTGCTCGCAGCCCTGACCAGCGGTGAGCGGCTGACCAAGGTTGAAATCCAGTGGTACCGCACCTCGGCGGCGGGCACCCAGGAACACTACTACACCACCACCCTGGAGGACGCGATCATCGTCGACATGAAGGACTACATGCTCAATTGCCAGGATCCGGGCAACAGCCACTTCACCCATTTGGAGGACGTCCACTTCACCTACCGCAAGATCACCTGGACCCACGAAGTCAGTGGCACCTCAGGCTCCGATGACTGGCGTTCCCCAGTCGCGGGCTAAGTCGCGCAAGGTGTTCGCCCAGTGCGACGGCCTCGGCATTCCATGCGCTGGTAAAGAGCCAGGCACTGGGCGAACGGGGACAATGATAGTGGAGCTTCCACGGTATTTCCCCGAGCTCCGCTTAAATAATTATTCACAATACGTGGCGAGCCAGCTTACTCGCTCACTGTAAAAACTTAATCGCGCCGCGCCGTTTTCTGCGCATCGGTTTCCTGCGCTTCGGCGTCACTTTGCTGCTGTTTGCGCTTGGCCGGGTCGTTGGGCCGCAGCGCGTCGTTGTCACGTTCCACTTCGCCGGGCAAGCCCGGGGCGTCGGGGTTGTGTTGCGTTTGATCGGGGCTGGACTTCATCGTGAACTCCTTGGGTTGTCAGCCTTGGAATCAGGCATCAGGGTCTGCCACTTCCTGCGCGACGTTGGCATCCGGCGAGCGTTGGTGGAGTTCCTCGGCCTTGGTCTTCAGGTCTTGCCAGCGATCCAGATCAATCGCCCCTTGGCCGAACAGATCATCGGCCAGGCGCACCAGCTCGGTGAAATGAGCATCCGGCGACTGCTGAAAGTAAGCCTTGTCGTCGAACAGCCGCTGCCAGTCGGCCAGTGACGGAGGTTTGAGGTCATCGCTCATGACGGGCTCCCGCGAGGCATTCATAAGGTATGAGGGGCGAGCTACGCGGGGAGTTCCGGCGATTGTCAGTAGCCAGTCATTTCCAGATAGCCACTACCGCCATGGCTGCCGCTCAGTCGTACCGGTCCTTCCCAATAGGGAATGCGCAGGTCCATCCAGGCGTTGGGGTTGAGGGCCCGAGTGGTGATGCCGAGCTGTTTGCCGGAAATGCAGATGGACCAGCGCACCGGCATCGAACGGCCCGCGACCTCGACGGTGTCTTGTGGCGTGAGGCTGATTTCACCGGCGTTGAGGGTTGTCGCCTGGCCTTGGGCGTCAATCCACGTACCCGTGAGGTATGGCGCACCGTCCTTGTGCCGCATGCGGTAGAGCATGACGTGTTCGCCGGTGTCCAGGTGCAGGGAAAACCAGTCCCAGCCGGTCTGGTTCGCCGTCAGCGGCTGGCTGCTCCACTCACGGTCAAGCCAGGCCGGGCCGCTGACCGTGTAGCGCTGGCCGTCGATTTCGAGTTCGCCGCTGGCCTGGAAAAACGGCTGGCTGTAGTAATACGAAGCCTGGCCCTGCTCGGATTTCTGGCTGAAACCCTGGTCGCCCTGTAACACCAGCGGGCGGCTTGAGGTCAGCCGCAGGTCGTAGCGAAAGCGCGCATCAGCGGCCTTCAGTTGCATGTCCGCCAGCGGATCGCCCCCTGCGGCTTTCGTGCTGAACTGCCAGTCGTCGATCCAGGCATCGAAAGGCGTCGCCTGCACGCCGGCCTGCCCCACTCCGCCCCGGGCGTAGCGCTCGGCGACGTGATGCGCGGTGGCGGACGTGACCGCGGCATGACCGAGCCAGATCGTCTGGTTGCGCCAGCCGCTGGCGGCGGGCGCGGCGTCCAAGGCGCTGCGAAACAGTGTCCATTGCACGCCAAAGTCCCGGCCCTGGGCGTCCTTGAGGTTGGCGGTCACGTACCACCACTCGATGCGAAACCCCTCATGAACGCCGTGATCGGCCGGAAAACTGAAGACCCGCCCCGGCACCACCGGCGCGTAGGCGATGGCCGTGTCCCCCAGCCCGGCGAAGCCTTTTTGTGTGGTTTGAGAGTCATCGCAGCCACTGAGCAGCGCCAACAACAGCAGACCGACTCTAATTTTCATGAGCGAAGGTCCTCAACAAATCCGCCGGTTGCGTGCGGTACAGCGCATACAACGGCCAAGCCGACGCCAGCAGCGTGGCGAGCATGGCCAGGCCCAGCAGTTGCACCAGTTGCAACGGGAATATCCGTAAGGGCAGTCGCCAGCCAAACGCCTGGACGTTGATGACGGCGTCCAGGCACCAGGCCAGGGCGATGCCCAAAGGCAAGGCCAATACCAAGGTCAGCAATGCCAACAGCCAGGTCTGGCCGAGGTTGAGCAGCATCAGTTGCCGCCGCGTTATGCCCAACGCCCAGAGGGGCGCCAACTGGCTGAGACGGCTCTGGCTCTGGGTCAGCAGGCTGATGAACAGCGCCACCCCGGCCACCGCCAGGGTCAGGCTGTTCAGCGCGGCGGTGGCGGCAAAGGTGCGTTCGAATACCTGGGTCGACCAGCCCTTGAGCCGCGCCTGTTCGACAATGTGACTGCCGTCCAGATGGAATCGGGCCTGCAACGCCGCCAGTAACGAGGGGATCGCCGAGGGCTCGACGCGCAGGTTGAAACGATTCGGTGACAGTTCAGGCCAATGCGCCAACAGGTGTTCGGCGTTGACCAGCACATGTCCCTTGGGGTTGCCGTAGTCGGCGTAGATCCCAACGACGCGCGGCGACCAAGGCCCTTTCGGAGTCGGCAAAGTCACCGCATCGCCGACCCGCACATTCAGGCGCCGGGCCAGCTGTTCACTGAGCATCAGCGTGTCGCCGCCGGCCAGTTGCGACCAAGGCTGGTCGCCAGCCGATTCAAGCAACGGCCAGTGCTGGCGATAGGACGGATGATCAACCACCCCATACACATCGGTAGGCCAGCCCTGCAAAGGAATCGAGACCTGCCAGTTGGGCAGCACCGCGCCAACGACGGACTGTTGCTTGAGCCAGGCGTGCAGCTCGCCCGCCTGGGCCGGGGTTTGCGGATTGATGTAAAGCTCGGCGCTCAAGCGCTGTTCGAGCCAGTCGCTGAAGGTCTGCCGGAACCCCGAGGTCATGCTGCCCGCGCCGATGTTGGCCGCCAGCGCCAACAGCAGCGCCATCAACGCCAGGCTCAATGTCGGTAACTGTTGGCGGCAATCGGCAAGAAACCATTGGCCCAGCACCGAACGGCTGCGGCGCAATAAAAGGTTCAGCGCACCATTGAGCAACACCGGTAGCGCCAGCGCCGCGCCGAGCAACAAAGCCGTCATCAGGACAAAACCGCTGCCGAGGCTGTTACCCCACGTCAGCGCCGAAAGCGCAATCAGCACCGCCAACATTGCCACCCAACCCTGGCGCCGCAGCCAACGGGCATGGGCCTGGTGCCAGGCCTGGGGGTTGGCCAGGGCCAACAAGGGCAAGCGCGCCGCACGCAACAAACTGTCCGCGCCGGCCAGCAACGCGCCGAACAGGCCCAGGCCTACGCCACTGAGCCACCACCCTGGGCTGAGACTCAATTGCCCGGCCACTTCGGCGCCGTACAAACCGCGCAGGCTGGCCGCGACATCGGGCAACAGCAGGCTCGCCAGCCAATAACCACTGAGCACCCCGGCGATCCCGCCGAGCAAGGCCAGCATGCCCAGCTCGAAGGCCAGTCCAGTGACCAGCATGCGGGCACTGACGCCACAGGCGCGCAGGGTTCGCAGCAGACCGCGGCGTTGCTCCAGGGCCAGGCCGATGGCGGCATGAACGATGAACAACCCCACCACGAACGACAGGAAACCGAGGGCGTCGAGATTGAGGTGAAAGCTTTCGGTCAGGCGCGACAGGTTGTTTTCTTCATCGGCGCGCTTGAACTGCAACCGCCCGTTGAACGCCTCAGGCAAGACCGCGTTGAACTTGGCGGGCAGCAACAACCGGGATAATTGGTCCGTTAGCCCTAAGGTTTGTTGGGCATAACCGATGTCCATCAGCAGCATTCCCGGGGCCATGTCCGCCTGCACATGCAGCGGCGGCAGCAGTTGCCCCTCGACCGTCCGCGGGCGTTCGCCCTCGCTCAACCCCAACGCCTGCAAGGTTTGCGCAGCGATCCAGGTACGACCGGGGTCGGTGAAAAACGCCACCACTTCGCTCATCTCGCGCGCCTGCCCCGCCACTGCCGTACCGGGAGGCAGCGACACCGGGTCGATGCCCATCAGTTGCAAGCGCTGGTCCTCATGGCCCTGGAGCGTCACTCGGGCCTGCAACACCGGCGACACCGGCCAGCCGTGTCGCCGCAGGTCGATAAACCATTGTTGGGTAAACGTACCGCCGCCGGGTGCGGTGAGGCTGGCCTGGGGTTCGCCGCCGATGAGCTGGCTGGCCCGGGCGTAGCTGTCGCGGGCCTGACTGTTCAGCGCCTGCACGCCAGTGAGCAGACTGGTGGCGAGCCAAAGCCCGGTCAACACACTGAAAAATTGCACCGGATGCCGGCGCCAATGGCTGAGCAGGGCCTTGAGGGTCTGGCGAAAAATCATCACCCCTGGGCCACCTGCGCCAGGCGTCCGCCTTGCAACACCACGCGATGGGCCAGGCGCGCCGCCACCCGCTGGCTGTGCGTGACCATCAATAGACTGGTGGGCGTGCCGTCCAGCAGTTCCAGCAACAGTTGCAGCACCTCGTCGCTGGTGGCTTCGTCGAGGCTGCCGGTGGGTTCGTCGGCCAGCAGCAACGGCGGTCGGGAGGCCAGCGCCCGCCCCAAGGCCACCCGCTGCTGCTGCCCGCCGGAAAGCTGCTCGGGATAGCGCCGCAACAGGTCTGCAAGGCCGAGCCGTTGCACCAGATGCGTTTGCCAGTCGGCGTCGAAACGGCCGCACAGACGCGCCTGGAATGCGAGGTTGTCCTCCACCGACAAACTGCTGATCAGGTTGAACTGCTGGAACACCAGGCCGATTTCCGTACGCCGCCAATTCGCCAACTGATGTTCGCTCATGCCATCGAGGCGATATTCGCCGCTGCGAATGCTGCCTCGATCCACTTTGTCCAGCCCGGCGACCAAATGCAGCAAGGTGCTTTTGCCGCTACCTGATTCGCCCATCAGCGCCAGGCTGCTGCCGGGCGCCAGCGTCAGGTCGACGCCTTGCAGTACCGGCAGGGAGCCTTGGGGTGTGGCGTAGCTTTTGAAGACGTTACGGACCTCAAGCATGAAGATACTCGGCAAACCGACAGAGGCGTCAGGATAGCGGAGGTTGAGCGACGGCGAGAGTTCCATAAACATGTAGCTGCAAACCTGTTGCGACTGCCGTGCCTCAGGAACCGCCGATCACCGTCCCGCCGCCACCTCAGCCTTCGTTGGCCCCGGTGTAACGATGTTACTCAGGTCGATGTGCTTCCACGCAGGCTTGGCCCCCAACCGCGCATTGAAGCGGTAGTTGAAAGTGAAGTCGTCCTCGGTCGGCTGGACCAACGGTTTTCCGTAACGTGCCACGATGCCGGCCGAGTCGTAGCCCATCAGCCGCAGCAACGTCGGGAAAATATTGTAGTGACTGGAGTGATCCTTGTTCTGCGCCAAGGCGCCGGGCCAATCCAGGCTGCGCAGTTGGCTGCCCTGGATCACTACGAGCGGCACCAGCCCTTCCTCGTCCACCGGGTCACCGCCGCAGTGGGTGTTGAGCCCGGGGTTGCCACGCTCATGCAGGTCCTGGCCGTGGTCGGAGGTGTAGATCAACACGGCATGGCTTAAATCTGCCTGGAGGACCCGGCGAAAAAACTCACCGACATTCCACAGCAAAGTGTTCTGGTAGGCATTGCGATACAACAACCAGTCATCCTGCTGACCGTTGAAACCCTCCCGGCTGCCGGTGTCGGACACGTCCTGAAATTGCCCGCGCGGCAAGGCCGGGCGATAGCTCATGAAGTCATCTGGGTATTTGTCGTGAACCGGAAAATGCGCCCCGACTTTGTTCACGATAACCAGTTCGGCCCGGTCATTGCCCAGCAGCTCCAGCAGTTTTGCGGCTGCCGCCATGTCTCGATCACGCACTCGCGCCGCATCGAATTGGACGAACTCATCGATGTCCTGTTTTTCCAGTTTGGTCATCAGGTTCTGCAAGTTGCCACCGGTGCGCTGGGCATCGATATAGACGGTGCGCAACCCGGCATGACGGGCGTACTGCCAGATCGACGGCTGGGTGCTGTTGATGCGCATATAGTCGGCGCGCGTGCCGCCATAACGCAGGGTAACGTTGGTGTCGGCGCTGCAATTGGCGACGGACGCCGCATAGCCATAATTGAAAATATCCACGCCGGGCGGCGGCGTCTTGAGCCCGCTGAGCACACCAGACGGCGTGTTGATATCGAGGTAATTGCCGCCGATGCTTTCGTCGATGATCAGCACGATATCGTGGTTGATCGAAGAGGGTTGCCGGCCGAGGCTGACCGGCTCCCGAGGCCCGACGGTGTTGTGCAAGGCTTCGTAGACAAACAGGTTCAGGTACGCCAACGGCGTGTACATCACCGGCAGGCCGCGCGCGCCCTCGCCTGCCCTGGCGAACAGCACACCGCTGAGCAACAGCACCCCAAGCAAGGGTGCGGCGATCGGTACATAACCGGGCAGTGGCAAACGATGCCGAGGCTTCAGGCCGATTCCCAACAGCAGCAACAAACCGCCCGCCGCCGCGCTGATGATTACGTCGCGATATTGATAGGCCGCCTCCTCGATGAACCCTCCCGAATAGACCAACGACACGAACTGGCTATAGGTCAGGTAGCTGTCGGTGACCCGGGTGTACACCTCAAAGAACACCGCCGAGGCAAACATCACCAAGGCAAACAGATGCCGCAGCAATGCCTGGCGAATGTACGCGGTCATCCATAGCGCGAGCACCAGCGCAACGAACATTGTCCCAAAAAGCACCGTCGCGAAGCCAAAACCCAGGGCCGCCAGGCGCTCAAGGTAATAGTCATGCCCCCTGAACAGGTACAGCACCAGCAGCAGTTCCTTGAGGTATCGGGTCATGTCCTTCTCGGCGCAATCGCGGCGTGGAACGTGGTTTGTTTTCTGCACACTAGCAGCGGGTTTCCAAAGCGCAAGAAAGAGGATGAACGGTCGCAGCGTCAAAAAAAAGTTAGCCCAAAAGTGACACCTTTGACGCTCTTAAAATATGAAAATCTATGGATCAATACCGTTCATCGCTTACTTATACTCCGATAAAACCCTTTAAAATCGGCGCTTTTCCAAGCTTGTCAATAACTTGATATCAAAAAGCCCTAACCCGTCGAGTTTACC
Source organism: Pseudomonas sp. SWRI154 (assembly GCF_014268645.1). Classification (NCBI taxonomy): domain Bacteria; kingdom Pseudomonadati; phylum Pseudomonadota; class Gammaproteobacteria; order Pseudomonadales; family Pseudomonadaceae; genus Pseudomonas; species Pseudomonas sp. SWRI154. Next base: position 404,948 of record NZ_JABWQW010000001.1, read on the forward strand.
AACACTGACAACTGTCATTTTGCTGACACGCTTTTCTGAAGCTGCGCTATACCCCTCTAAACAGTTTCATCCGAGTTACATAAACCGGTTTACGAGGCGCGCCGAAAATGGACGTGAGCGTATTTGGTACGGGGTATGTTGGGCTGATCCAGGCGGCGGCACTAGCCGATGTCGGACACCGTGTCCTGTGCGTCGACATCGACCCGAACAAGATCCGGCAACTGCAGCAAGCCGTGCCGCCCATCAGCGAGCCGGGGCTGTCCGGGCTGCTCGAAGACAACATCAAGGCCGGGCGATTGTCGTTCAGTTGCCAAGCCAGCGATGCGGTCAATCATGGCGAGCTGATTTTCATCGCCGTCGGCACCCCCGCCGATGAAGACGGCTCGGCGGACCTGAGCCATGTGCTGGCAGTGACCCGGCAGATCGCCGACTTCATGGACAGCGACCGCACCTTGATCATCAAATCCACCGTGCCGGTCGGGACGGCCGACAAAGTCGCCGAATGCGCCCGCCAGGCGCTGGCTCGCCGAGGCCTGAAGCAGCTGAACGTGCGCGTGGTATCCAATCCCGAGTTTCTCAAGGAAGGCAGCGCCCTCGCTGATTGCATGCGTCCGGATCGGATCATCGTCGGCACCGCCGATCCGCTGGCACGGGATCAGATGAGCGAGCTCTACGCGCCGTTCTGCCGCAACCACGAAAAACTGATGTTCATGGACAACCGCAGCGCGGAACTGACCAAGTACGCCGCCAACGCCATGCTCGCCACCCGCATCAGTTTCATGAACGAGCTGGCCAATCTCACCGAACACCTGGGCGCCGACATCGAGGCCGTGCGCAAAGGCATCGGCTCCGATCCGCGCATCGGTTATCACTTCATCTACCCGGGCTGCGGCTTCGGCGGCTCGTGCTTTCCCAAGGACCTGCGCGCCTTGCTGCACACCGCCGAGCAAAGCGGTATGCCGCTGCGCCTGCTGCGCAGCGTCACCGATGTGAACGACAGTCAACGACACATCCTTTTCGAAAAATTGACCCAGCAGTTCCCGGACGGATTGGCCGGCAAATCCATTGCCATTTGGGGCCTGGCTTTCAAGCCCAACACCGATGACATGCGCGAAGCTCCCAGCCGCTATCTGATGGAGGCGCTGTGGCGCGAAGGCGCACGCGTCCACGCCTACGATCCGGAGGCCATGTCCGAATGCCGGCGCCTCTATGGCTATCGCAAGGACCTGAACCTGTGCGCCACCCGCGACGACACGCTGGAGGATGCCGATGCCCTGGTGATCTGCACCGAGTGGAAGAATTTTCGCGTGGTGGATTTCGACCTGCTGGCCAGCAAGCTACGCGCGCGGGTCATCATTGATGGCCGCAACCTGTACAACCCGGAACACCTGGCCGCCGCCGGGCTGTTGTATCGCGGCATCGGCTTGCGGCACACCGTGCCCAGCACGCTCGGCCAGGGGCCACAGGCATGAACGTGCTGGTGACCGGCGCGGCCGGTTTCATCGGCGCCCATTGCGTGCTGCGACTGCTGCGCGACGGCCATGATGTGTGCGGCCTGGACAACTTCAACGACTACTACGACCCGCAACTCAAGCACGACCGCGTGGCGTGGGTGAAAGCCCAGGCCGGCGAGTTCCCCTTGGCGCGCATTGACCTGACCGACGCGGCGGTGATCGATGAGTTGTTCCAGTCCCATCGCCCGGACGTGGTGATTCACCTCGCCGCCCAGGCTGGGGTGCGCTATTCGCTGCACAACCCCCACGCCTATATCGACAGCAATCTCACCGGGTTCCTGAACATTCTGGAAAGTTGCCGCCGGCATCCGGTCAAGCACCTGATCTACGCCTCCTCCAGTTCGGTGTACGGCGCCAACCCGCGCACGCCGTATTCGGTCCAGGACGGCGTGGATCATCCGTTGTCGCTGTACGCGGCGACCAAAAAAGCCAATGAGCTGATGGCCCACAGCTACAGCCACCTGTTCGGCATCCCGTGCACCGGCCTGCGCTTTTTCACCGTGTACGGTCCCTGGGGCCGGCCGGACATGTCGCCGATCCAGTTCGCCAAAGCCATCGCCGAAGAACAGGTGCTGCAACTGTTCAACCATGGCGAGCACGAACGCGACTTCACCTACATCGACGACATCATCGAAAGCATCGCCCGGCTGCTCGAACGCGCGCCCTACCCGACCGTGCACCGGGATCGCGAACAACCGGACCCAGCCAGCAGCCTGGCGCCGTGGCGCATCTACAACATCGGCGGGCAGCACCCGGTGGCGCTGCGCAGCTACGTGGCGCTGTTGGAAAAGCACCTGGGTCGCGCCGCCCGGATCGAGCTGCTGCCCCTGCAGCCGGGGGACGTGCTCAACACCTGCGCCGATGCCAGCGACCTGGCCCGAGCCACCGGTTTCCAGCCTTGCGTCGAACTCGAAGACGGGCTCGGACGCTTCGTTGACTGGTTCCTCGATTACTACCCACAACCCGCCCGCACGCTGGGTGCGGCAGAACTTCAGCGGAGGAGTCTATGACCCGACATGAGCAACAGATACCTATCAGCGCCTCCGGACGCGACAAGCGTGTCGACCCCGAGCACCGCAGGCGCCTGGACGCGGCCATCCATCGCCAAGGGCGTGGCTGGTTGACCGGTCGCGACAGCGGTCGGCCCTGGACCGTCTCGCGCACCAACCGCGTGGTGGCGTGCCTGGGCGCATTGGCGATCCTGGTGCTGCTGTGCCCGCTGTTGCTGGGCCTGGCATTGCTGGTGAAGTTTTCCAGCCCCGGGCCGGTGCTGTTCGTGCAAAAACGCACCGGTTACCGCGGTCGCGTCTTCGGCATGTACAAGTTCCGCACCATGGTCGCCGACGCCGAGGCGTTGAAAGAGTCGCTGCGCCACCTCAACAAACACGGCGCCGATGCTATCGACTTCAAGATCGATAACGACCCGCGCATTACCCCTATTGGCCGGTTCCTGCGACGCAGCAGCCTCGACGAACTGCCGAACCTGATCAACGTGGTCACCGGCGACATGCGCCTGGTGGGTCCCCGGCCGACCTCGTTCAACGCCTACCGTTACAAGGACAGCCATCTCGTGCGCCTGAGCATCTACCCCGGCCTCACCGGCCTGTGGCAGATCTCCGGGCGCAGCAATATCGACTTCGACCAGCGCGTGGAACTGGACCTCAGCTATATCGCCGAGCAGAGCCTGTTGTTGGATTTGAAGATCCTGATGATCACCCCCTTCAAAGTCTTCAGCGGCCACGGAGCGAGTTAAATGGACGGTTCGACGAATATCCTCACCATAGCCAGCCCGAGCGAGACCAACCTGACCTCGACCGTGCTCGACCCGGATCTGCGGATCCTTCTTCTGACAGCCGCCAATACCGGCACCGGCACCAGCACCAGCGCCATGGCACTGGCCGCGCAGCTGGCGCAGATGAGCAGCGGGCGCGTGCTGCTGGTCGACGCCAGCCAATCGCCGCGCAACCTCACCCAGCAACTGTCGCTGCAAAAAGAGCGCGGCTTCAGCGACCTGCTCTTCAACAGCCTTACTCCGCCGCTGTTGCAGGACTGCGTGGTGCGGGTTTCCAGCCTGCCCTTCGACGTGCTGCCCAACGGCCGCCTGGGCCACAACGCCGAACGCCTGACACCCGAGCGACTGCGCCCGCTGTTCAGGCAACTGGCGACGCAGTACCGCTTCGTGGTGATCGACGCCGACGCCGTGTATTCGGCCACCGACACCCTGGTCATCAGCACCCAGGCGGACGGCGTGGTGCTGGTGGTGCGCGGCGAGGACACCCGCTGGGAAGTGGCCCAGGCCGCCCGACAACGACTGGCCCAGGCCGGCGCGAAAGTGGTCGGCAGCGTGTTCAATCGCCGCAAGTACTTCATGCCCAAATGGCTCTACAACAACCTGTAAGCCTGCAAAAGGATGACGAGATGAACGCCAGAATGCTTGTCCTGCTGTTGCTGCCGCTTGCCGGTTGCTCCAGCACCACCGATACCCGTTCGATGCCGGTGCAGATTCTCACGGCCGCGCCGGCGAACGCCCAGGCCACCGACATGCCCAGGGTCGAACAGACCCTGAGGCCCCAGGACGTGCTGGATGTGATTTTTCACATCGACACCACCTCTTCCCAGGCTTACCGCGTGCAGCCAGGCGACCAGATTGCCTTGAACTTCACCGCCGCCAGCCAGCTCAACGGCACGCAGCAGGTGATGCCCGACGGCAGTATCGAACTGCCGGGCGCCAACACCTCGGTGAAGGTCGCCGGCCTGACCACCGACGAAGCGCGCCTGGCGGTGCAGCGGGCCTATGACCAGAAAATGCTGTTCCAGCCCAATCGCAACCAATTGACCGTATTGGTGACCAGCCCCCTGGCCGGCGAAACGACACTCAGGAACACCTTGACCCACCCGGCCACCGGCATGAGCCGGGAAATCATCGTGGGCCGGGATGGCTACGCCAGCTTCCCGGAAATCGGCGCCGTGCCGTTGCAAGGCATGACCGTCACCCAATTGGAAACCTTCCTCAACGAGCGCTATGCCCAGCTGCCCGGCCACATGACTGTGGACGTGTTGCTCAAGTCCACCTCCGGTAACGAGATCTACGTCTTGGGCGAAGTGGCGCAACCTGGTTCCTACCCGATCCGCCGGCCGATCTCGGTCCTTGAAGCACTGACCCTGGCCCGTGGCACGAACGTCAAGGCCAGGCTCGACTCGGTGGTGATCATGCGCCGCAACGGCAATCAGGTTGAAGCCCGCCACTACGACGTGGAGAAGGCCCTGAGCGGAGACGCTTCGCAGATCGCCTACCTGCAACCGGAAGACATGCTGTTCGTGCCCAAGACCGGCCTGGCCAAAGCCGGCGAAATGGCCCGGCAACTGGCCGACGTGGTGCTCTTCCAGGGCATTGGCGTCAGCTTCGGCTACGACCTCGACAACTCAAGCAGCGATAGCAACTGACCCAGGTGACCGATCATGAACCCCAAGGAAAACTATCTGCACGAGTTCTTCAGGATCTTCTTCGCCAACAAGCAGTGGGTGAAGCGCGTCTTCCTGATTTTCGCCGTGATCGCCCTGGTGCTGCCGTTGATGCTCAAGCAGAGCTTCGATATCACCGCCCAAGTGATCGTCCAGTCGAAAAAGCTCTCCCAAGGCGACGCCACGACTTCGCTGAACCAGGAAAGCGCGACGTTCGTTCCACCGTCCTTGGCGGACATGGAAACCGAGACCAACATCCTGCGCTCGCCGGCGTTGATTCGCGAAACCATCAAGACCCTGCGCGACCAAGGCGAATACACCCCAAGCCCAGGCGTCCTCAACAAATGGCTGAGCGAACCGCTCAAGCGCTACGTCACCCAGCCATTGCGCGAATACGTGATCAACCCGCTGCGCGACGGCCTGGGGCTTGAGGTCGATCCGGTACGCGACACCGTGCTGGATACGCTGACCGACGAGGCCATCGAAAACCTGAAGATCGAGACCCTGCCCGGCTCCAATGTCATCTCGATCGTCTACAGCTTCGGCGACCCGGCCCAGGGCACCCGGTTCGTGGCGCAATTGCTGCAGAACTACCTCACCGGTCGGCAGGACCTGCAATCGATCGAATTGCCCCAGACGTTCTACGAGCAGAAAAAAGTCCAGTACCAGACCCGCCTTGACGGCTTGGAGGGCAACCGCCTGACACTGCTTGAAGGCGTCGGCTCTTCCGATCCCAAGGAAGAAATCACTTTTCGCTTGAATGCGATCAACACCGAAGAGCAGGCCCTGAACCTGTACCAGGACCGCCTGTTGCAAGGCCAACGCTGGCTGGATTACCTCAAGACCAGCCTGGCGGCGGCGAACAGTTCGCGATTCAACGATTACACCTTCCCGTTCACCTTCACCACCACCGTGGACAACATTGCCTTCGAAGATCGGGAAATCAGGCAAATGGGTGAGCAATTGACCCTCCAGATCAGCCGCTACATGAACGACCTGGCGATCTTCCAGCCCAGTAGCGAACCGATGCTGCTAGCTCGCGAGCAGATCATGCGCACTCGCCAGCAATTTTTGAAAGTGGTGAGCAACCGTATCCAGGAACGCACTACCGACCTGGCGGTGGTCAGTTCGGTGATCAATCAAAAGGTCGAGCGCATCGCCGACTTCAAGGAGCGCATCCACCAGTTGCAGGAAACCCAGAGCAAGCTGCGGCAGATGGACACCGAGATCAACGCACTGCACGCGGCCTTCTCCACCTATGCCCAACGGTTCGCCGAAGCCAGCACCGCTCGTTCGCTGGACAACGACCTGTCCAACGCGCGGGTATTGAGCCCGCCGTTCGAACCCACCGCCGCAACGTTTCCCAAGCCGATGCTGATCATTGCATTCGGCCTGTTCAGCGGCTTGCTGCTGGCGATCGCCCTGGTCTATGTGCGTGAGTTCTTCGACCATCGCTTCAAGCATCCAGCGCAGATTGGCCAACAACTGGACCTGCCGGTGTTGCTGGTGATCAACGAGCAATCGCCCGAGCAGCTCAACCCGCATCGCAACTGGAGCCTGCCCAGCCTTGTCCATTGGGTGAAAAATTGAACGCGCCGCTCAGCCCGTCCCAGCGCAGCCTTCCCCTGTCGATCATTCATCTGCTCGGCAGCGGTGGCTTCTATGGGGCCGAGCGAATGCTGCTCGATCATTGCGTGGCGACACCGGGCCAGCACCAGGTGCTGTTCCTGGCGGCGCCGCCGACCTTGATCACGCGGTTTCGCCAGGCCGGGATCGACTGTCACCACTGCGCCAGTTGGGGCGAGCTGTTGCAGCACCTGCGGCAACGGCGCGCCGAGCGGCCGCTGATCAATACGCACAATTTCAAGGGCCTGTTGTTCGGCTGGGCCGCGGCCACGTTGCTGCGCCTGCCGCTGGTGATTACCCAGCACGGCTTCACGCCGCGCAGTCCCAAGCAGCGTTTTTACACCTGGCTGAGCCTGCAACTGTGCCGCACCGCGCCGGTCAAGCGCGTGGTTTGCGTGGCCGAAAGCATCGCGGCACTGCATCGCCAGGCCAGCGTGAAGGCGGAAAAACTCGACGTGATCCCCAACGGCCTGCCAGCCAACACGACGCCGTTGCCCCACCGCGACGACCGGCAGCGCTGGCGGGTCGGCTATGTCGGTCGCTTGAGCAGCGAGAAAGGTCCGGACCTGTTCCTCGACGCCATGATCCCGCTGTGCCAGCGCCATGCCTCGCTGCACGCGGTGATGCTCGGCGACGGCCCGGAACGCCAGCCCTTGCTCAAGCGCATCGCCGAGGCCGGGCTGCCCACGCGCATCGAATTGCCCGGTTACCAGACCGACATGAATGAATGGTGGAGCCGCCTCGATGTGCTGGTAATCAGTTCACGCACCGAAGGCACGCCGATGATCCTACTCGAAGCCATGCAAGCCGGAGTGCCGGTGGTGGCGTTCGGCGTCGGCGGCATTCCGGACGTCCTGCAGGACCGCCACAACGGCCTGCTCGCCACGCCGGCCGACAGCGCGCAGCTGGCGCAGCAGATCGAAACGCTGTTCAGCGAACCGCCCCTGGCGCGAATCCTGGCCGATAACGCGCGCCACACCCAAAGCGACCGCTACGACCTGCGTACGCTGGCCGAACGCTGGTCGCAGCTCTACATCCGCACGGCACGGGAGGCGCAGCCATGATTGTCCCGCTCTCGATCGTCAGTCTGCTGGGGCTGGTGTGCCTGGCATTACTGGCCAGTCCATATCCATTTCTCGCACCGGGTGCGGTGCTGGGGCTGGTCGGCGTCGCCGTGTTGTACCGCAAGCCAGGCTGGGGTTTGCTGGGCATAGCGGCGTTGGTACCGTTCGAAGGCCTGTTCAAGGACAACGCGTTTTCGGGCAGCAAGTTTTTTGGCGTGGCGCTGATCCTGATCCTGATGTTGCAACTGGCCTTGCACCAGATTCCAGCGGCTCGCCTGCGCAGCAATATCTGGAAGCCCCTGATCGGCTTCATGATGCTGTATGGCCTGAGCCTATTGATCTCAGAAAACATGGACTTGTCCCTAACCCATCTGCGAGAGCTGACGGTGGGGCTGATTCTTTTCGTGATCACCTTGCTGATCGGTCGCGAACTGAACCTGGACCTGTTCGCCCGCCTGATGACGGTGAGCGTCTCCACCACGTGCGTACTCGCGATGTTCTCGGCCAAATACCAGGATAAGGGCCGCGCTTCCGGCCTGCTGGAAGACCCCAACGCCTTTGCGCTGTTGATTGCGTTCACCGTACCGCTGGCCTTGTGGCTGGTACTGCGCAGCCCGAACCTGTTGCACCGGTTGTTCTGGGGAGGTGGTTTCATCCTCTTGCTCGGTGGTATGACCAAGACCGAGTCGCGGTCCGGACTGGTGGTGCTGTTGCTCAGTCTGGTGATCGGGTTGTATCACTATCGGGCGCAATTGCCGCGTATCCGTCCTCGGCACCTGGGGTTCGCCATGCTCGGGCTGGCGCTCCTGGTCCCGGCGACCATCGCCGTGATGCCCGCCGGTTACGTGGCGCGCATCCAGTCGTTGAGCATCCTCAGTGCCGGCGCCAGCGCTCACAAGGACGAATCCCTGGGCCGCCGCGCCTCGTACATTCTCGTGGGCAGCCAGATGATCCGCGAGAACCCGATACTCGGTTCGGGCCCCGGGACGTTTCCCCTGCACTACGCCCCCACTGGCTACGCCAAGGCCTTCTCGGCCAATCGCAAATTGGGCGACCTGTATCGCCGGGCGCATAACACTTACCTGGAAATTTTCAGCGAGATCGGCGTTCCAGGCGGGTTGATGTTTGTCGGCATGATCGGCCTGGGCCTCTACAACCTGATGCGCGCGCGCCAACTCTGGCTCCAGCGCCGGGACTGGGCGCAAGCGGACTTGTTGACGCACCTGGGCATGAGTTTCCTGTCGCTGGCGTTGTTCCTGATGTTCCTCAGCGCGCCGAATCACAAGTTGCTGTGGATCATGCTCGCCTTGACCAGCGTGTTGCGCTACGACGCCGAACAGGCCGCGCCAGCGGAGGCTCGCTCATGAGCCGCGTCAGTATCGTCATCCCGATGTACAACGAGGCCCGGCACATCGGCCGCACGCTGCTGGCAGCGCGGGAAGCTGCATGCCAGGCGCAACTGGAATGCGAGCTGATCGTGGTCGACAACGGCTCCGACGACCATGGTCCGCGCATCGCCAACGAACTCGGCGCGCGGGTGCTGATCGTGCCCGGCGTGCACATCGGCGCCCTGCGCAACCGTGGCGCGGCGATCGCCAGCGGTGACTGGCTGGCGTTCATCGACGCCGACATGGAAATGCCCGCCGACTGGCTCAAGCTGTTGGTCGAAATGGAAGGCCGCCAGGGCGATGTGCTGGGCCTGGATCTGGACACACCCGCACCCGCGCCGTGGTTCGCACGAGCCTGGCAACGCCGCAGCCAGCGTCCCGGTTCGCGCCCCTTGCACCGGGTGCAATGGCTGCCCAGCGCCAACTTGCTGATGCGCCGCGCCTGGTTCGATCAGGTCGCAGGCTTCGACGAAACCCTGCGCACCGGCGAAGACAAGGATTTCTCCCTGCGCTTGCGCCAAGTCGGTGCGCAGTTGCTGTTGGTCAACGAAAGCGTGGCCCTGCACTGGGGCTACGAAGGCAGTTGGCGCGAATGGATGAGCAAGGAACTGTGGCGCCAGGGCAGTCACTGGCAGTTGCTGCGCAGCCATGGACCGAGCCTGCGCCTGTTGCGCTTTCCCGCACTGTCCCTCGGCGCCTGGGGTTTGGATTTCCTGGCGCTGGTCGCCCTGCTCCAAGGCCAGGCGCGCCTGGGGCTGATGTTGCTGTTCATCGCCACATTGCCGGCCTTGGCCCTCAGCCTGCGCCAGAGCCAACGCGACCCGCGCCTGGCCTTGCAACTGTGGATCCTGCATGGGATGCGCCTGCACCTGACCGGCGCCGCGTTGCTGCTCAATCTATGTCAATGGAATGTCAGGAGACCTGCCCGTGGCTGAATTCATTTATTGGTCTTGCCTGTTGCTGCCGGTGTACGCCTACCTCGGCTACCCCGTGCTATTGACCTTGCTGACCCCGTTGTTTCCGATACGACGCTACACCACGTCAGTGCCGATGGACGTCAGCATTATCATTGCCGCCCATAACGAGGCGCGGCACATCGAAGAAAAGTTGCACATGTTGCTGGCCCAGGATTCTCCGGCGCGCTCGCTGCAAATCATCCTCGCCAGCGACGGCTCCACCGACGACACGGTGGCCTGCGCGCGCAAGGTGATCGATCCGCGCATCACCGTGCTCGACCTGCCGCGCCAGGGCAAGGCTGCCGCCCTCAACACGGGCGTGGCCCATAGCCGCGGCGAAATCCTGGTGTTTACCGACGCCGACAATCAATGGTTTACCGACACCCTCGGCCATCTGCTGGCGCCGCTGGGCGATCCGGAAGTCGGCGCCTGTGCCGGCCATATGGAGATTCCCGTGCCCGGAAAAGGCCTGAGTCTGGGGGACAGTCTGTATCGCCATTACGAAGGCTGGCTGCGCCAGGTGGAAAGTCGCACCGGCTGCATGGTCTCGGCCGACGGCGCCCTGTTGGCCCTGCGCCGGACGTTGTTCCAACCGATACCGACGCAAGTCAACGATGATTTTTTCCTCAGCACCTGCGCGCCCATGGCCGGCAAGTCCATCGTTTATGCGCCACGAGCCCGGGTGACCGATCAAGGCGTGGACGAAGCCGACAAGCAGTTTCGCCGCCGCCAGCGAGTCACCGTCGGCGGGTTGCAGAGTCTGGCCCAGCGCCGGGAGCTGCTCAACCCGCTGCGCCATGGGTTGTATGCCATTGGGCTGATTAGCCACAAGTTGATCCGCCGCCTGGCACCGGTGTTGCTCCTGCCGCTGCTGCTGAGCAATGCCTGGCTGTGGAGCCAGCATGGGTTTTATCGCTTGAGCCTGGTGGCGCAGCTGCTGGGCTACGCGATGGCGTTGATCGGCTTGATGGACGCAGGGCACCGCTTGCCCCGGCCCTTTCGCCTGGCTGCGTTCGTGCTGGTCACGCTGGCGGGCATGTGCATCGGCCTGTGGCAGTTCCTGCGCGGCCAGCGGTACAGCCAATGGAACCCCGAGCAGAATCGCTAAGGAGAAGGGCTGATGTCGATCAAACACGTCTTCAAGCGCACCGGCGGCTGGCTGTACTTGAACACATCCCTGGGCCGCCACCCGTTGCGTGGCGCCGGCGTCATCCTGATGTTGCATCGGGTGCTGAACAACGACCGTGCCGCCGAGCTGCCCCATCGCAACGAGCTGTGTGTGGGACCTGATGCGTTCGAGCATTTGTTGATCTGGCTGCAACGGCATTTTGAATGCGTGCCATTGATGAGCTTGTTGCTGGCCGACCCGGAAAGCGTTCCGAACCGTCCACGGGTGGCGCTGACGTTTGACGACGGCTGGCGCGATAACGCTATGAACGCCTTTCCGCTGCTGCGCCAGTACCAGGTCCCGGCGAGCATTTTCCTGTCCACCGATTTCGTCGGCAGCCGCCAGCACTTCTGGTGGGAAAGCATCGGCGAAACCCTCTGGGGCAGCCATGGGCAGGTGGCGCGGCACGCTTTGATCGAGCATTTGCACCACGTCGGCCGGCCATTGCCGGTGCTGCTCGATGACATTGATGACGAGCGCCGCAGCCTGGCGTTGCTGCATTATCTGCAAAGCCTCAAGAGCCTCGACCCTCGCACTTTGAGCGACCTGACCGACACCTGTCCACAAGGCTCCCAACCCCAGGCGCTGGACTGGACCCAAGTGCGCATGCTCGAAGATTCCGGGCTGGTGCGCTTCGGCCCCCATGGCGCCAGTCATGCGATTCTGACCGGGCTGGATGACCAGCGCCTGCACGAAGAACTGACCCGCAGTTGGACTGCCCTGGAAAACGGCTGCGCCCAACCCCTTCCGGTGTATTGCTACCCCAACGGCGATCACGACGCCCGCGTGCGCGAGCAGGTGGCGGCCCACGGTTTTCCGTTCGCGCTGGGCACCGAGGCCGGACTGTATCGCAACGATGGCGACCCTTTGAACCTGCCGCGCTTCGGCGTCAGCCAGCGCAATGCCTGTCACCCGGAATTGCTGGCCTGGCGCATTCGCCGAGGAGCCCGTCCATGAGCCGCGCTCATTACCTCAGGCACTTGGCGCTGAGCATGGGCACGCGCCTGGCGATGATCGGCCTGCGCCTGCTGCGCAACGTGCTGCTGGCGCGGATCCTCGGGCCCAGCGAACGCGGGCTGTTCGCGCTGCTCAGCACCCTGCCGGACCTGATCAGCGCCGCCACCAGCGGTGGGCTGAACAGTGCCGTCGGTTACCAGGCCGCGCAGCAGCGGTCGATGGGTTTGCTGCTCAGTCAGGTGCTGGTCTTCGGCTGCCTGCTGGCCGGGTTGCTGACGTTGCTGGTGGTGGCGCTGGTACGCGAATTCGGCGGCGAACTGGATATCACCACGCAGTTGGGCCTGCTGGCATGGCTGCTGTTGTTGGCCGTACCGTTGACGGTGCTCAAGAGCGGCCTGCTGACCCTGCACAATGCCTCGGGCGGCGTGGGCGCGTTCAATGCCTTGCGGCTGATGGAATCCCTGGCGCCGCTGTTGCTGTTCGTGGCGTTGTTCTGGATGTGGAAAGACACCGCGCTGGAAGCGGCGCTGATCAGTTGGCTGGCAGGCCTGAGCCTGGTGGTGCTGGCCGGTTGGATGTGGTTGCGCCGCGATCACGCGTTCGCCCTGCACTGGGATCGCGCCAGCCAGAACGAACTGCTGCGCTACGGCACCCGCAGCCATCCGGATCTGCTGTTCCAGCAAGTGATGCTGCGTTCGGACTTCCTCTTCATCGGTGCACTGTTGGGCAGCACCGCGTTGGGACATTACGCCATGGCCAGCGCCGCCGCCGAGCTGCTGCTGATCGTGCCGGAAGCGGTCACCACTCCGCTGATGAAACGCCTGCTGCAACAAGACAGCGACATGCAGCGCCTGACCCCGCTGGCCTTGCGCCTGACCGCGACGGTGATGCTCGGCGCCTGCCTGGGCATGGCGTTGATGGGCGAATGGCTGATCGTCACGCTGTTCGGCGCGGTCTATCAACCGGCTTATCCCGCCCTGCTGGCCTTGCTGCCGGGGCTGTTTGGACTGTGCTATGCGAGCATCCTGCGCCTGGACTTGCTAGGCAAGGATCGTCCCGGCAGCGTATCGCTGCTGATGGGCATCGGGGCGCTGGCGAACCTGGCGCTCAATCTGGTGCTCATTCCCCGCTATGGCATCGTCGGCGCTGCCGCCGCTTCGTCCATCGCCTATCTGGGTGTGACCGTTGCCATGCTGATGATGTATTGCCGTCTCAGCGGCGTGTCGCTGTGGCAGACGTTGATCATCCTGCCAAGCGATCTGCTGCCGATGCGTCAGATGCTCCTGGGGAAATCGGCATGAGTGCGGTTATCCGTCAAACCGCCATCCTGAGCAGGCTTGCGATGGGGTCAGTCCACGGGTGGAAAACCGGCTTGTGCGTGGGTTTATGCAGCCTGGCCTGCCTGGCCCACGGCGCGTCCCTGCAATGGACCGGTATCCGCGACGGCAGCCTGTACCTGCAAACCGACCGTGCGGATCGCGTGACCGTGCGCTGGGTGCCGGCCTGGCAGGCCGAGGCCAACACCGAACACTTGTACCTGCTCAACGGCCAAGGGCAACTCGTCGGTGAACGCCTGATCGAGGCCGCTCAGGTGCGTGGCGAGCAGCAGTGGCCCTTGTTGCCGGGTGCAGCCAGTTATCGCCTGGAAATTCCCGGCTACAGTTTCCGTCGCTATACGGTCGAACACGATGCGCGCACCCACGCCCTGTTCGCGCCGGCCAAAGTGCATTTCAGCGCCGAAGTCCACGACGGCGACGAGTTGTATTTCAAAGTGGCCGCTGGCGAGCAGGCCGTGCTGGCGGGCAAATTCCATAACGGCGTGCGCGCATTGCAAGCCCGGCGCGTCGCCGATGGCAAACAGGTGCAGTTGAACCTCAAGCCGTACCGCGCCTATTGGCAATTCGATCAAGTGGCGCTGCCCGTTACCAACGTCGAGCAAACCTGGCGCCTGCAGGTGCAAGGCAACGGCAAGGCCGCGTTCTGGTTGGACGGCACGGCCAACCTGTTCGCCCAAGACCCGGCGCACCTGCAACCGGTGCGCCAGGATCCGGGGCAGACCCATCTGACGTTGTACGACGAGGCGCTCGGCACGACCCCCAAGCTGGGCATCTATCTGCCCTATGAGTTACTGCCGCCCTCCAGCTACGCTGTGCTCGATGCGCTAAAACCCCAGGCGGCAACCCTCTACAGCCTCGTCGACGTCATGGCGGCGAGGGGCAATCATGAAGATCCCTTCCGACGTTTGTACCGGGACCGCTTCGGTATCCGCCAAGACCTCACCCTGCTGGCCGGCAGACAGCGCCGGGCGGATCTACAGCCCGACCGGACCAGTCTCAGGGGTTTGCAAGCCTGGCTAATGTCGACCCGGGCTTCGGGCGACAACGGCATCCACTACCTGAGTTTTGCCGATGAGCCAAACCTGAACTACCCAGACTTCGCCAGTTTCCAGCAACTGTTCCAGAGCATGGCGGCCCAGGTCCGCGCCGATCCCGCCAATGCACGCGCCGGTGTCCGCATCGCCATACCCGCCAGCTCCCGCTTCACCAACGGCCCCTTCAGCGAAAATGCGGCTGACAAGCGCGGGATCGACTGGGCACGGCGCCTGCTCGCGACGTCCGACGACCAGATCGACGCCCTGGCCTGGCATGAATGGATGATCCGCGACCTGCTGGCGACCCGGGTCTACCGCGACAGCGTCCGTCAGGCTGCCAACCTCGTTGGATTGGATCGCCAGGGCCGGCCGCGCAAGGCTTTGCTGTTGGACCAGACCAACATGTCCAGCGGCTCGAGCCTGAGCCCCTACGACCAGGAAACCCATTACGCCGCCCTGTGGTGGACGTCGGTGGTGATCAACGCCTCCGCAGATGGTTGGCTCGACATGCTCAATTGGTTCATGGTCGCCGACGAACCTGAATACCCCAAAGGCATGGTGCGGGTGCTGGACAATCAGCGCTTCGAGCTCAAGCCCGTGGGCCTGGCCCAGCAGTTCATTCAACAGCATTGGCTCGACCAGGTGCTGCGCCTGGACAACGACGCTTTTGAAGTCGACGTACTGGCCATGGCCACCGGCAAGCAACGCAATCTGCTGGGTGTGAACAAAAGCACACGAGCCCATCAGGTCAGCCTCGACGGCACGGCCTGCCCTCAACCTGGCATGACCCTGCTGTATTTCGGCCCGGACAACCGCAGCCACAGCGTCCCGTTTGATTGCAAGGCCGGCCAGGTCGGGTTTCTCCTGCAAGGGGAAACCGTCTTCGCCCTCAGTTGGACAGCTCCCCTCTCCCCCAACCCTGCCACCCGTCAGGAGGCACCATGAAGGCTCTGCAAACATTGCGTGATCGCATCCAGAAAAAAGGTCTGCGCGCCGTTCTAAAGCAGCTATGCAGATGCTACGTATTTGCCCACACCAGACTGGTGTGGCTGGAGCATGACATACGGACTCCGCTCCCCCCACATAACCTCAAGCCCTACCCACCAATGCGCCTGGAGTTCATCACAATCGCCAACGCCGATGCGTTTGCCCGGCACTTCGGCGACCGCGTCGAAACCATGCGCGAGTTGGCGACCGAAGGCTACACAGGCTTGATGTACCTAGATGATCGGGGCGATACCGTGGGGTTTGCCTGGGCCAGCACAAGAGATTATTTCGACCGCCATTTCTATCGCTGCAACTTTCCAATCAAGCCTGGCGAATACTTTCAGTTCGGTGGCGAGATGATCCGCGCCTATTGGGGTTCCAGCATGTCGGCGGACATGCAAATGGAAATGTGGAAAGTCATGTTGGACAAAGGGTGCGACACAATGGTCGATGTCTGCGACTCGCAAAACACCCCGGCGATCAAGATGCACCTGCGCATGGGCTTCCAGGAACGCGGCAAGATCACCCACGTGTTTCGCCTGTTCGGTCGCTGGCGGATTTTCCGCGACACGTTCTACAGCGGCTCGGCACTGGGTGCCTTTCGTAAACCAACCCAGCCGGTTGCATCGACTGCGACGGCCTGATGTCCATGGCGAACTACCCCCATCGCGAGCAAGCTCGTGGTGGGTTCTTTCCCCAACCGCCCCGCCAGGAGGCCCCATGAACGTTCTGCAAAAACTGCGTAATCGCATTCGGAAAAAAGGTCTGCGCGCCGTTATAAATCAGCTGTGCAGACACTACGTGTATTTCCACGAGCAACTGGTATGGACGGAACGTGATCTGGTCAGCCCAATACCGCCTCACAAGCTCAGGCCCTATACGCCGTTGCGCTTGGAACCTATTACCACGCGCAATGCCGGTGCCTTTGCCAGGTACTTCGGCGATCAAGTCGAGACCATGCGCGAACTGGCCGCCGAAGGTCACACCGGGCTCATGTGCCTGGACGGCCAGGGCGACGTCGTTGCTTTCATCTGGGGCAGTACACGGGACTATTTCGACCGCCACTTCTTTCGCTGCTGGTTCCCGGTCAAAACGGGTGAGTACTTCCAGTTCAACGGTGAGCTGTACCGTGCTTACTGGGGAACCCAGCTATCGGTGGACATGCAGTTGGGACTTTGGAAAATCATGGCCGCACGGGGTTTCAACAAAGTGGTCGACGTCTTCGAGCTGAGCAACATTGCATCCGTCAAGCTACACCTACGCATGGACTACCAGGAGAGCGGCAAGATCACCCATATGTATCGCTTGTTCGGTCGTTGGCGGTTTTTCCGTGACACTTTCTACACCGGCTCCGTACTGGATTCCCTCCGTAAACCGGCCAAGCCCATTCCATCCGCTACGGCGGCCTTGCGTCCATGACAATCCGGTTCCAATGGTGTCGCTCCATGGGCGCGGCGGATTTTCCTGTGTCAGCTTATGAACAGCTGCGAACCCAGGTGGCCGACGCAACACCGTTTAACACCCTGGCCTGGCTGCAAGCGGCTGAATTCGCCCTATTGCCCGATCAGCAATTGCATGTGCTGCTGGGCTGGCAGGACCAGGACTTGTCTCTATGCCTGCCCCTGGTTTCGGGACGTGAGCGTATTGGCGGGCTGCGATTCCGGGTGTTGCACCACTTGGGTTACCCCTTGGCCGACCGCATCGCTCTGCTGGCGCGCCTGGACGACGAAGGCATGGGCAAGGCGCTGATGCAGATCCGTCAGCAGATACCCCACGCGATGCTGCAACTCAATGAAGTGGTGGAGCCGGTCGGCGAGCAAAGCGTCCTTAGCGCTTGGATGACACTGAGTTCCACCGGGGAGCGGCGCCTCAGTTGCCGGGTTCCGGTGCACTTGATCAGCGACAGCGACCATCAGGAAGTCTCTGGCGATCCACGCTACAAGCTGCGTCGGGCGCGCAAGCGGATCGCCGCTTGCGGCGCCGAGATCCGCCGGATAACGCCAGACGCCATCAGCATGGGGCAATTGTTGCGAGCCTTTGCCGATGTCGAGGCCGCCAGCTGGAAAGGCGAGGAAGGCGTTGGGATCTTTGCCGACCCCAGGCGCAGGCAGTGGATGAACCACGCCTTCACCGCTCTCGCCGCCCAAGGGCTGGTGCGGGTGGTGACGCTGGAGCTAAACGGCGAGTGCATCAGTTATCGCCTCGGCCTGTTGGATCAAGGCAGATTGTATGACTACAACCTCGCCTTCCTGCCGCAGTACGGCGACCTGGGCAGTGGCCGGGTATTACTCGAAGAGTGGATTCGTTGGGGGCTGGACGAAAACTGGCGGTGGATCGATGCGTCACGGGTCAGCCTCAATAACTCCAGTCATCAATTGCACGAACGCATGACCGGTCAACTGGAGCATTGGCGCTGGAGTTTTTATTCCTGGCAACCCGATGGCCTGATCCTCGGGCTCGCCTTGCGACTCTGGAAAAGTCTTAAACCCTGGCTTCGCAAACACCCTCCGCAAAAAACCACAGCAACAAATTCACCTTGTACCCCCAAGGAAAAGGAGATTCCCCATGCCCCGCCAAGTAATCATCAACGCTGACGACTTCGGACTCTGTGTCAGTGAGAACACGATAATCGTTCGAGCCTTCGAAGCAGGCGTAATCAGTTCCGCCACCATAATGGCCAATACGCCGGGCTTCGAACAGGCGTGCGTACTGTCCCAAAAGCCCTGGCTCAAAGGGCGCATCGGCCTGCATTTCAATCTCAGCCACGGGCAGCCGCTGAGCCAGGCCATCAAGTCGCGTCCGGCGTTCTGCGATGCGGACGGCCAGTTCAACTTCAGCCTGTCACGCTATTGCCTGCGCCTGGGCGCCAAAGACCTCGCGGCAATAGAGGACGAACTTCAGGCGCAATGGCAACACTGCCTGGATCACGGATTGCGCCCAAGCCACCTGGACTCGCATCAGCACGTGCACAACATCTGGCCCATCGGAGAGCAGGTGGCACGTTTCGCTGCGCGGCAAGGCGTGCCCATTCGCCTGGCGCGCAACCTCGGAGCAAACCTGAATGTCCCCAAGCGCATCTTCAAGACCTTACTCAACCGTCGCCTGCGTCGTTTATGCGGCGCGACGGCGGACTTTGTCTGCACCCCCGCGGACTTGTTTCACGCCGCGCCACCGGAGCATGGTTTGCTCGAAGTGATTGTCCATCCGGTTCAATTGGATGGGGATTTCGGCGACACCTACCTGCCCCCCGGCTGCTCATTGAGCCAAGTGTTGCATCAGCGGCTGACGGGGATACCGAAGGTGGGGTACGGCAAGGCTGAACGGATGTATGAGCTCGTTCAGCTTGAGGATGCGTAGTTTTCCTCTCTCATAAGGCATTACTTTGTGGGGAGAGGATTTATTCGCTCCCCACAACTTCTCTCAGTTTCCAAAACAAGCCCAAGGGCACTTGTGACGAATAACCGTCCCCCTTTAGCGGCCGAGTTTTTTCTCCACATCCCCGACCTTTTCCTGCAATTTGTCAGCGTCCTGCTCATGGCTCTTGATCGATTTTGGCGTAATGGTCTTGTCCACTTTGTCAGTCGCCGCATCGGGATGGTGGACATCGCGCTCCACCACCGGTACCGGATCGTCGGCGGCATCCTTGGCCGGTGCACTGTTGCCGGGTTGGGCCTGCTCTTTGGAATGCTCGGTTGTCATGGCATCGTCCTCGATATGGATGAGTGTCGAATTTTCGAGTGGGACAAAACGGTGAGAGTTCGATCGGATTGCATTCACCTTCTGGCGAAGGAACCAGAGTCTGATGGCTAACCGTCCGAAATCACTGCGTCGGTTACGCAGAATCTGCTAATAAGGCACCTTCTACCCCAAGTAGCGAATCGCGTCGATGTCTTCATCTTTTCTCTCTCGCCTCAAGCAACGTTGGCTGGCCTGGTCTTTCATGGCTGCGCTGGTCGTCGGCCTGCCAGTAGGCTGCGCCGTGTTGCAGCACAAGGAGCGTGAATTGGTGTTTCGCATCGAGCCGGGGACGGCGAGCTGGTTCAGCGGGCTCCCCAGCGGGGTGCAGGAGTTCGATCTCAAGCCGAAAAGCTTCAAGGCCGGGGAAAACATCCATGGCTGGTGGTGGCCGGCCGAACGCAAGAATGCCCCGGCCATCCTGTATCTGCATGGTGTGCGCTGGAACCTGACAGGCCAGTTGTTTCGCATCCAGCAACTGAGGGCGCTGGGCTATTCGGTGCTGGCCATCGATTACCGCGGTTTCGGCAAGAGCCAGGGCAACCTGCCGTCGGAAGCCAGCGTCTATGAGGATGCGCGAATCGCTTGGGAGCGTCTCGAAGTGCTGCAACCGGACCCGGCGTTGCGGCTGATCTACGGCCACTCCCTGGGCGGCGCGGTCGCGGTCGACCTCGCGGCGCAATTGGGTCAGGCGGCGGCCAGAAATGGCAGTGCCGTGCCGGCCCGAGGCCTGGTGATCGAGTCCACGTTTACCTCCTTGGGCGATGTCGCCACCGCGATGGCGGACACCTCCCTGCCGGTGCGCTGGTTGCTGTCGCAGAAGTTCGACTCCATCGACAAGATCAGCGAGATCAACATGCCGTTGCTGGTGGTCCACGGCGCCGCCGACCGCTATGTACCGCCTCGCTTCAGCGAGCAATTGTTCAATGCCGCCCGCGAGCCCAAGCATTTGTTGCTGGTGCCGGGGGCCACGCATAACAACAGCATGAGCCTGGCGGGTCGGACTTATCGGCAGGCACTGGATACATTGATGAAAACCACAGCGTCGCCCGTCGCAGGACGCGCTGGCGCCAGTCCGGCCAAGGCCGGTTGACACCTGCTGGATCGTTCAAAATCTTGTAGGAAAAAGCATCAGCCCCCCCCCGCTGATATTCCGGCAAGCGCAATCCTTCAAATAATGGATCACAGCGCTTTAGGAAATACCTCGCCGCTCATTACGCTTTTTCCCACTTTGAACGCGCCTAGGTCTCACATCCTTATCCGAATCGCCCTCGCCCCAGCCCCGAGTTCATGGGATCAGGGCTTCCAAGCACGACAGTGAAAGCGAATGCGTTGGTCATGATCGCCACCGGCCCCGCTTACAAATCGTCATGTTTGACCTGGCTCCGTGAGCTTCATAACGTTCCTCCGCGCCGCAGCATTGGCGCTTCCAAATTGCCTTCGATCAACTTAAGAAAAAGGGACTGAACCCATGGGCTATTCCGCCAGCATGATTGTTAGCGATCTGTCTAACCTGTGTAACGACCGAGACAATCCGAATGTTCTCGCCCCGGAGCAGTTGCTGGAGGGCCTGCAACTGAGCCCGACAGAACAAGCCGAGCTTGACGCCGAGTAATGAAAAGTGGGGGCGCGCCGTGCCCCCATACCACCCCGTACCACCCCGTACCAGGAGTGACGAAACATGGACGCATCTCTCGCGCCAGAGCGCGAACTGTCCCTGGCTCAGGCAGCACGACAAATCGAAGCCGAGCTGCTGGCCCTGGGATTGCAAAGCAGCCTGCGCGCACTGGGCAACCGGGTCGTCTCGGTCCAGGCTGAAGTCGGTAACTCGCGGGCAAAAGTCATGGGGTGCGGCAAGGGATACGCCGAATCGGCTCGCGTCGGCGCGCTGTACGAAGCACTGGAACATTATTTGAGCGACCCGGCCCTCGCCACGGACCTCAGTCTGTTGACGACCGCTGACTTGAGCGGCGGCGTATTCGGCAAAGACGACTTGTTGAATACCCTGCAGGACCAGCCTGACTGTCGGATCGCCTGCCGCTCTTACACGGCCATCACCGACGGCACCTCGTTCCACTACCCCATCGCATTGACGATGCCGCTTTATGCAAATGACCCCCTGCCAACCGATACGACCGACTACCGTTCGCTACGGCGCTATTCCAGCAACAGCGGCACCGCCATCGGCGCGACCCGTGACGAAGCGCTACTTCACGGCCTCAACGAGTGCGTGGAGCGTGATGCGGTCTCGATATTCCTGCTGGATCATTTTTATTACCAGAACGCCACACCCCTGCGCATCGTCCAGCGCCTGCCCACCGAAGAGGCTGTAGGCAGACTGTGGGCCGATGCCCAGGCGGAGATCGACGCGCCAATCGTGTTATTGGACATCAGCACAGAGTTTTCGGCCACCACGTGCCTGGCCTTTGCCGACACCGACCACGGGCTGGTCGGCGTTTTCGGCGCAGGCACTTCGCTCGACCCGCGTCACGCCGCGTCGCGCGCCTTGACCGAATTGGTTCAACTGCACCTGAACGCCAGCGAATCCCCGCTGCGCGACCAACTGTCCAAGGCCGAGCGCCACTTGGCCAGATTTGCCCGCTTGCGACGCTGCATGCGCTTTGATCCACGCCATCTACTCGACACCCGGCCGCAAAAAATCATTCGGCTGCCGACAGTCGACGGAGCCTGCCCATTGGATCAGCAGATCCGGCAACTGGCCGATAACCTTCACCAACATGGGTACATGGTCGGCAGCTCGACGCTTTACCGTTCCGAGGCAGGCACGACACTGGTCAATGTCGTGGTGCCCGGGCTGGAGCGCTTCTACATCGTCTCCAGCGGCAACGTGGTCGTGCCCATGGCGCGCGGACGACAACGCGCCCTGGCGGGAGCGACGGCCGATGCCTGAACCGATGACGCGGCAGCGTCTGCGGCGCGAACTGGAGCTGGAAAACGTGTTGCAGGCCGAACCCGTGGCGCCAGAATCATGGGCGCGCTTCGTCGAACCCAGGGGCGTCGGGCTCAACCACATCTTCATCCTGCGTTGCCGGGGACGCGACTGGGTCGGCCGCAAGACATTGCAACGGGATGAACACACGCGCCTGCGCTTGGACAGTCGGCTCGCACCCTGGAT
Organism: Pseudomonas sp. SWRI154; assembly: GCF_014268645.1. Classification (NCBI taxonomy): domain Bacteria; kingdom Pseudomonadati; phylum Pseudomonadota; class Gammaproteobacteria; order Pseudomonadales; family Pseudomonadaceae; genus Pseudomonas; species Pseudomonas sp. SWRI154. The sequence goes on from NZ_JABWQW010000001.1 coordinate 427,312, forward strand.
GCTGCTCGGGCCGCTCGGCCAACTGCACTGGGGTGATGAGGGCTTGGTGCTCGATTACCGGCCCACTCGGCAGGCGGACAAAGTGGCCGCGTTCGCTGATGCGCTGGGCGCCCCCGACAGTGAGATCTACTTTCCTTTCCCCGCCCTTCGGCGCAACGGGAGAGAGTTCGTCTGCCCTCCCGGCTATTGGGCGTTCACTGAAGGTCTCGCCAGTAAGCTCGACGAGGGTGAAGCACACTTTCGACACCACTGCTGCACGCTGCTGCGGTCCTGGCTGAAACCTGGCGCGGTGATCCATGACCCGGCCTGCTCCACCGGCACGTTCATTCACCAACTGGCCCTTGCCCTGCCAGACAGCCGTTGCATCGGCTCGGATCGTTCGCCCTCGATGATAGAAGCGGCCCGCAATCGTTATGGATGTTCGGTTGACTTTCGGCTAGCCGATGCCGTCGACCCCGTCAGCGTCTATTGCGATGTACTCGTGCTTCGGTTTCTCAACGCAGAAGTCATGACCCGTTCCGAAGCCGAACAGTTGCTGCCGCGATTGGTGGAGACACTGGTCCCCGGCGGCAGGCTTATCGTGTTCGGACATACACCCGTGCTGCCGGCGATGGACTACCTGGCCAGCCGATGCGCATTGACGCTCGTTTCCCGTCTCGCCTCGTGTAGCGTCACTGGACAGCTCTTCCAGTTCTACGTCCTGACGAAGGACCCGAGATGATGCAGGCTTTGCCGCCCGAAAAAAAACGGCACCTTTCGATGCCGTTCGTTTGTCACGCTTGAAGCATTACTTGCGGGCCGCCTCCCATGATTTCAACAGCTCGGTGTAGCTCACTGTTTCACCTTTAGGCTTCTCGTTCGCCAGTTTCGGCTTCGGTGCGCCCGGTTGGTCGAACCAGTATTGCGCGTCGCGCTCAGGGTTCATCTTAGGCGCACAAGTGGCCTGGGCCTTGGAGCGTTCCAGACGGGTCATGATCGCGTCCTGATCCTTGGCCAGGCCATCGAGGGCCTGTTGCGGAGTCTTCTCGCCGCTGGCCGCTTCGGCGATGTGGCTCCACCACAGTTGCGCCAGGCGTGGGTAGTCCGGCACGTTGGTCCCGGTCGGGGTCCATTGCACGCGGGCCGGGCTGCGGTAGAACTCCACCAGGCCACCGAGTTTCGGCGCCAGGTCGGTCAGGGCCTGGGAGTTGATGTCCGACTCACGAATCGGCGTCAGGCCGACGATAGTCTTCTTCAACGAGACAGTCTTGGAGGTCACGAACTGCGCATAGAGCCAGGCCGCGAGTTTCTGTTTCTCAGGCGTGGACTTCATGAACGTCCACGAACCCACGTCCTGATAACCCAGCTTCATGCCCTCTTCCCAATACGGACCGCGCGGCGAAGGCGCCATGCGCCATTTCGGCGTGCCATCGGCGTTCACCACCGGCAGGCCCGGCTTGGTCATGTCGGCAGTGAATGCGGTGTACCAGAAAATCTGCTGGGCGATGTTGCCCTGGGCCGGCACCGGTCCGGATTCGGAGAAAGTCATGCCCGCCGCTTCCGGTGGCGCGTACTTCTTCATCCAGTCCACGTATTTGGTGGTGGCGAACACGGCCGCGGGGCCGTTGGTGTCGCCGCCACGGGTCACGCTGGAACCGACCGGGTGGCAGTCTTCGACGCGAATGCCCCACTCGTCCACCGGCAAACCGTTGGGCAAGCCCTTGTCGCCGCCACCGGCCATGGAGAACCAGGCATCGGTAAAGCGCCAGCCCAGGGACGGGTCTTTCTTGCCGTAGTCCATGTGGCCATAGACACGCTTGCCGTCGATCTCCTTGACGTCTTCGGAGAAGAACTTGGCGATGTCTTCATAGGCCGACCAGTTCACCGGTACGCCCAACTCGTAGCCGTATTTCTCCTTGAACTTGGCCTTCAGGTCCGCACGTTCGAACCAGTCGGCGCGGAACCAGTACAGGTTGGCGAACTGCTGGTCGGGCAGCTGATAGACCTTGCCGTCCGGCGCGGTGGTGAAGGAAATACCGATGAAGTCCTTGAGGTCCAGGGTCGGCGAGGTGAAATTCTTGCCTTCGTTGGCCATCAGGTCAGTGATCGACTCGGTCTTGCCATAGCGAAAGTGCGTGCCGATCAGGTCCGAGTCGTTGACCCAGCCGTCATAGATATTCTTGTCGGACTGCATCTGGGTCTGCAGCTTCTCCACCACATCGCCTTCCTGGAGCAGGTCGTGGGTCAGCTGGATCCCGGTGATTTCGTTGAAGGCCTTGGCCAACACCTTGGATTCATATTCGTGAGTGGCGATGGTTTCCGACACCACGTTGATTTTCATCCCGCGAAACGGCTCGGCGGCCTTGATGAACCACTTCAGCTCTTCGAGCTGCTGCTCGGCTGTCAGGGTCGACGGCTTGAATTCACTGCCGATCCATTTTTTAGCGGCGTCTTCATAGGCGTCGGCCCAGGCCGAAGCGCTCAGCCCGCTGAGTGCCAGCATGGCTGCCAATGAAACGCTATGTCGCAGCTTATTGTTTTTATCGAACATAGAGACCTCTCCTGTTTGGGTTTAAGAGCCTGATCGTCGCGTTGTCGCGATTAGCCCCACCGCATCACTGCCAACAGCCACACCAAAGACAACGCGAACGCTATCCAGATGCTCCAGTCGGTAACGCCGATTACCAGCAGGTGCAGGTAGGCGCTACCGAGAAGACCGATAAACAACCGATCGCCACGGGTCGTGGCAATCGGCAGGAAACCACGCCGAGGGATACTCGGCGAACGCAATTCCCATGTCGTCATGCCCGCCAGCAGCAAGGCAATGACCCCAAAGAATGCCGCCGTCGGGGCGGTCCAGTTCATCCATTCCATCATCGACTCCTCAGACCCGGCCCAGGGCAAAGCCCTTGGCCACGTGGTTGCGAACGAACCAGATCACCAGCATGCCCGGCAGGATGGTCAACACCCCCGCCGCCGCCAGCACCCCCCAGTCGATACCGGACGCCGACACCGTGCGGGTCATGACCGCCGCGATCGGCTTGGCATTCACCGAGGTCAATGTCCGGGCCAGCAACAGCTCGACCCAGGAAAACATGAAGCAGAAAAACGCCGTGACACCGATGCCGGAGCCAATCAACGGAATGAAGATCTTGGTGAAGAACTTGGGGAAACTGTAGCCGTCAATGTAGGCGGTCTCGTCAATTTCTTTTGGCACTCCGGACATGAAGCCTTCGAGGATCCACACCGCCAGCGGGACGTTGAACAGGCAGTGGGCCAAAGCCACCGCGATGTGGGTGTCGAACAGCCCGATCGATGAGTACAGCTGGAAGAACGGCAGCAGGAATACCGCCGGTGGCGCCATGCGGTTGGTCAGCAGCCAGAAGAACAGATGCTTGTCGCCGAGAAAGCGGTAGCGCGAGAACGCATAGGCTGCCGGCAGCGCGACCGCCAGGGAAATCACCGTGTTCAAACTCACGTAGTACAGCGAGTTGAGGTAACCGGTGTACCAGCTCGGATCGGTGAAAATCACCTTGTAGTTGTGGAAGGTGAAATCCTGCGGCCACAGGGTCAGGCTGCCAAGGATCTCAGTGTTGCTCTTGAACGACATGTTCAGCAGCCAGTAGATGGGCACCAGCAGGAACAGGATGTAGATCAACAGCGGAATCAGCTTTCTTTTGCTCATGGTGCGGGCCTCAACGGTTGGCGTCGGAGTGCGTCATGGCGGTGTAGAACAGCCAGGACACCAACAGAATGATCAGGAAGTACACCAGGGAAAACGCCGCCGCCGGGCCCAGGTCGAATTGGCCGATGGCCATTTGCGTCAGGGTCTGGCTGAGGAACGTCGTGGCGTTGCCCGGCCCGCCGCCGGTGAGTACGAACGGCTCGGTGTAGATCATGAAACTGTCCATGAAGCGCAGCATCACGGCGATCAGCAGCACGCTTTTCATCTTCGGCAACTGAATGTGGCGGAACACCGCCCAGCTGGATGCACGATCGATCCGCGCCGCTTGATAGTAGACGTCTGGAATCGCCCGCAACCCCGAATAGCACAACAGCGCCACCAGTGAAGTCCAGTGCCAGACGTCCATCACCAGCACCGTGACCCAAGCGTCCATGGTGTTGGCCGCATAGTTGTATTTGATGCCCATGGCGTTGAGCGTCGAGCCCAGCAGGCCGATGTCGGCACGGCCGAAAATCTGCCAGATGGTGCCCACCACGTTCCACGGGATCAGCAGCGGAATCGCCAGGATGATCAACACCAGGGATGACCATTTGCCCTTGGTCGGCATGGTCAGGGCGATAGCGATGCCCAGGGGGATTTCAATCAACAACACGCACGCCGAGTAGATGAACTGGCGCAGCAGCGAGTCGTGCAGGCGTGGATCGAGCAGCACCTGCCTGTACCAGTCGGCGCCGACGAAGTAGCGGCTGGACTGGTCAAAGATGTCCTGCACCGAATAGTTGACCACGGTCATCATCGGGATCACGGCACTGAAGGCCACCAGCAGGAATACCGGCAGCACCAGCCACCAGGCCTTGTTGTTCTGCACCTTGTTCATGGCTGCACCTCGCCAGTGGGTTCGAGCAGATATTCATCGGCATAGACCATCAGCCATTGCGCCGGGAAACTGATGTACGCCGTACCTTCCGGCACCGGCTTGTCTTCGGCCAGGCGCACTTTCAGCGGCGCACCGTCGAGGTTCAGGGTCAGGATCTTGTAGGTGCCGAGGTCTTCGACATGCACCACGTCAGCCCGCATCGCGTCGTCGTAAGGGCCGTCCCAGACGTGGATGAATTCCGGACGAATGCCGACTTTCAGGCTTTTGCCTTCAGCCTCGGCGACCCGACGTTGCAAGGTTTCCGACAAGGGCAAGTGGGTCGAGGCAAAACCGACGCCGCCGGGCTGCGCCGTGACCTCGATCAGGTTCATGCCAGGGCTGCCGATGAAATAGCCGACAAAGGTGTGGCTCGGGCGTTCGAACAAATCCCGCGGCGTGCCGAACTGGACGATCTGGCCGCCGTACATCACCGCGATCTTGTCGGCGAACGTCGAAGCTTCCAACTGGTCGTGGGTGACGTAGACCATGGTGATGTTGAACTGCTCGTGGATCTGCTTGAGCTTGCGCCGCAGTTTCCATTTCAGGTGCGGGTCGATCACCGTCAGCGGCTCGTCGAACAGGATCGCCGACACATCGTCGCGCACCAGCCCACGGCCCATGGAGACTTTCTGTTTCTCATCGGCGGTGAGGTTGCGGGCCTTTTTGTCCAGCAGGTTCTGCAGGTCGAGGACCTCGGCGATCTCCTGCACCTTGGTGTGGATCCGCGCTTCGGCCATGCCTTGGTTGCGCAGCGGAAACGCCAGGTTATCGAACACTGTCATGGTGTCGTACACCACTGGGAACTGGAACACCTGGGCGATGTTGCGGCGCTCCGGGGTCAGGTCGTTGACGACTTTACTGTCGAACATCACCTGCCCTTCGGAAGGGCTGAGCAAACCGGAGATGATGTTGAGCAAGGTCGACTTGCCGCAGCCCGAAGGCCCGAGCAGCGCGTAGGCGCCGCCCTGCTCCCAGATGTGATTCATCTCGCGGATCGCGTAGTCTTCGGGGCCCGCCGGGGTGCTGGTGTAGCTGTGGGCGAGGTTTTGCAAACGAATTTCGGCCATCAGGCAACCCTCGCAATGCGCTGCCCGGGGGCTTGGACGAGCTTGCCCTGGGCGTCGAAGACAAACAATTTGTGGGTCGGGATGTAGATGCGGATCGGCGCGTCGACATCGTATTCGTGCACGCCGGGTAAATGCAGGACGAGCAGGAAATGTTCGTTGCGCACGTGCAGGAACGTCTCCGAGCCGCTGATCTCGGCCACTTCGACGGTCACTGCCAGTTCGAGGTCGTCGTCGTTACTCGGCACCAGGGAGATATGGCTGGGGCGCACGCCGAAACGGAACTCACCCTCGCCCACCGGACGCAAGTCGACGTTCAACGGGAAGTGGACGAAATTGGCGAAGCTGACTTCATTGCCGGCGATACGTCCCGGCATGAGGTTGATCGGCGGTTCGGAAAACAACTCGGCGGCCAGCACGGTTTGCGGCTGGTGATACACCGAGGACGACTTGCCACTCTGGATCACCCGACCTTCATGCAGGATCGTCGTCGTGCCGCCCAGGGCCAGCGCTTCGTTAGGCTCGGTGGTGGCGTAGACGGCGATAGTGTGGCGGGCCTGGAACAGCTCGCGCATTTCCTGGCGCAGCTCTTCGCGCAGCTTGTAGTCCAGGTTCACCAGCGGCTCGTCGAACAGGATCAGCTCAGCGTCCTTCACCAACGCCCGGGCCATGGCCGTGCGTTGCTGCTGGCCGCCGGACAGCTCCAGCGGATGACGCTTGAGGAATTTTTCGATCCGCAGCATTTTTGCGGTTTCCAGGACCTTGCCCTGGATGACCTCGTCGGACACGCCAGCCTGGCGCAACGGCGAGGCGATGTTTTCGAAAACGGTCATGGTCGGGTAGTTGATGAACTGCTGGTAGACCATCGACACGTTGCGCAACCGCACCGGGCGGTTGGTGACGTCGACGCCGTTCATCAGGATGCGGCCGCTGTCGGGTTTGTCCAGCCCGGCCATCAGGCGCATGAGGCTGGTCTTGCCGGACAGCGTGCGGCCCAGCAGGACGTTGAAGGATCCTGGTTCGAAACTCAGATTGGCATCGTCGATCCAGGTCTGGCCTTCGACGGTGCGACAGATGTGCTCAAGCTTTAATGACATGGCTCGGCCTTTTTATTATTTGGAGTCAAGCGACCCAGGTGCAAAAGCGAAAGCCGTGCCAGAAATCGCAAGCTAATGATTTTATTAGGATAGGTTTCTATTAAGCGGAAAATGCAATTCGCTGATGAACACAAGTGAACAATGAGGAATGAACAACTGAACAATGAGCAGGTTGACAATGAACAATTTTGAACAACACTGAATGAACGCTTTCGGTTAGCCTGGCCTCCAGTCGATGGAGGCGCGATTGCCCCAGCACAAGGAGTCTGTGCGAGACTTGCCACAACAATAAAAAACCGCACCTACGAGAGTGCCCCATGGCCGCACCTGCTCCTGCCTTGTCCCACGAGGCCATCATCCAGGCCTCCTGGTCCCGCTGCCGCGCCTTTGGCCTGAATCACCAGAGCGTGCCCGCGTTCGACCAATTGCCCGCCGAGGGCATTGCCCAATTACTCGAAAGCCAGCATTCACTGGTGCAGACCACGCACCAGGAAGTCCTGCCGTATTACGAGAACATCCTGAGCAATTCCAATTGCCTGATCATGCTGGCCGACAATCAGGGCCAGGTGCTGACGTCCTGGGGCACCCAGCGGTTCATCGAACCGAAACTGGCCCATGGCTTCAGCGCCGGGGCGAGCTGGATGGAACGCTGCACGGGCACCAACGCCATCGGCACCGCATTGGCCTGCGAACAGGCGGTGCACATCGAACACGATGAACACTTCCTCAAGGCCAACCGCTTCATGACCGGCTCCGCGGCGCCGATCTTCGACGCCGAACGCAAGGTCATCGCGGTGCTGGACGTCTCCAGCGACAGTTACTTGCCGCCGTCCCACACCCTGGGCATGGTCAAGATGATGAGCCAGACCGTGGAGAACCGGCTGATCCTCAACCTGTTTCGCGGTGAACACTTCCAACTGACTTTCAACACTGGACTGAACAACCTCGACAGCCAGTGGGCCGGGCTGTTGATTTTCGATGAAAGCGGTCAAGTGCTCTCGGCCAATCGTCGCGCGGATAATCTGCTGGGCCTCAGCTTGTCGCGGGTGAGCATCGAGAGCCTGTTCAAGGTCTCGCTGATGGAGTTGTTGAATCAGCCCGACGGCCTGCCGTTCGCCTTGCAGGCGTCTGGACGCAATCGATTCCAGTGCCTTCTCAAGCGTCCGAAACAGGTGTCGGTCAAACCGCGCATCTTTGCCGAACCGACGCCCCCGCCCAGGTCAGCGCCCGCCAATGCCACCATCAGCCTGAACACCTTGCACTTCGGCGACAACCGGGTGGAAAAAGCCGTGCGCCAAGCCGAGCGCTTGCTGGAAAAAGATATTCCGCTGTTGATCCACGGGGAAACCGGAGTCGGCAAGGAGGTGTTCGTCAAAGCCTTGCACCAGGCCAGTTCGCGCAACAAGCAGCCATTTATCGCGGTGAACTGCGCAGCCATACCCGCCGAGCTGGTGGAATCGGAATTGTTCGGTTATGAAAAAGGCGCCTTCACCGGCGCCAACCAGAAGGGCAGCATCGGCCTGATCCGCAAGGCCGACCGCGGCACGCTGTTCCTCGATGAAATCGGCGACATGCCGCTGCCGACCCAAGCCCGCCTGTTACGGGTATTGCAGGAGCGTTGCGTGCAACCGGTGGGCAGCGCCGAGCTGTTCCCGGTGGATATCCGCATCATTTCCGCCACCAACCGCTCGCTCCGTGAACAGGTGCAACTGGGACGATTCCGCGAAGATTTGTACTACCGCATCGGCGGCCTGACCCTGGAACTGCCACCGCTGCGCGAGCGCAGCGACAAGCAAGCACTGTTCAAACGCCTCTGGGAACATCACCGCGAACCGACCCAATGGGCGGGCCTGAGCCGCGAAGTCCTCGACCTGTTCGAACGCCATCCCTGGCCGGGCAATCTGCGGCAAGTCAGCAGCGTGCTGCAAGTGGCCCTGGCGATGGCCGAGGAACAGCCGATCCGGCCGGAGCATCTGCCCGACGATTTCTTTGTCGATTTGGAAATGGAGCCGATAGAAACGCCTGAGCCGCTGACAGTGGACCTGAATGATGCCGAAGACCTGAACCGTCAGTTGCAAGCAGTGGGCGGAAACATCTCACATCTGGCGCGACGGCTGGGGGTCAGCCGCAATACGCTGTACAAACGCCTGCGACAGCTTGAGAGCTGATACGAAAGCAGCCTCTGGAGAGGCTGCGATTTCGTTGGAACACCGGGTTAATCGAACGCACCGTTGAGCACTTCATAGATGATGCCGCTGGCAATCGCCACCAGGATCAAGTCCGTGCCGACCTGTTGCCACTCATAACCGTCATAGTGCGGCAGACGTCCCAATAAACGTCCGTCGAGCTTCTTGGCGATGCCCGGTGGCAGCGGCTTGCCGCGAGCGAGGTTCTTCTGGATGCCCGGTGGCAGCGCCGGACCAGGGCTCCAGTAATCACGATAGCCACCAATCACGCCAAGAATGCCACCACGGTCGACGCTCGGGCCGTTATGCCAATCGCCGCCACCACCCTGGTTGCCCTTGCCTCCCTGGTTGCCCTTGTTGCCGGCATTACCTTGGCCCCCCTTGTTGCCCTGCCCGCCCTTGCCTCCTTGCCCCTGACCTTGATCGAACTGAGCGTTTCCCTTTCCGTTACCCGGGTCCGCAACAACGATTCCAGGACCTGTGACCAAGGCAAAACAGGTCATTGCAGCAATCAACGAGCGCGATTTGAACATGGCAGTTCTCTCGAAAAAGGGGATGTCCCCTGTAAAGATATAGAGACTCACGGTGATATTAGTTCCATATCACGCTGCGCGTCGCTTGCCTGCACCGTCCACGCACTTCATGCCCAAGGATGGGTTTGTATTATCAGTGACTTATTTCTGAGGCAAAGTTGAAACGTTGCCGGCCTCGACAGCCATCGATTCATGCCGCTGGTCGCTTGGGGAAAGAGGCCCGCATAACGCCGCTGCCTCTGGCGCAAGGTTTGCACCGGAACGTCGTAGCAGCTCCAGGACGACGTCTTTCTGGCGCGGCAGCAAATTCTCATGCTTGGTCAGCCACTGGAGATGTACCGTGTCAACTCTCAATGAAATCGCAGCGAACCACGCGAGAATGGCAAAACTAAAGGAAGAGGAGTCGATGCGGCTGAGCGCACTAGAAAGCCAGGTAGTTGGCAGTCTTGAAATCCTGTGTCCACAAGCAAAGCAGGACATGCCGCTGCACTTTCTGACGATGACCCAAGACCATGTTTTTGCGGAGGCCATGCTCTGAGTGTTGACCTGAGTGTTGGATGATCCTGTCGCCCGTTGTTGAACGGGCGACAGGATAACCTGCCCTTTTCCATTTCCGCCCCCTTCCTCTGTACTCCTTGCCTGCGTGCGCCGGACTATCGTGATGTCCATCACAGATCAGCTAGCCATTTAAACGACCGGTGCGGTATTTCTGTGCGTGAACGCTTATAAAGCGGGCAGCACAACGCTTCGGGTTCAAGGCTAAAGACAGAAGCGTGGGACTCTCGGAAGAAATCCACTTTTCATGGAACACAAGGAACGGAAAAATGAGCAGCACTGAACAAGTACAAGGCACTGACAAATACAGCGCCAAATGGCAGGAACGCTTTGCCTTCTTTGACACCTATGGCGCACCAAACGACCCGCGCTACAAGGAAGCCGTCAAGACGCTGCCAGGCTTCAAGAAGAAGATACTGATCAATGCCAACGTCATTGCATTTTTCTTCGGGCCTATCTACCTGTTCGTTCTGGGCCTGTGGAAGAAAAACCTGGCCCTGTTGGGTATTTTCCTGGCAATCAACATCGTATTGAGCGTGATTTTCGCCATCGTCGGCATGGATTTCCCTCGACCTTTGAGCATGGGCCTGAACATCGCCATGTCGATGATGTATGCGCTCATGACCAACTACGCCTATTACTTGAAAGAAGTGAAAGGCGAGCAAGGCTGGAATCCGCTTAAAGGCATGCGCCTCTGACATAGGCCATAAAAATTGCGCAAACAGCCCAGCCTGATTGTCCATTGAGAGTCGCCTGGCACTACCAGGCCTTCTCAAAGGAACTCGACAATGGCTGACGACTTGAGCAATCGCGGGCCCCAAGACCGGAGCCGCATCAGCACCTCCGAAGACTGGGAACTGAAATACTGGACAAAAGAGTTCGGCGTAACCGAAAACGAGCTCAAGGCAGCGGTGAAAGCCGTTGGGCCGTTAGCCGATGATGTCCGCCGGCAACTGAAAAAGTAATCGATAAGCCCCACGTCCCCGTGGGGCTTTTGTGTGGTCCGGTAAAACATCTTTCGGTCGCGCAGCTTAAAGCGCTTCCAGCGAACGTCGCCGCATGTTCCGATTTGAAAGTGAACGAGCCGATCGAGGTTCAAACCGAATCCAAAGTCTTCTTGTTCGACTCGGCGCCTTTGCGTTTGTGCCTGCAGGCGGGCTTCAGTGAAGCACTCTACGGCTCTCCCCGATCCTTATGCGATCAAGGGCGCGGTTCAACGCATCCAGCGCCTTTAAAAGTGCCTGCGCTTCGGCTTCCCGGCCATCCCCCCATAAGCGCTCAGCCATTTTGTTGAGCGCCAGGATAGATCGCTCGATTTCGGCGGCCGTCGCTGCCGGTTTTTCGTCGGGCTGTTTCTTTGGCATTTAATGATCCTTCCTGGGGCATTGCTTCATCGCTCGGACAACGCAAACCGGCGGCTGAACTGAATTCATACAGACTGTGCATGGTCCGCAGCCGATTGATATGCTGCGAACACCAGCAAAGGTGGCCGTTGCGTTTTCAGGCCCGCCTGTAGGGCAACAAGGAGCGTTATACGACAAACCATCGCAACAAGAAACGTGACATGGCAGGTCGTCTAATCAGTAGTTAGAACTCAGGAGAGATCCCCGATGCCCCGACAATTCGAACTCATTATGTCCGTGCCAGTCCCCTCGAGGTCCGGCGTCACCCACCTTTACAAGTCGGTGAACCTGGCGGACGCCTTTGCGATTCGGCTTCCTGCGGGTACCTCTAACAATCCGGATTTGCTAGCTCGATTCATCCTTTCCCACCAGCCATCCTGGGTCGGATGGCTCATGAAAGTCCGGGACACTATCGCTGCATGTCTTGGTCTCAAGACAGCCAGATATTTGGCAACGCTTGCTAATCGGGTTGGCGTCTTCAAGGTCTACAGCACGAACCAGACTGAAATCGTGTTGGGAGAGGACGACAAGCACCTCGACTTCCGGATATCGATCCTGTGTTCGGGAGAGGAAGAGCCAGAAGGCAGTCGCCAACTGGTGTTTTCAACCGTGGTCCATTGCCACAATCGTCTAGGCCGGGCTTATATCTTCGTTATTGCCCCCTTTCATCGCTTGGTAGTAAAGGCCAGTCTCCTCCGTGCAGCGCGCGTCGGTTGGCCTCTGGCGGCCTGAGCCGCGACACCACAAACCCGTGCGAGGGGGCTTGGTCCCGCTGGGTGACGGAGCCGCTCAAAAAAGGTCTGGCGCGGTTTACATACAAACCACAGCAACCGGTTTACGACGGCTCTGCCACCGAACCGGAGCAAGCTCTCATCCGGCGATAAGGCCACCCGCACTTGTTGAAACACCGGGGACAGACCACGGACAGTTTCATCATCGTAGTCTGTCTCCGTCCTCCTTTTCACAATCGTGGTCCTGTTCCTGTTTTTCTCCACCGAGTTGTTGTGGAGTATTCATTGGTTCCGAGCTTACCGCCATTCCCAGCAACCCTCCCTGCGCGGGGTTTCATCCGCCTTGGAAGTGGGCCTGTGAACCGCGGCTACTCAGAGGCCCGCCCATCTTCCAACGCAATTTCTATCACTTGCTCCGGGGATAGTTCGTCGGAGTAACTTACATCGTTAAAATACTCACCTGGCCAAAAAATCAAATCAGATACCCGGTCATTCGGAATGTTTATCTCCAGCATACTGAGCCAAAACTCAATTGCATGGTCAGGTCCATCTCCGTTCATCACCCTTCGAGCAAGTTCGATAAGCTCTTGTTTCGCGAGATCTTCCAAACGCCGTCCATACGGTTTAACTAAGACCTTGCGAACCCACGCGTCATGACTCTGGCCGCCATAAATCCCTTGAAAGTCTATAAACTCAAATTCCGTCATTGCCTCTTTATTAAAAGCAGCCAACTGACATAGAGACTTCTCGGGATGTCCACAATCGATTTCTTCTGCGAGTGTTGTCAATCGAGCCACCAGCAACTCATCCAACACTGGAGGCATTAAATCAGCACGTAGTTCCATATACCTTCAACTTACTTTGGGTTGATCATTGAATCGGAATAACTGCAAATATCACTCGCGAAACTGGGGACAAATCACGATTAAGTTCATTTATTATCAAACCGCCTCATAATCGTGATCTACCCCATTTCCTCCGCGCGACGAATCGGAACGATTGTAGTCTCGATGTGTTGTTAGCTATTGGGTTTTTTGACTCCTCGGCTCTAGCCGTCATGTCCTTTACTACAACATCGACCACAGCTTTACTCATCTCCATTAAATAATGAGCGGCCCATCCATGACGGTCCGTTTTTCTTTCAAAGGTTGCGTCTTCTGCGAGCCGGTAAGCGAGATGCAAGAGGTTTGGCGCTTGTTGCAACGCTTCATTTAACGGGACACCGCCATTAATGCGGAACAGCGGACGATCGGAGCAATAATGGAATGGAGTGTAGCCGATAGTTTTTGCTTCTGGCTGTACGATCATTTGCGATCTCCACTGAGTAAGATGCAGCGGGACCGCGATGCAGAGCTGCGGAGCAGATGACGCCGTTTTCTCGATCTATCGATATGCATTTTTCAACTCCCTTGATTCGAAGAGCTGCCGCATCCGTTACCAAGCCCGGCCGCTGAATGTACAACGACATTCAGAGCGTAACGCGACAGAAAACCTCCGGCGAGAGCCTAAGGGTCAGAATAATGCTTTTGGTGGAATTTTCAGAAGTTTCCTACGCAAGGCGGATGAGAATGGCATCGAAGCGCTCAGCGTTGCCCTGGCTCTCTCCCGTGCTTGGCTGTTTCTATTACTTGAACTGTTTGAACATCCAGCATGGACAAAAATCCAGTATCGAGTAAACCTAACAAGTAATAGCGTTAAGCCTCTATTGACCCATTCGGGAAAATGGCCACGGAGCTGAAAAATGGAATTTATAGACCGCTTGAACGCAATGTCGGCGAAGGTAAACCAGTTAGCGTCAACAATTCAAACCGAGGAAGCAACTAAAAACGCTTTTGTAATGCCATTCATTCACACAGTGCTTGGCTATGACGTTTTCGATCCGTCCGAAGTCGTGCCCGAATACATATGTGACATTGGTACAAAAAAAGGCGAAAAAATTGATTACGCAATCTTAAAAAATGGCCAAATTCAAATTCTTATTGAGACCAAGAAAATTGGCGAATCACTGAATATAAACCATGCGAGCCAGTTGTTCAGATATTTCCATGTCACCACCGCCAGAATCTCAATCTTAACGAACGGCAGATTTTACAGATTTTTCACTGATTTAGACGCCCCCAATAAAATGGACGAAAAACCGTTCTTGGAGATAGATCTTTTAGACATCGACGAACACGTGGTACCAGAGCTGCAAAAGCTTACTAAATCAGCATTTGACGTTGAGTCAATTATTAACGCAGCAGGTGAATTGAAGTACGTAGGGCAGATAAAAAAAGAAATGGCTTCCCAGTTCACCCAGCCTGACGATGATTTTGTGCGTTTCTTCGCCTCTCGAATCTATGAAGGTGTGATCACGCAAAAAGTAAGAGAGCAGTTCGCGCTTCTAACTAAAAAAGCCGCCTCTCAGTTCCTAAACGATCAAATTAACGATCGCTTGAAGTCAGCAATCAGCGGCGTTCCGCTACTGACGCCAGCCGAACGGGTTGTATCCGAGAGCCAGCCTGAAACAAATGATACACCTGAGGATAGAGTCCTTACTACAATGGAAGAACTGGAAGGTTTCCATATCATAAAGGCGATAGTGCGCACAGTGATCGACTCGAAACGAATCGCACACAGAGACACCCAGAGCTATTTTGGAATTTTATTGGACGACAACAATCGTAAGCCAATCGCCAGGCTCCACTTCAATAGAACCCAAAAATATTTAGGTGTTTTCGATAAAGACAAAAACGAAACTCGACACCCCATTAATTCACTCGATGAAATCTATGAGTTTTCGGACTCTTTAAAAGAGACAATCACCTATTACCATGGGCAGGCCTGAAATAATAAATTCCGGCCTTTTGCCTAAACCCCAAAGACTGAAATATACGAGTTTCATCGACGATTAATTTAGGATCGGACACCGTGGCAGTCCTCATTTCCGATAGTTCATCCTTGGGTAGCGTTGGATATCTGCGAGGCGGGCGCTTCACTCGATTGGCGAGCGGTACGAAGTCGAGCGATACGCTAGGGAAAATGAGTTGCCGACGCAGCGGATGAATGAGATTAAGTAGCTACTTTCGCACCAGAAAGCGCCTATATTCATTTCGTTAGCATCAGCGCTGCCGCGATTTCTAAAGGTAATTTTCCTCTGGTGTGATGGGTCGGGTTTAGCACTTGAAAAATACATTGCACCGGCTACACCACCCTTCAGCTGCGCTCCGATTCATTGGAAAACGGAAAGGAGGATGACTTGTATCGGCAACCGTTAAAACCAGTGAGAATCTTATGAACCTACGCCGAAGCTCGTCGGCTGGAACGCTCATGCCTGCCCCTTCGACTATTTGAAGAACGCCGCCCGATACCCTGCTGTCAATCCGTTGCCACTCAAACTGCCAGCCTGTTACCCACGTGAAGTCCCGAATTTGATAGTCGCCGGTGGCGCTTTGGCATTGAGCGAGTTTCTTGTTGGAAAGGTCAAAAACAAAAAATGTGGGGTTTGGATAGCCGAGCCGCTGAGTACCATCAAGGCTCAAGCCTTCTTTTAGGTTGATGGAGGCTACAAGTGCTTTTGCTCGTCTATTGCGCCGTATCAAGTACCCTATGGCGATGCAAAAAATAGAAACAGAAGCCACAAAGAGCTGACGTCCTTCAACTGTAAGCTTATCGGGCGAAAACCGTATCATGCCCCACAAGAGTCCTATCGTCACAAGCCCCGATAACCAAACGGCGGGGACCACTACTCTGTTAGCGAGGCTAGCTCCGAGCGTCCTCTCACCGCTTTTCATAACGTGATCCAATACCTTTGATAGCAGAATGTTTAGGTTATCACCCAAAGAGCGCTAACTTATGGGACCTGGCCCGCAACAGCGAAAAGAAAAAGGGGACGGATTAATTTTTTGGCCGGCAGATAATTGATCCAAGCGAATCCATTCGATGGAAGCTGTCAGCGCAGCGGAGAAAAAGTCGGGTCGACCGGCCAGTTACCTGGGCCGGCCTCCCACAGATCCGGACGTGCGCAATTCACGCATCCGGCTCCTCAGTAACAGGGTTTG